>ONSW01000001.1 GCA_900320595.1 uncultured Eubacteriales bacterium | reverse complement strand
TATCTGGAAGTGCGAACATGGAATAAGCGGGCTGTCAGATGCTATGAAAAAGCTGGCTTTCGGATCGACGGAGAACCGTTCAAGGAAACAACGCCCATTGGTGAAGGCATTTTCTATCGGATGGTAAAAGAATAGGTATGTCGAAATGAGTGGGGATATTGAAATGGATGACTTCGGAATCAATGAAATGCTTGAAATGCAGAAGGCTTTGCAGGAAAAGTATAAAGATAAATGGAAGCCGATTTGTCCCGACCGTGGAAAAGATCAGTTGTTATGGATGATCGGTGAAATCGGTGAAGTAATTGATATAGTAAAAAAGCATGGCGGCGAGAAAGCAAGCCAAGAAGCGCCATTGCGAGAGCATCTTATTGAAGAATTGGCAGACGTCCTAATGTATTATAACGACATTCTGCTTTGCTACGGGATTTCGGCAGAGGAATTGAAACAGTCGTATATTGACAAGTTTGAAAAGAATATGAGCCGGTGGTAAATCCCCAAATCACCCGGAAATGTGTCTCACGGTGAGACAAGTTTTTGATAATGGATTTGCCATTCCTGATGAAGAATTCGGAAAGAAAAAGGGTTTAGGAGTATAGAGATGAAAGACACGGTTATCACATACCTAAAAGACACATATCACCCACGAACCTTGTTAATTTATGGGTCTTATGTCCGCGGCGATTACGATGAATACAGCGACTTTGACTGTATGATCATAGTAGATAAGAAAAACAAAAAACACGACAACAGCGTAATAAATGGGGTTGCGTTGGATTGCTTCATTTTCACCGCGGCCGAAGCGCTTTCTGAAGACCCGGATCTGTTCCTGCCCGTATATAATGCGGAGCTTGTAATTGATGACGGAACCGGAAAAGCTCTTCAAGAAAGGGTCAGAAAATATGTTCAAGAACACGAAAAAACAGATCAGGATGAAAAAGAACTCATAGTATCGTTGATTCGTAAAACTATAAACCGTATGCAAAAGGACGATGATGAAGGAAACTACCGCGCGGCGGCGCTTTTGTGGGAAAGCTTGGCAGATTACTTTGTGCTCAGAGATAAGTTTTTCTTCGGCAGTAAAGAAGCTATTCTTGATTTGAAGCAGCACGATGCGCAGGGATATGCTTTATACCATCAAGCCATAACCTTGAAGTCCAATGAAACGATTGAGGCATGGGCGAGGCATGTGATTAACTATTGAGGATGTTGTTTTCTGTTCGTCGGGGAAAAGGATGTGCGGCCTTATCTGACAGATCGCAGCGCCGCCGCTGAAATCCTTGCTACGGCTTCGCCTATGCTTTTGAGAAAGCCAGCATAAGAAAGAGAGAGAAATATGGACGTGAATATAGAAAACTCCGCATGGGATCATCTGACCTATGCGGAGAAAAACAAGCAATTATTCTTGAAACAGGAGCAGACTCTTGATATGTTCCTGGAGCGCGGGGCGATTAGTAAAGCCCAGCATGACAAAAGCCTCCATGATCTGATAGAGAAAATGGGGATTGAGGGGTAGAAGATGAAGAAAGTAAGCTCATGGCATATCGGCGTCGCTGGTGAGGCGTTTGCCGCCGCCCAGTTTGCCAGATATGGAATAGATGTATCTGTTCAGTACGGCGCAAATCAGCCAGAATATGATCTTATCGCCACAAGGGGCGATAAGATGCTGAAAGTCTCCGTCAAGGGAAGTCAAGACGGCGGCTGGGGCTTGACGCAGAACTACAAAAAAGGCTGCGACTATCACGAGGCCATTGACAAATGGCTTGCAGCACACGGGAAAAAGACGATCTTCTGTCTTGTTCAGTTTCAGAATGTTGCCGACGATCAGTTGCCGAGAATGTATCTTGCTACGCCGAGCGAGATTGCCCAGGCGCTTCACGATTCCAGAGCCGGTGAGACTGTACTGCGCGAAAACCATGTTTGGGGAGAGCGCGCCAGCGCAGCAGGAACGATTGACAAGCTACCCGAAGAATGGCTTTTCACGGAAGAACGAGCAAGGCAGATGTTTGATACATACGCATAAAACATGTTTAATGGCAAAATACATTTTGAACAATGTAAAATGCTGGACAGAAGCTTAAAGCTTTTGCTTACAAATCATGTGAAATACTGTTAATAGACTATTGCCATCATTTCTTTTTCTGGGTATACTTATAAAAAACCATAAATATTTTAAACAAACTGTGTGATAGCGCACAAAGGAGGGGCAAGTATGCCAAGTGACAATACCAAACGAGAAAGCTATAGTTGTAGCTTGATTTCACAAGGAAACGCGAAGTTCTATTCACTCACAATGCCGAGTGAGGTGTTAGCTGAAACATGCTTTGTCTCTACAAGAGACGCTGACCCACATGATGGATTTCAAAGGATTCTCGATAAAAACCGTGCACAGGAAATTGCTGATTATATTGATTCTGGAAAGGGCTCAATTCCTACAGCAATAATACTATCTGCTCAGGAAGATGCTGATTTGCAGTACAGTAGCAAGAATAAGACGGTAGAGTTTAATCTAGTGCCCAAAGCTTTTTTAATTCTAGATGGACAGCATCGAATTTTCGGCTTCTCTCTTGCTAAGACTTCAGTAAGGGTGCCAGTAATAATATATAATGGGCTATCACGCAAAGAAGAGACCCGTCTCTTTGTCGATATTAATACAAAGCAACGTCCAGTCCCGTCCGAATTGGTATTAGATATTAAATCGCTTGCAGAATACGAAAGCAATATTGAGGCATTCTGTCGTACTATTTATAATCTTTTTAATGAACAGCCCGATAGCGTTTTGCTTGGATTAATGTCTCCTGCACAGAGAAAAGCTGGAAAACTTTCCCGAGTAACATTTAATTCTGCAATAAAACCGATATATGGCATTTTCGGTGAGCGTGAGGCTGAAGAAATATATAGCTTTTTGAACGCATATTTAAAGGCCATGAGTAATGGGCTAAAAAAGAAAGGCATAGACAGTATTGTTAAGCCGACTCTTTTTAAAGCAATAATGCAGTTTTTCCCTCATGTTGCTAGACTTGTTGATGGGAACTACTCGGTTGACAGTTTTGCTTCGGCTTTGGCTCCCGTTTTTAGTAGCATGACTGCATCAAAAGTTGCCAAAGCAACATCAATTAAGGCTATATATGATCATTTTCTTGATTGTTTGAATAGAGATTTTACACTCTAATAATGGAAACAAAAGAGATAGATATTACCGATGGCATGCGCCAACTCTATATTCCCAGGCTAAATATGGTTTCTAAGTGCACAGAGGAGAGTTTGAGAACTTGGCTAGCAAATAACGACAGCTTTGTTCCATCCTCCTCTGGGCTTGGAGATAGCTTTGAATTGGTCTTTTATGATATTTCCACCTTTCTATCTTGTTTAGCAAGCGATATTTCTCGCTTATCCTGTGCCTCGATTGAGAGTTTAAACAATATTAATGAAGCTTTAGAGCCAAAGAAATTTCTTGCTTGGGAACTAGTAAAATACTATTACTCTGCTTTTTACTCAGCTCACTCGACTCTTAAGATATGTGGATTTGGCCTTGTTCAGCTAGATCAAAGGATCTTAAATAACATAAAAAACCGTGCTAACACTTTGGGATCAGCTTTTCCTTCTTTGGGTAAGGGTATATATTGCTTTAAGATCGATGGTGCTTCTTCAAAGGTCACATTCTTTAGAGTTGGAAGGTATGACGATAATCATAAGGGCCTATGGCATCGGTACATAGATTTTCTTGATGTATTATCTGGGCTTTCTATTGAAACAAACAACCTTGACGCAAATTGTATAAGAAAAAATGAGTCGGCAACGAAACCGAAGATGTGTATATACTCTCAAATGCCTTTGGCTGACGCTGAGGCAGTAGTGTCTCGACTTGATGAACTCAAGGCGGTCATTAACAAACGTGGAGACTCGAACTGGCTTTCTTCAACACGAAACATGATTAATTATAATCATGCATATGGTGTTTGGTTCCCGTATAAGCAATTTGAAGAATCGCATTTTCAAATACCAACACTTAAAGATCTGTATTTACTGCCTCCACTTAGTGAGCAATTATCTTTGGATTCGCTTCCAAGTCTTTCAGAGTATGTTAAATGCTGTCAGCTGGTTAATTCGATCAATTACTCACTCCTCAATGATTTAGCAAAGAGGCACCCTGATAGCAAATCTTTTCTACTCAAAGGGCCTTTTGCATATCTAAAGCTTTACAAAAAGCCGAGATAAACCATTTTAAGCATCATAATGGCAATTCATTGTGTCTCACGGTGAGACACATTTCCGGGCAACGAAAAAAGGCCGCTTTCACGATCTCTTGATTCGTGGAAACGGCCTTTTCAATAGGAGGGAGGACACTTGGACGGCGATGGAAGTTGCCAGCATCATCCCGATATTCATTTTTGGGGAAACAAAAAGGCTTGATCTCCGAAGAAATCAAGCCTTTCATAATGCGTCTGGTGGAGATAAGCGGGATCGAACCGCTGACCTCTTGAATGCCATTCAAGCGCTCTCCCAGCTGAGCTATACCCCCGTAGGAGACGCATTATTATTGAATTAAAAGGGTTTTTGCTTTAAGAAGCTCTCTCAAACAGGGGGCTGGTTAAATACGGTGTGCGCTCCCAGCTGAGCTATACCCCCATCTGTGATACCCGCGCGTCTCACGCGCAAGAAGTATAATAGCAGACAGGGTAGGAAAAGTCAACACTTTTTTTCTTGCTTTTTCACTTCGGCGGTAAAGTTCAAATTACAAAGGAAACCGCCTTAAAACGGCGGTTTCCTTTGTAAAATCATTCATGGTCTGCGCTTGTTGCAGAAATAAAATACCGTCAACAGTCCGGGGCCGCAGTGAGCGCCGATCACGACGCCAAGGCCCGTGATCGTGATTTCGCCGACCATCGGATAGGCTTTTTTGATCTCCTCGCGGACAAACTCGGCATCGTCACGGCAGTCGGCCTGCAGGATATTGATCTCGAGGCCGGTCGGATCGATCTCTCGGAGATCTTCCTTCACGCCGCGCAGGATCTCGGCGAGCGCTGCCTTGCGCCCGCGTACCTTTTTCGCCACATCGAGTGTTCCTCCGTCCGGCACATAAAGCACCGGCTTTACTGACAGAAGCGAACCGACCAGCGCTGCGGAATTGGAGACCCGGCCGCCTGCCTTGAGATAGTTCAGGTCATCCACCGTAAATCGATGGGCGATCTTGAGCTTGTTTGCCTCACCCCAGGCGATCACATCTTCATAGCTCATCCCCTGCTCGGCGCGTGCGACCATGTTTTTGACAAGCAAACCGAGACCGCCGGAGATGCAGCGCGTATCCATGATATACAGCTTTCTGTCCGGAAACTCGCTCTTGATCATTTCCTCGGCAATCTTGGATTTCTCATACGAAACCGACATCTTCACCGACATATCGAGGAAAATAACATCCTTGCCTGTTTCGAGAAGAGACCGAAAGAAGTCGCAGTAGATGAATTCATTGATCATCGAGGTTTTCAGTCTGTCGCCGCCGCGCATCCCCTTATAAACCCTGTCCCGCGTCTCCTCGCGGCAGTCGTCCTCGTAAAGCGTGTCGCCGACCGTATAAGTATAGGAAACAAAAGGGATCCGGTGTTCATCCAGATACTCTCTTGTCAGATCCGAAGTTGAAGAGGTGGCAATGATATAATCCTGCATGGTTTGATCCTTTCATGTAATTACATTTTTTACAACGGAATGATAGCACCAAACAGGATATTTGTCACGAAGAAAATCTCACCGGGCAGCCGTATGGCATCACGGCTGCCCGGTGTATGTTACTTCAAAACGACGGTAAATTCAATTCTTCCCTTATCGGGACAGGAGGCCGTAATGCTCCCCTTGTGCATCTCAACGATCCCGCGGGCGATCGACAGCCCGACGCCGAAGCCTTTTTTCTCGGACGAACGGGAGGGATCCGCGCGGTAAAACCGGTCAAAAAGCTTTTTCTCCTCGCCCTCGCCGATCTCTTCACAGGGATTACTCTGCCGCAGAACGATCCCGCGATGCTCCCGCTTGAGAGAAAGGACGATCTCTCCGCCGGGAAGCGCATATTTCAGCGCGTTGTCCATCAGGATGGAAACGAGTTGGCGCATCGCCGTTTCGTCTCCGCAAAAAAGGATGCCTTCTGTTATATCTGCCTTAACAGGATGCCCCTCAGTCTCGGCGCTGTCGCGGAAGGACTCGACCGTCTCCCCTACCGCGGCGGAGAGATCAAATTCCGCCATTGCGGCAGAGGGCTCCTCCTCATCCATGCGGGAGAGCGTGACAAGCGAGTTGACAAGCTCGGTCATTTTCTGCGTCTGGGCCGTTGCCTTGTCGATCCACTTCGACTTCCCGACTTCCATTTCCAGCACTTTCAGCGAAGTCGTCATTACCGTCAGAGGCGTCTTGAGTTCATGACTTGCGTCTGTGATAAACTGCTTTTGCTGCCTGGTGCTTTTCACAACGGGATCGATCGCCCTCTTAGAAAAAATCACGACCAGAACATAAACAAGGAGAAGACAGAATACATCCGCGGCGAGCGTCATCAGCGCCACATTGCGAACAGAGCGCAGCTGGGAATAGCAATCCATGAACACGGCTTTATAAGCGCCGTTTCCGAACGGTGACACCCGATATTTATACCCGCCGTAATAGGCGCTTCCTTCTCCGTTCCTGGCGGCAACGGAAAGATAGTCGCTCACATCGTCCTCTTCCACGGACGCGATATGCGTCAGATCGCTTGCAAGCAGTTCGCCCTGTTCATCGTAATACAAGATGAAATATCGGGTCGAGAACGGCGTCTCTGAATTAAAGCGTCTTCCGCCCCTCTCGTCAAACCATCCCGGCTCACCGTCGGGACGCATTCCCTCTTCGTGCATCCCGCCATGGAATCCGTCCTCACCGCGCATGTTGCCCGCAGGGCGCTCGATCTCTTCCGAGATCATGGCGAGAAGTGAGTCTACGTCCGAATTGACCGAGACAAAGTTTGACACATTTACCGCAACAGAAAGCAGCAGCATCACAAGCGCTACCGACAAAACGGCAATGCGGATAAAGCGTTTTCGAAGCCGTTCGATCATGTCCCGTCCTCCAGCACGTAACCCATACCGCGGTTGGCGCGGATCGCAACGGACGACCCGATCACCTTCAGTTTTTTACGCAGATTGGAAATGTGGACCCAAACGACGTTGATTTCGGCATCGCTGTCCCATCCCCAGATCCGTTCCATGATCTTATCGACCGAAAAAATGATCTTCGGCGAGCGAAGGAAAAGCTCCATCAGCTGAAACTCCCGCCCGGACAGGCGCACTGCTTCTTCTCCGCAGCTGAGCATACCGGTAGAGGGATCAAGCTTCAGATCCCCGAAGGACAACACCGTCGGCTTGAATTCACCCGCGCGGCGCAGCAGCGCCCGAACACGGGAGAGCAGCTCGTCGGGTGCAAAGGGTTTGGGCAGATAATCGTCGGCTCCGGCGTCAAAACCCTCGACACGGTCGTCCTTCTGCGCCTTGGCTGTCAGCATCATGATCGGCGTCGTCACGCCGTCCTCGCGCAGACGGCGCAGCACCTCGATCCCATTCATTTTCGGCATCATGACGTCAAGGATCACCGCGTCATAGCCGCCCTCACGCGCATAATCATAGGCATCCGCCCCGTTATGCACCGCCTCAACGGTAAACTGGTTCTTTTCAAAAAAGGCAGTCAATGCCTCGGCCAGATCGATTTCATCTTCCGCGATCAGAAGCTTCATTATTCATCACCTTATTCTTTTATACCCGAAACAGCCTCACAATTCAAGTTTCTTCTATTTATTTCAATCATACGTTTTATTCCTAAAGCGGACCTAAAGCCGCACTTGAAGAAGTCTCCGGGCTGTTTTATAATAGCTTTGAAATAAGCGGGAGGTGCAGAACATGCTTCAAATCAAATTTGTAAAACTGCGCGAGGGCGCGCATATTCCGCAAAAAGCGCACGAAGATGACGCAGGCTTTGACCTCTATGCATCGGAGGACTTCCTGCTCAAGGCGCATGGCTTCGGCTGCGTTCCGACGGCTGTCTCCATTGAGCTCCCCCACGGCACCGAGGCGCAGGTTCGCCCGCGCAGCGGGCTGGCCGCCAGGCATGGTGTGACGGTGCTCAATGCGCCGGGGACGATCGACGCGGGGTATCGCGGCGAGGTAAAGGTCATCCTCATCAATCATGGCGACGCCGATTTTGAAATCACGGCAGGCATGCGGATCGCCCAGCTGGTCATCTCATCCGTCATCAGCGCCGAATTCATCGAGGTCTCCTCTCTCGAAGACAGTGACCGCGGTGAAGGCGGCTTTGGCTCCTCCGGAACAAAATAAAACCGTTCTGTCGTACAGAGCAAAAAACAGGCCATGCGGAATAACCGCATGGCCTGTTTCGATTTCTATCCTTTAACTGTCAAATATGATCTCACAGTCCGGAAGCGCCGCCCGAAGCTCTTCGACATCCGATTCTCCAAGCGGATTGTTGCTGAGATTCAGCCACTTCAGTGAGGTCATCAGCTTAAAAGGCGAAACGATTCCGATATTGTTGCCGGACACATCCAGCCTTTCAAGAGAACCGAGATACATCAGCGCCGTCGGATCTGTGATCCGGTTGTTGCCGAGCTTCAGTTCACGTAGCGGCGCAGATGTATATTGGAACATGTTTACATTCTCGATCTCATTGCTGCCGAGATCCAGCTTTTCCAGTCTCTTGAAGCGGTTGATGGGCGTGATGTCGGTGATCCCTCTTCCGAAGAGCGAAAGCTCGGTGATGTTTTCCTTAAAGCTCTCCCCGCCGATTTCGATCGAATAATACAGTTCGGAGTGCTGCACATTGCATCCGCGCAGGTTTGCCTTCAGCTCATCGACAGCCTCACCGTTAAGTTCAGGATTGTCATAGATCCTCAACACATCCAGACTCGACATGGAATAAAGGTTCGGCAGGACATCGTCCGTAAGGCCTGTGCTTTCCAGCCCGAGGATCCGAAGCGAAGTCAGCCCTTTCAGTCCGGAAAGATCGCTGATCATGTTAAAGGCCAGATAAAGCTCGTTGAGATTGCTCATTGAGGAGAGGGCGGCCGTTCCCGTGATGCCGTTCCCCTCAGCGTTGAGATAGCGAAGGCGGCTCAAGCCCATCAGCGGCCGCAGATCCACGACCATGTTGTCCTTGATGCTCAGCCACTCAAGATTGGGCAGATCCATCAGCGGCGTCAGATCGGCCACGCTGTTTCCCGTGATGTCAAGCCTGGTCAGATCCCTGCACGCGCTGAGCGCGGAAATATCAGAGATCCCCATGTTGCTCAGATTCAGTTCGATGGCATCCGTCTTAAAGGTCGCACCGCCCAGTGTGATTTCACTGACCTTTTCTTGCGCCGTTTCACAATGGATCGCGCAGTTAGGCAGCGCGGAGGAAAGCCCCTTGAGCTGCTCTTCCGTAATCCCGATCCCCCGGATCGAAAGCATGTCAAGCTGCGTCAGGGAATAAAGCGGCGAAAAATCCGTGACCGGATTGTTGTCCAGATACAGGGTCTTTAATTCGTGAAGATTGGAAAGCGGATACAGATCCGAGATCATGTTGTCGCTCAGATCCAGATAAACAAGTCCGCCGAGCGTGGAGAGAGGTGAAATGTTGGAAAGATTGTCGCCCGAAAGCGTCAGCGTAGAGAGAGAATAGAGCTTGATTACGTCCGTGAGCAGACCGTCGCCCAATGCGTTATTCTGAAGAGAGAGTGATGTTGTCCCCTCTTCGTAAGACTTGCCGACGATCGTGATCATCGATTCGTTTTTCTCGTCGCTTTCCTTTTCCTTGATCTCTGCAATCCGGGCCGAAACGACGGCGTTGCTCTTGTCCTTTTTGTACATTTCTTCGAGCAGCTGCAGCGCCTTTTTATAATTGCCCTGCTTTTCATAGCAGTCAACCATCAGCATCGTGCACTCTTCCGTCTCGGTGATGGCGGACGCGCGGCGCAGGCTGGCCAGAGCGCTGTCATACGCGCCGTTATAATAATCCTGAAGCGCACTGCTGTAATAGGTGTTATAGCTTCGCTGCTCGGCGGCTCCCTTCAGAATAAAGGCAGCAACAATAATCGTTGCCGCCGCCAGAGCCGTAAAGATGATGTACAGCGTCCGCTTCTGGTTTTTCTTTTTGACTTGTTCTTCTTTCCTCAGCTGCAGCTCAACCGCCGCCTGCTGCGCCGTCATCGCCGCAGTCTCGTGCTTTCCGGTAAATGCCCGCGAGGAAGCCGTTTTTCCCGGTTCTTTCATACTATCACCTGTAAAAGAGGATGGCGTGATCGTCTCCTCACTGCTGGATTTCTTCTTTCTGTTCCGTCTCCTCAGCCGGAGCGGGTGCCTTCTCCGCGGACGGTGAGGCATCGATGCTCTCGACCTGTTCGTTCAAGGTCTCGGAAGCCTCCTCCGCAGCTTCTGCGGGCGCTTCCTGCGGCGTCTCTTCTTCCGTCTCGGGCTTGATCACAACGGGATCCTTGATTTTTGGAAGCTCGGCTGTCTCTTTCGGCGCTTTTCTGCGGCGGATGGCCAACGAACCAAAAACCATTGCGAGAATAATACCGATCGAGGAGAGAAGCGTCATCCCGTCTGCAAAGCTGATCGGGTCCTTTTGATCAGAAAAGGCCGGAACAGCCAGGAAAACGATCTGATAAGCCAGGATAAGAGAAAAAACGACGACATTCAGCCATTTTGTGCGGAGCAGTCCCGCGAGCGTCGCGGTATAAACAAAGGCAGCGACGAACGAGAGCACGATGCAGATGATCATGCGCAGTTGATCCGTTCCGTTCGTGGCGGAAAGGATGAAGAACGCCGCCCCGCCGAGCACCGGCAGGATCGTCGACCACAGCGCGATGCGGCCGAGAAGAAGGATGAACAGGATGTACAGCAGCGCGCTGATAACGGGAAGAGCGATCAGCGTTGCAAACTTAAAGGCATCTGACCACAGATTCATCGTGCCGAGCAGCCGCGCCGCCATTGCGAGCGCAAGCAGAATGACCGCCGCATGAACGAAAAAGCTTCCTTTTTCGACGTAGAATCCACGCTGTTTTTTCGTTTCTTTTTCCATTTTTCTTTCCCGCCTTTCCGATTCTTGCGCAAAGAATGAAAGCCAGTGTAAGTTGTCATAATTTTGTTGTCATAATCCTGTTTATCATTATAACACAAGAAAACCAATTAATCTATGCATTTTTTATTTTACTGTATTTTTCATTTTCTGTAAGAATTTCCGCTTTTTTGCGAAAAAAGGACCGGAAGCGGATGCTTCCGGTCCTTTTCCTTTTCTGTGAATCATTCCTCGGGGCTGAAATCGTCCTTGCCGGCGCCGCAGAGCTCACAGGCAAAATCTTCGGGAAGGTCTTCCCATTTCACGCCCTGCTCCTCTTCGTCATAGACCCAGCCGCACAGATTGCAAACATACTTCATTTGTATTTTCCTCCTTCTTTACTGACTAAGAAACAAAAGAAAAAAGATTCAAGCCGGTTTTTTCGTCATACAGCCGTTCGACTCTGCCATTGATTACATGGATGAACATCTCGCAGGTCGCACTGACGACCGCAGCGTTGAGGTGTCCGCCGACGACCGCTCCGTCTGCTCCGCCGGCGCTCATGTGGATGTGGGCGTAATACTCGCCCTTCATCTGCGTGATGCTGCCGGTAAGAGACACGATCTCCCAGTCGCCTGTGAACCGGTTCGAGCAGTATTCCTTCTGCGCGGTGTGATATACACCGACGGTAAAATCACCCACCGCGCCGAGCGCGCTGATCTCAGCCAGAGAGATGTTCTCGGCAAGAGCGATCTTTTTCAGTTTGGAAAGGATCTCCTCCCCGCGATCGATCCGCGCGACGACAGTATCGCCAAAGCGTCTGTATTCCATTCGTTATTTGCCGAAGTAACGCTCCAGCAGGCCCTTGAAGGCCTTGCCGTGACGGGCCTCGTCGCGGGCCATTTCGTGCACGGTGTCGTGAATTGCGTCGAGGTTGTACTTCTTGGCGAGCTTGGCAAGCTCGAACTTGCCGGCGGTGGCGCCGTTTTCGGCGTCGACGCGCATCTCGAGATTCTTCTTGGTGCTGTCGGTCACGACCTCGCCGAGGAGTTCGGCAAACTTGGCGGCGTGCTCGGCTTCTTCAAAAGCGGCCTTTTCCCAATACAGGCCGATCTCGGGATAACCCTCGCGGTGGGCGACGCGGGACATGGCCAGATACATGCCGACCTCGCTGCATTCGCCGTTAAAGTTGGAGCGCAGCTCGTCAATGATATGCTGCTGGACATCCTCAGGCACCTCGGCGCCAAAGGTCTTGCCAACGCCGACGACGTGTTCGGCGGCCCAGGTCAGTTCACCCTTCATTTCAGTAAAGCGGGAACCGGGGACCTTGCACTGGGGGCAGAACTCGGGAGGCGTGTCGCCTTCATGAACATAACCGCAAACCGGGCAGACCCATTTTTTCATAAGTAATTCTCTCCTTTGTTAAGTTAAAAATGGTGTTTTGCTTGTGGCCTCAATATACCATGAGGCGGGCTTTTTGTAAAGTTAATAATCTTTGAAATGGGGCCTCATTCGACCAACTGCAGAAGTGCCGGAGCGGCCGCCTCGGCAAACAGACGGATCGCCGCCAGAGCCTCCTGCATCGTGTTTCCGCTGCTGCCGACCTCCACGATCAGCATCCCGCTGCAAAGCTGCTGATTGTACCGCTGCGGAACGACGTCGACAGGCCGCATCAGCGTCGGATGCGTGCGCAGCACGGCGTCCTGCAGGTACAGCGCGAGCGAAAGATTCTCTCGCCAATTCGGGTGCTCAAGCCCGCTCTCATCCGTTCCGGACAGCAGCATCACCTGGCTTGCGCACGAGCCCGCTTCCTCGGCAACGGTTTTGTATATAACGTCATCCGTCCCGAGCGCGTCCCGGTGGACGTCCAATACGACGCCTATGCTCGGATATTCTTTCAAATACTGCTCGACCGCCGCTCCCGAGCGCGCATATGAGCCCGTATAGCTCGGATAATCATAAACGCCCCGGTCGTGGATCACCGACAGGCCGTTGGCCTCGAACAGTTTGGCAAGTTCGTCCCCGACGCGGATGATGTTATGCTCGCTGTCCTCTGTCCTGGCGTGGTCGCTCGCGTCATACCGGTCGAGCCCCGCCGGCGTATAGGCCTCGGACGAGTGCGTATGAATGATCAGGATCTGCGGCTGCCCGGCATCAAGCCGTATGCTTGTTCCTTTTTGCACCATTGCCGCTGCATCGATCGGATAATCGGTTTCGTTTTTGATCAGCGCATCGCTGCCGATTGTCATGCCGACCGCTTCTTCCGCCTGTGACGGGACAAACATCGCCTCCGCCCATTCACGCGTAGTTGAAGCCGGCGCATCGATCGTCTCCGCGCCGCCCGCGCCTTCCCCGCTCTCGTTTTTTTGAGTCAGGCTTTTCTCCGCGCTCTGTGTCACGGCTGTCTCCGCCAGAGAGGGATACGGCTGCTCCTCCTGCTTCATTATCCCGCCGGAAAGTATGTACACGCACACGGCGCAAAGCCCAAGCAGCGCCAGCTTTTTTCCCTCGCCCATATCCTTCTCCCCGCCTTTCATCTCATCGTATGCACGCCTCACCCGGCCATATGCGCCCTGCGCACACGGCTTCACTTGACGGGGGCGGAAAAAGAGTGCTATCATGTGAAAAAAAAGATAAAGGAGAAAAGCTATGAAATTCACATACCGGCCGAAGGGCGTCTGCTCTCAGCTGATGGAGATCGAGATCGAAGACGGCCGTATCGCCGGCTTTCAGGTCATGGGCGGCTGCGACGGAAACCTCAAGGGCATTTCCCGTCTTGTCGAGGGCATGGAGGTTGAAGACGTCATCCGCCGTCTCGAGGGCGTTCGCTGCGGACGCAAGTCCACTTCCTGCCCCGACCAGCTTGCCCAGGCGCTCAAGCTCTCTCTGCAGCAGGGATCGGAAGCGTGATGTTGGAAGAGATCCTTCAAGCCGGCTTTGACGAGCTTGGTCTGCCGCTTGATGCGCGCATGCTCGAGCGCTATCGGCTCTATGCCGGGATGCTTGTTGAAACGAACAAGGTCATGAATCTCACCGCCATAACGGAGGAGGATGAGATCGCGCGTCTGCACTTTCTCGACAGCGCGGCGCTTCTCTCGCTCACTTCGTTTGATGGCAAGCGTGTGATCGACGTCGGCACCGGCGCGGGCTTTCCCGGTCTGGTGCTGAAGGTCGTGCGCCCTGAGCTCCCCGTTGTATTGCTCGACAGTCTCGACAAGCGCATCGGTTTTTTGCGCGAAACCTGCTCCGCTCTCGGCTTTGACGACGTCGCCTGCATCCATGCCCGCGCCGAAGAGATCCCCGCCGGTTATCGCGAGGCCTTCGACATCGCCGTTTCGCGCGCTGTCGCCCGTCTGGATCTCCTCTGCGAGCTGTGTCTTCCGTATGTGAAAAAGGGCGGCCTGTTTCTTGCCATGAAAAGCCGCGACCACGCCGATGAGCTGAAAGAGGCCGGTCGTTCGATCTCACTTCTCGGCGGCACGGTCGAGGCCGAAAAGGATTATGCCATTCCTGGCACCGACATTGTCCACAGCGTGATCTGCATCCGAAAGACCTCTGTTACACCGCCGAAATATCCGCGCCGCTGGGCGCAGATCAAAAAGCAGCCTTTATAAAAAACAGCAGCCGGAAAGCGGTCTTTTCGCTCTCCGGTTGCTTTTTATTCTGTCACAATATAGTCCAGCAGTTCTCCGGGATCATTTATAAACAGAGTTCCGCCTGCAGCCGCGATCTCCTCCCGGCTGCGAAATCCCCACAGTACAGACGCGCAGTCCATCCCGGCGCGCGCCGCCGTCAGGACGTCGACCTCCGAATCCCCGACATACAGGCATTTCTCCGTCGGGACACCGAGTTCCTTTGCCGCGGCAAGCAGCGTATCCGGCCAGGGCTTGCGGCGGATGCCCGCCGCCTCGTTTTCACCGACCGCTGTTTCCAGCAGGCCGGGGAAATGGATCGCGGCAAGCTCCTTTACTGTCCGGTCCGGCTTGTTGGAGACGATCGCAAGCGCGCAGCCCTTATCGCGCAGCCTCTCCATCAATGCCGGGATGCCGGGATAGGGTGCGGTCGTGTCGTTCGCGTGGTCGTTATAATAAGGCAGATACCACGCGAGCATTTCCCCGATTTTTTCCTCGCTCGTTCCGTCCGGCACGGACAGTTCTATAAGCCGCCGCGAGCCGTTTCCGACGCGCCGCCTTGTCTCGTCGATCGTTTGGAGCGGACAGCCGAAATGCTCCATGCAGCAATTGACCGCCGCGTTGAGATCGCGCAGGGTATCAAGGACGGTTCCGTCCATGTCAAAAAGGATCGCTTTGTATTTCACATCAGCCTCTTTTTCTCCCGTTTCGCCCGAAAACTTAGGCATTGAAATACCGGGGCAAACGTGGTAAAGTTTCATTTGAAAATAACTGCGCCTCTCGCGCAGATGCTCGTATGGAGGAATACCATGGAAGGTTACAGAGTGCTTGAGATCAAGCAGAGCGTTTTCGAAAGCAACGACCGCGCGGCCGACCAGCTCCGCAGCGATTTGAAGAAGGACAAGGTCTTTCTTCTTAACCTGATGAGTTCCCCCGGCAGTGGCAAGACCACCACGCTCCGCCGCACGATCGCCGCGCTGAAGGATGAATTCAGGATCGGCGTCATGGAAGCCGACATCGATTCCGACGTCGACGCCGCCACGATCGAAAAGACAGGTGCCAAGGTCATCCAGCTTCACACCGGCGGCATGTGTCATCTCGACGCCGGCATGACCCGCCAGGGTCTTGAGGGTCTTGGCGTTGACGACGTCGATTTTGCGATCCTCGAAAACATCGGCAATCTTGTATGCCCGGCGGAATTTGACACGGGTTCGTCGAAAAACGCGATGATCCTCTCCGTTCCCGAGGGCGACGACAAACCGCTGAAGTACCCTTTGATGTTCTCGATCTGCGACGTGCTGCTGATCAACAAGATCGACGTTCTCCCCTACTTTGACTTCGATCTCGAGGCCTGCAAGAAATACGTCCGCCGGCTCAACCCCAATATGAAGATCATCCCCATCTCTGCCCGTACGGGCGAGGGGATCGACGAATGGGCCGACTGGCTGCGTACCCAGATCCGCGAGTGGAACGAGCTCTGAGAACTCCTTTTTCAAACAAGCGCCTGAGCTGAAAACGGCTCAGGCGTTATTTTATTTGTTTTTCTCGTAGAGATACCATAGCCCTTTGAGCAGCAGATCGTCGTCGCAGACGATCTCGTGCATGCAGCAGGAAACGATGCTGCCGGCCAGCCCGCCCGTTGCCACGACCTTGCACTTCTCGCCAAGCTCCTGCTCCATCCGATCGATCAGTCCGTCGATCATGGCCGCCGTGCCGAACACCGCGCCCGAGCGCATGCAGTCGACCGTGTTCGTGCCGATGCATTTTTTCGGCGCCGTGATCGAGATCTCCGGCAGCAGGCTCGTTCCGGCCGCGAGCGCGCCGTAGGAGAGCTTGATACCCGGCAGGATTGCGCCGCCGCGGAAATTGCCGCCGCCGTCGACGACGGTGGCCGTGGTCGCCGTGCCAAGATCCAGCACGATGACGGGCTTGCCGTAGAACTGCATGGCGGCAACGCCGCCGGTGATCAGATCGCCCGCCACGGTCCCGGGGTCGTCGACGCGGATGTTCATGCCGGTCTTCATACCTGGTCCCACGACCATGCAATCGTGTCCCGTCAGCGTTTTGATCGCGCGCACAAGCGCCTCGGTCACAGGCGGAACGACCGAAGAAAGGATCACGCCCTCACAGGCCGACACGTCCATAGCATAGGAATAAAAGATCTCCTTGAGCTTGATCATATATTCCGCTTCGGTCTCGCGCGTATCGGTGTGGATGCGCACGATGCTGCCGATCTCTCCGTTGTCGATCGTACCGATCACGATATTGGTATTTCCCACGTCAATGGCAAGGATCATGTCGTTTTCTCCTTTTTCACTTCTGCCTTTATTTCTCTGCGCTCAGGCCGCGGCGTTTGAAAAAAGCGGCGCAGGATTACTATAAATCCCGCGCCGCTTTTCTGTCAATGCAAAAAGTTAATTGTTTATGCCGTGATGCGCTCCGTAGCTGCTTTCATCCAAAGCTTCGAACACATAACCGTTGTTGGTACCCCACCTCAGGATAGATTCGACCGCGGCCACGCTGAAGTCCTTGGTATCATGCTGCAGCACGACGTTGACCGTGTTTTCCAGGCAGCCCTCCGCGACATTGTTGGCCACGGTGTAGCTGCTGCGCGCACCGCCGAGCGCGTCGCCGCTGTCCACGTTCCAGTCAAAATACACATAGCCCATATTCGTCATATAGTTGGCAAGACTGGACATAATGCCATAGCAGTAGTTCCGGCTGATCGTGTTGCTGCTGCCGCCGGGGAAGCGGAACAGCTTGGTATACTGTCCGGTCTGCTCGAAGATGATGTCCTCCATGGCGTTGAAATCATTGAAGAAAGCGTCACGGCTGGCATAGACCGCGGCATAGTCATGCGTCAGCGTGTGAACGCCGATCGCATGTCCCTCGCGGAAGGCGCGGCCGATCATATCGGTATAGTCCCTGTCATAATTCTGTCCGTTGCCTGTCACGAAAAAGGTCGCCTTCGCGCCGTAGCGTGCAAGAACATCAAGGAGCTGCGCCGTATAGGGGCCCGGGCCGTCGTCAAAGGTCAGATAAATCGTTTTCCTCTCGGGCATCACGGTCTCGACCTTCGCCTGCGGGACAACGTTGACGATACGCCGCGCCGTCGCCGTCTCGCCCTGCTCGTTCATGATATAATAGTCGAGCGTATACGTTCCCAACTCATAGGGGATGACCTCCCCCGTGACCTTGACATAGGCCGTCAGATCATTCCCGCTCTCGTCGATGGCCTCGTATCCGGGATCGGTAAAGGTAAAGGCAGCGCCGACGTTGATCTCTTCCCCGCCTTCAAGTCTGATCATAGGCTCAGATACGCCGTATTCGATTTTGCGCTCTACGGCGGTCTCGTTTCCGGAGGAGTCCTTTACGGAATAATAGACGGTATCCTCGACCTCGGTGCGCACAACCTTGTCCGTCAGATCGCCGTCGTAATTGTCGATCGCGGTAAAGCCTTCCTCCGAATAGCCGACAAGCCAGCTTGCAAGATACCCTTCCTCATGGTTGAGCGTGATGACGGGAGGAGTTGTATCCCGTACGAGGACCTGGCGATAGCTCACCGCCGTTTTCCCAAAGGCCTCAGCCGTATATTTCACCGTATAATCGCCGATCTCGTCGACATCCACGCCGCTTTCCGTCTTGATTTCGACCGGATTAACGCTCTTCCCGAACAAATTCCCCGTTAAAAAGGCCTGCGCACCGAGATCGACGTATGTCTCGCCCACCTCGGCTATATCCACATCCGGGCCGATGAGCGTGATCTCGATATGTCTGTCGTCGATGATAATGGCTGCCGCGACCATGACCACAAGATAAACCAGCAAGACTGCCAGAACGATCTGGGTCTTTTTCCGCTTGATCGCCAGTTTCTTTTCCTCGCGGTCCTTGCCGGGAAGCGGTTTTTTGGCAGCCTTTGTTTTTTTCTCCTTCACCCTGCTGTCCTCTGCTTTTCGTCTTTCTCTCCCGCTGTTTCGGGCTTTCGATTTAGTATACACCTAATTCTGTGTTATGTTAACACTTTTTTTCATCTTTTTTATTTTTAAGAAAAATCGCGTCAAAACCATTTTTTTGTTGAACTGAGCGGCTCAATCTGATATATTTTGAATTTGTCAGAAATGATAAATACTCTCTGCGGCAGCCAGCCGCAGGAAAGGAACGAAACAATGGAACACAGCGAAAAAAATATGGACAAGATCGTTGCCCTGTGCAAAAACCGCGGCTTT
Source organism: uncultured Eubacteriales bacterium (assembly GCA_900320595.1). GTDB lineage: Bacteria > Bacillota > Clostridia > Oscillospirales > Oscillospiraceae > Limivicinus. Next base: position 84,532 of record ONSW01000001.1, on the reverse strand, counting down.
GTCTACGCCGGCAGCGAGATTTACGGCGGACTTGCCAACTCCTGGGACTACGGCCCGCTCGGCGTTGAATTCAAAAACAACGTCAAGAAAGCCTGGCTGAAGAAGTTTGTTCAGGAAAGCCCGTACAACGTTGGGCTTGACGCCGCCATCATCATGAACCCGCAGACCTGGGTCACGACCGGACATGTCGCCGGTTTCTCCGATCCCCTGCTCGACTGCCGCAGCTGCAAGGCCCGCCACCGTGCCGACAAGCTGATCGGCGACGTGCACGGCGAAGTCAACGTCGACGCGATGAGCTTTGACGAGATGGACGCCTTCATTGCCGACCACGAGGACATCGTCTGCCCGGTGTGCGGCAAGCACAACTTCACTCCGATCCGCAAGTTTAATCTCATGTTCAAAACGGCCATCGGCGTGACCGAGGACTCCTCCTCCGTCTGCTATCTCCGTCCGGAGACGGCACAGGGCATTTTCGTTAACTTTGCCAACATCCAGCGCACCACCAGAAGGAAGCTCCCCTTCGGCGTCTGCCAGGTCGGCAAGGCCTTCCGCAACGAGATCACGCCGGGCAACTTCACCTTCCGCACCCGTGAGTTCGAGCAGATGGAGTGCGAATTCTTCTGCAAGCCCGGTACCGACCTCGAGTGGTTCGCTTACTGGAAGGATTATTGCCAGAAGTGGCTGCTCTCCCTCGGCATCAAGGAAGAGCACCTGCGTCTGCGCGACCATGAGAAGGCCGAGCTCGCCTTCTATTCCCGTGCCACCACGGACATCGAATACGCCTTCCCGTTCACCGATTGGGGCGAGCTGTGGGGCATTGCCGACCGCACGGACTATGACCTCGGCCGCCACCAGGAGGCCTCCGGCAAGGATCTGAGCTATTTCGACCAGGATACCAACGAGCACTATATCCCCTATGTCATTGAGCCCTCGCTCGGCTGCGACCGCGTTGCGCTCGCCTTCCTGTGCGAGGCGTATGACGAGCAGGTCGTCGGCCAGGACAAGAAGGGAAACGACGATATTCGCACCGTGCTTCATCTCCACCCGGCGCTCGCGCCCTACAAGTGCGCGATCCTGCCGCTGTCGAAGAAGGAGATCCTGACCGGCCCCGCGATGGAACTCTACCGCGAGCTGTCCAAGGAATTCATGTGCGATTACGACGAGACCGGCTCGATCGGCAAGCGCTATCGCCGCGAGGACGAGATCGGCACGCCGTTCTGCATCACCTTTGACTTCAACACCGTCGGCACTGAGACCGATGAGGCAGACCACTGCGTCACGATCCGCGAGCGCGACAGCATGGAGCAGGTCCGTATCCCCATCAGTGAGGTAAAGAACTATATCGCTGAGCGGATCAAGTTCTAAGAGAGGCGCAGAGAGATGAAAGATGGATTTGTAAAGGTTGCGGCGGCAGCTCCCGTGATTCGGGTGGCCGACTGCGATTACAACGCCGCGCGCGTCGTCGAAACGATCGAAAACGCGGAAAAGGCCGGTGTCAAAGTTCTCGTCTTTCCCGAGCTTACGCTCACCGGCGTGACCTGCGGCGACCTGATCGCGCACCGTGTGGTCTTAAACGGAGCCGTTCGTGCGCTTGAAAAGGTCGTCCGTGCCAGTGAGGGCAAGGACATGCTCGTCTTTGTCGGCCTGCCCTATGCCCACGGCGCAAGGCTGCTGAGCGTCGCTGCCGTGATCTGCGACGGCGAGCTGCTCGGGCTTGTCCCGCGCGAGAACGTCAAGGGAACGCTCTTTGCCGAATACGAGGGCGAGGGCGACTTCGTCACTGTCGGCGAATTGGAGACCGTTCTCTGCCCCAACACGCTCTTCTGTCACAACTCTCTCGGTGATCTGCGCGTTGCGGTCGAGCTTGGCGCCGACCGGGACGAGATCCTCTCCCCCGCTGTTTCCTATGCTCTTGAAGGCGCGACCGTGATCGCTCAGATGGCGTCCTTCCCCGAAACGGTTTCTTCCGGGGACGAGGCAAAGTCTGATTCCCGCGCGCTCTCCCGCCGTCTTACCTGCGGTCTTGTGCTGGCCGCGCCCGGCCGGGGCGAGAGCACGACGGATAACAGCTATTCCGGCCTGTGCCTCGTTGCTGAGAGGGGCGAGCTTCTTGCCGAGAGCGAGTATGCCGACGCCCTTGCCGTCAGCGAGATCGACGTGCAGCATCTGAATACGCTTCGCCGCAGGGACGGCGGCTTTGATCTGCCGGGCGATGATCTGTGCCAGGTTTACTGGGGTGACTCTCTCTCCGATACAGCCCTCACCCGCTCTTACAGCAAGCACCCGCATCTTCCTACGGGAGAAGAAGCGCTTGCCGAATATTGCGAGCGCATGCTGGACATCCAGATCTCCGGTCTTGTGCGGCGCATGGAGTTTGCCCATCTCGACCACTGTGTCGTCGGCATCTCCGGCGGCGTGGACTCGACGCTTGCCGTCATGGTCAGCGCGATGGCCGTGAAGCGCATGGGTCTACCCTCGACGAATGTGATCGCCTGCACGATGCCGTGCTTCGGCACCTCGTCGCGTACAAAGTCCAACGCGATCGTTGTAGCCGAACAGCTCGGCGCCGAGGTCCGCGTGATCGACATCTCCAAGAGCGTCTATCAGCATTTCGACGACATCGGTCATGCGCATGACGATTATTCCGTTGCCTATGAAAACGCCCAGGCGCGCGAGCGTACCCAGGTGTTGATGGACATCGCCAACAAGTGCAACGGTCTCGACGTAGGCACCGAAGACCTCAGCGAGTATATCGACGGCTGGTGCACCTACAACGGCGACCATACGAGCATGTACGACGTCAACATCGGCATGACCAAGACGCAGGTACGCGCCGCCGTCAGCCACATCGCCGCCAAAACGGAGGACAAGATCCTAAAGGCCGCGCTCTATGACGTGCTCGACTGCCCGGTCACGCCGGAGCTGCTGCCGATTCACGACGACCTCATCGAGCAGAAAAGCGAGGACGCCGTCGGCTCTTACAGTCTGCAGGACTTCTTCACGCACAAGATCCTGATCTGCGGCTTTGACCCGATCAAGACCATGCGTCTTGCCAAGCTCGCCTACGCCGACGAGTTTACGGACGAGGAACTGCTTCGCTGGCTGAAAAGCTACTGCACGCGCCTGTTCACCCAGCAGTTCAAGCGCAGCTGCCTGATGGACGGCCCGTCTGTGGAGGCCTTCTCCGTCTCGCCGCGCGCGGGGCTGCACATGCCCTCCGACGGAGAGAGCGCACTGTTCCTCCGCATGCTCGCAGAATACGAGAAGCCATAAAACCGATTTCACCGGAAAACGGGACCGCTCAGCGCGGTCCCGTTTCTGCATATTCCTATAAATTTCGTATGATTAACCAAATTCTGTCACGCAAATCGGTATGTTCTGACGATAATCTTTTTTCGCCGCAAAAAAACTTTTACTTGCAAAAGGAAAGTGATATAATATTCACACGGAGGGCGCCGCCGCACAAGGCCGGCTGTCCCGCCGAATTCAAACGCGGCAGGCGGTTTTTCAGAGCCGTCGGTCGCCAGATATAGGAGGAATGGCAGTATGAAGTTCACTTTTGCCGAAAAACGGATGGACTCGTCCGAGGATCTGCGCGCGTATGCCGTCAAGAAGATCGGTAAGCTCGATCGCTTCTTCAAAACCGAAGCCGAGGCTTTCGTCACCTTCTCGATCGAACGCGGCCGTTTCCTGGCTGAGATCACGATCCGCAATAACGGGCTGTTCTACAGAGCAAGCGAACTTACGAACGACATGTACGCATCCATCGACTCCGGTGTCGCCGCGATCGAGCGGCAGATCCGCCGGAACAAGACGCGCCTCGAAAAGAGGCTGCGCGACGGTGTGTGGGAGCGTGACGCCGTGCCTGCTTATGTCCCCGCGGAGGCTGAGGAGAGCGAGGAGGAGTTCAAGGTTGTCCGCAGCAAGCGCTTCTCCATCAAGCCCATGAGCGTGCAGGAAGCTATCCTGCAGATGAATCTTCTGGGGCACGAGTTCTTTGTCTTCCGCAACATGGACTCCGAGGACGCGATCTCTGTCGTTTATGCGCGCAAGAACGGCGGCTACGGTCTGATCTGTGACGACGGGCTGAACGACTGATCCAAATTGAAAATAACGCAGCGGCCGGTTTCCCGGCCGCTGTTTTTTATTCGATCACAAATTCAAGATACTTTGAGAATTTCTCTCCCGCTCTGAGCAGCGCGTCCGGGAAATCCGGCTTGTTCGGCGTATCGGGGTAAAACTGCGGCTCGATCGCAAAGCCTGCATTCGGCGCAAAGCCGCCGTCGAGGTATTTCCCGGTGTAAAACTGCAGCGCCGGAAAATCGGTATAAAGCGTCAGCTTTCTCTTCTCCGTCTGCACGGTGCAGGCCTCTTCGCCCTTCAGGCAGAAGCAGTCGTCATAGTCGCGGCCGATCGGTCGAAGCGAGGAAAAATCAAAATCACCCTCCGTCGGAAGGATCTTCCCTGTCGGGATCAGCGCGCCGTCTACGTCAAGATGACCGAAGGCGTTGATTTGGATCGAAGCGCCGAGGATCGTATCCTCCCCCAGCGAAAAATAAACATGTGAGGTCGGGCAGAAAAAGGTATCCCTGTCCGAAACGCCCGCAAAGTCCATTCTGACCCGGTCGGGCAAAACCGTATACAGCACGCGGACCGTCATCTCACCCGGGAAGCCGTTGTCCCCGTTGGGAGAGACGAGCGTGAAGCTGACGGCGTTTTCGCTTTCGATCTTCCCCGTCCAGCGGCGCTTGTTCCAGGGCTTCCCCGCGTCGCCGCCGTGGAGGGTGTTCCCTTTCTCGTTGGCACACAGCTCGTATCTCTCCCCGTTCAGGGAAAAAGCCGCGCCGCCGATGCGATTGGCCCAGCGGCCGACGGTCGCGCCGATAAAGGCCGTGCTCTTTTCGTAATCCTCAAGCGTTGAAAAGCCGAGGACCTGCTCCTCGCCGCCGAGGCGAAGACTCAGGATCGACGCCCCGTATTCCGTAACGCGCAGCGAAAGCGCGCCGTTGTCGATCGTATAGCTCCCGTATCCGAAAAAGTTCTCTTCCCGTACCATAGCAGTTCCTCCATTTCTGTTTTTCTGTCGAAAACAGGTTAGTCTATTTTGTCAAAAAAATCAAGCCCGTTTTATGTGATTTTAACAATTTTTCAATTTTGGTCTTGTTTTTCCTTGTCTATTTTTCTGTATCTCTTGTTAATTTGGGACATATAGATTATAATTGAGCCAGCCGAAATCGGTCAATGACTACGGTCAAATATTAAGGAGGTCAGTCCATGCTTACGAATGAATATCTAAAGCGCGTTTACGCAGAGGTCGAAAAGCGTGACTCCCATGAGCCTGAATTCCTCCAGGCTGTACGTGAGGTTTTTGAATCGCTGGAGCTTGTCGTCGACAAACATCCCGAATGGGAAAAAGCCGGCCTGCTCGAGCGCTTTGTCGAGCCCGAGCGTGTGATAGAATTCCGCGTTCCCTGGGTGGATGACAACGGCGTTACCCATGTCAACCGCGGCTACCGTGTGCAGTATAACTCCGCGATCGGCCCCTACAAGGGCGGTCTGCGTTTCCATCCCTCTGTCAACCTCTCGATCATGAAGTTCCTCGGCTTTGAGCAGATCCTGAAGAACTCGCTGACCACGCTCCCCATGGGCGGCGGCAAGGGCGGCTCCGACTTTGACCCGAAGGGCAAATCCGAGCAGGAGGTCATGCGCTTCTGCCAGAGCTTCATGACCGAGCTCTACCGTCATATCGGCCAGTTCACCGATACCCCGGCGGGCGACATCGGTGTCGGCGGACGTGAAGTCGCTTACATGTACGGCCAGTACAAGCGCATTGTCGACCGTTTTGAAGGCGGCGTCATCACCGGCAAGGGTCTGACCTTCGGCGGCTCGCTCGCCCGTACCCAGGCCACCGGCTACGGCCTTTGCTACTTCTCCGCCGAGGCGCTGAAGCACCTGGCCAACACCAGCTACGAGGGCAAGACGGTCGTTGTCTCCGGCTCCGGCAACGTGGCTCAGTACTGCGCCCAGAAGGTCACTCAGCTCGGCGGCAAGGTCGTCGCGATGAGCGACTCCCAGGGCTACATCTACGATCCGAACGGCATCGATCTGCCCAAGCTCTTCGACATCAAGCAGAAGAGACGCGCCCGGATCTCCGTCTATGCCGACGAGGTCCCCGGCAGCGAATATCACGAGGGCTGCAAGAACATCTGGACCGTCAAGTGCGACATCGCCCACCCCTGCGCCAGCCAGAACGAGATGGATGAAAAGGGCGCGCAGGCGCTGGTCGACAACGGCTGCATGGCCGTCTTCGAGGGCGCGAACATGCCGCTTACGCCCGAGGCTATCGAGGTCGTTAAGTCCAATGGACTGCTCTACTCCCCCGGCAAGGCGTCCAACGCCGGCGGCGTTGCCACCTCGGGTCTCGAGATGAGCCAGAACTCCATCCGCATGTCCTGGAGCTTTGACGAGGTCGATGAGAAGCTGCACGGCATCATGAAGAACATTTACAAGGCCTGTTATGACGCCTCGGTCGAGTGCGGCAAGCCGGGCGACCTGATGGTCGGCGCGAACGTGGCCGGCTTCCTGAAGGTCGCAGAGGCCATGATGGCTCAGGGCATCGTCTGATCGATACAAAAAAGCGCTTTGCACAACGCTTTGACTCCTTAATACTCCCGCATCCCGGAGAGCCTTTTGGCTCTCCGGGTCTTTTTTATCAAACGAAAGATGACGATTGCAATAAAAAACTCCCACAGGTTTCCCTGTGGGAGTCTCCCGCTTGTGCCGTGTCGGCCCGGTTATAACCTGCACGAATGGGCAGGTGGGTCGCCTAAGTTCTGTTTCGCTGCTTCCAACATCCGACCGCACGCGGCCGGGAGGCCTGCAATCCGCAGACTCAAATCGGCATCCCTTATAAGTGATGTGGGTTTAACGGGCCGCTGCTGTTTCATTTGAAACGACACGCACACAGCAGGAATTGTCTGTTTCTTTCTTACGGACAATCTATATGCCCGGTGCCGGAAAAATATTACTGCTTCGGCGTGTTATCCTCTTCTTCGTCGTCAAAGAGGATGCGCATGAATTGGTTATAGACGTCCTCGAGCTCGTCATCGTCGTCGATCGTGTCAAAAACTTCCTCGCCGTTCTCATCCACAGAATTGCACAAAATGACCAGACCGTAGTCGGGATCGTTCTCGTCCATGTCCGCCGGCAGAAAGGCCGTATAGGTTTTCCCGTTATAGTCGATGCATTCGATGAGTTCAAGCGTAAACTCTTCGCCGCTTTCGTCTGTCATCGTGACAAAATCGCTGCCGTATTCTTCGCTCATAATGATCCCTCCACTTATTTTGTGCTTTTATTGTACCAACAAACCCCTGATAAATCAATACAAAACTGCTCTCAGGAACCGAGATCTTCCAGCAAGAGCAGCACCTCACCGAGATTCTCGACCGGGATCCCGCGCCGCAGCATGGCGCGATCGGATCGGCGCAGCGCCGCGGTTTCGATCTCCGTCAGCCGATCCGCCCGGTTCTCCCCGCTGCGATAGACAGCGACAACGCCGTCTTCTTCGCGCAGCAGATACTGTGCGCGTCCGCTCTTGGAGCAAAAACCTGCGTAAATCTCGGTCGGGATCGGATCCTCCGCCCGCCTTACCGTTTTGACCGCACCCCAGGCTGATACGGCCGCAAGAAGGATCATCATGCCGAGGAGCGCTGTTTTTATCCCTGATTTCATCCGTTCTCATCCTCGCTTTATGCTTTTATGTATGAAGTATTCCTCAAAGCGGGTAAAATTATATCTCCCGCACTTCTTTCTTTTGGCGTGAAGAGGGTCGCGCAGATCCTGGACTTTGTGAAAAGCTCCTAAAAAAGCAGTGCATTTCTGAAAAATTCATAAAATCGCTACCCTTCTTTGACAAGCTGTGGTATAATTCGTTTTCAGAATAAGATGGTGTATTATGATCTCCGATTCCAGTGGTCCCCCGGGAGGTGTTTTCATATAGATGGAAGAGAATAAGAAAAAACGCGGCGCCGCTCTCAAAGCGCTGCGCGGCAAGCTCAAGCGGATCGACACGGGCGAGGTTGCCTCGAAGGCGGCCGATCTTACGATCGACGCCGTGTCAGTCACGCTCAGCAGTATTCTCAAGGTCATCGGCTCTGTCTTGCTTGTCTTGGTTTTGACCGGGCTGATCTTCAGCTGCATCTTTGCCTATTATGTCAAAAGCTGCCTGTCCTCCTCGCTTGACATCTCGCTCGAGGACTATCAGCTCAGCGAATCCAGTACGATCTGGTATACCGATTCGACCGGCGGCTGGAAAGAGCTTGTCACGCTCACCGGCGCTGAAAAACGCATCTGGGTCGATTACGACAAGATCCCCTGGTATATGGAAAAAGCTCTCGTCTCGATCGAGGACAAGCGCTTTTACGAGCACAAGGGCGTTGACTGGTACCGTACGGCCGGCGCTTTTGTCCAGATGTTCGCCCGCATGTCCGATACCTATGGCGGCTCGACGATCACCCAGCAGTTGATCAAGAATCTGACCGGCAAGAACGAAGTTACCGTCCAGCGCAAGCTGGCCGAGATTTTCGGCGCGCTCGAGCTGGAAAAGAAATACGACAAACGTGAGATCATCGAATGGTATCTCAACGCCGTTTACTTCGGCGAGGGCTGCTGTGGCGTCCAGACCGCAGCGCAGACCTATTTTGGAAAAGACGTGTCCGAACTGAGCCTGGCCGAGTGCGCGGCGATCGTAGGGATCACCAACAAGCCGACCCAGTATGACCCGTTCTACGATCCTTCGGCAAACAAGCAGCGCCAGGAGACGATCCTGCACGAGATGTATGAGCAGGGCTTCATCGACTATGATGAATACAAGGCCGCCGTAGCCGAGCCGCTCAATTTCGTTTACCGCGAAAACACGTCCTATACGCAGAACATCTATTCCTATTATGAAGAGGCCGTTATCGCCGATGTGACCGAGGATCTGATGGAGCAGAAGGGCATCAGCAAGGAAGCCGCCCGCCATCTCGTCTATAACGGAGGTTATCAGATCTTCTGCTGTCTTGACGAGACGATCCAATCCTATATCGACAACATCTACGAAAATATCGAAAATATCCCCCAGACCTACGGGACCGACAAGCAGCTCCAAAGCGCGATCGTCATCATGGATCCCTACACGGGTGAGATCAAGGGTCTGAGCGGCGGTGTCGGAGAAAAGACGCAGAACTTCCCGCTCAACAGAGCGACCGGATCTCAGCGTCCGCCCGGCTCCTCGATCAAGCCCATCGCTGTTTACGGGCCGGCCGTTGAGCTCCTCGGGCTGACGCCGAATACGCTCGTCAACGACTCGCCGGATATCTACCTGTCCGGCACGAGCTGGTACCCGCATAATGACAGCTGGGAGAACTACGGCATCATCACGATCTATGAAGCGCTGCAGCTGTCGCTCAATACGGTTTCGGCACAGATCGTCGACAAGCTCGGCCCCGAGACCTGCTATAACTTCCTGCGCGAACGTCTCGGCGTCACCAGTCTTGTTCCCGACGACGCTTCTTACGCACCGATGGCGCTCGGCCAGCTCACAAACGGCATCACCGTGCGGGAGATGGCGCAGGCCTATTCCGCCTTTGTCAACGACGGCATCTTCACCTACTCCCGCACCTACACGCGCATCACCGACTCCAACGGCAACATCGTCATCGACAACACGCCGCGCACGATCGTCGCGTTCCGTCCCAATACGGCCTATACGATGACCTATATGATGCAGAACGCGGTCGAATCCGGTACCGGCGGAGCGGCCTATCTCGGCTTCATGCCCGTCGCCGGCAAGACCGGCACCTCGGGCGAGAACAAAGACCGCTGGTTCGTCGGCTGCACGCCGTATTACGTTGCCGCCGTCTGGACCGGATATGACATTCCCGAAACGATCAACGTATGGAACAACCCCGCCGCCCGGATCTGGCATGATGTGATGTATCGCGTTCACATCGGACTCGAGTACCGGACCTTTAACTGGCCGTATATCGGCGGCGACAGTTATCTCTTCGGCGATCTCCATCCCCAGCTTGAGGAGCAGATCCGTGAAGAGGAGGAAGCCATGCGCGCCGAAGCTGAGGCAGCCGCGGCAGCAGCTGAAGAGAATCCCTGATTTTCCCTTTCCGTTATACCTCATGTAAGCACGCACGGTGTTTCCGCTCCGAATGCGTGGGGAGACGGTCATGTTACACGCCCTCTCCCCTCCTTCGTTTGGTTTACCATAATATTCTTGTTGACAAATTCTGCGTATTGTGTTACATTTCGATTACAAAACTGGAGGTGCTATCATTGGCAGCAAAATTGGAGTATAAGGGTCATCCGCTCCAGCGCAAGGACAATATCATTTATTACGGCAGCTTTGCCGATAAATATATTGCCATGCTTCAGATCCTCGATACCAAAAAAGTAAAAGACCTGGACGTCGCAACGAAGGTCTCCGTTCAGCTTCAGCTGACCGATCCTTCCATCAAGTCCCGTGACCGGGTCGTGAAAAAGAGCGAAAAGGACAGCCTTTACGACGCGATCGACGTCGCGGTCGTCTGGCTCGAAAGGGCGCTTGCCTCCAGATAAACTAAAAAAGGAATCGTACAGAAAGATGCGAAAGTATGTCTTCAGAACTCTGGCATTCGCTGCGCTGTTCTGTATCCTGCTGACCGTTTCTGTTTTTGCGGAAGACGCCGAGATTACCGGCAACGACGTCAATTTCCGCTCCGGTCCCGGTACGGATTATGCGATTTACGACTGCCTGCCGAAAGGCACCGTTGTCACGGTCACCGACCGTTCCAACGGCGAGTGGTATGGTGTTACATACGGCGGACATTCCGGTTTTATCTCCTCAGCTTACCTCAGTGTCTCCTCTTCCCCCTCCGAGCCCGCCGCAGTCGAAACACCCTCGGCTCCCGCTTCCTCGGGCGGCACCGTCAACGCGATGTATGTCCGCCTCCGCAGCGGTCCAAGCACGGACCACTCCATTCTCGGCGAATATAATAAAGGAACCACGCTGACCGTTACCGGCAGTTCGAACGGCTGGTACGCTGTTGTCATCAACGGCGAATCCGGTTACATGTATGCCGACTATGTCACGCTTGGCGAAAACGTGAGCGTCCCGACAGTTGAACCCGAGCCTGTCGCGCCGACTCCGGCTCCGACGCCCGCTCCCGTCCAGACCGACACATCCGGCGGCACGCCCGGTCATATCAGCGGCAGTTATGTCTATTTCCGCACCGGTCCCGACACGACCTATGCGATCTATGACTCGCTCGACAACGGCACCAAGCTGACGATCACAGGCCGTTCCGGAAACTGGATCGCCGTCACGATCGGTGGCACCTCCGGCTATGTTTACAGCTCCTACGTCGTATCCGACGGCGGAGACATTCCGGATCTTCCCTCTCCCACGCCCGAGCCTACGCCCGAACCGACGCCCGCTCCTGTGGAGACGACCTCGATCGCAGGCTACATCACCGGAAACGACGTCCGCTTCCGCAGCGGCCCGTCGACAGAATACGGCATTCTCGGTGTCTATAACTACGGCAAGGCTTTGACGATCACCGGCTCGTCCGGCCAGTGGAAGGCCGTCACGATCGACGGCACATCCGGCTATGTGTATGGCCAGTATGTCGCCGAGGGCCGCGTCGCCACCGAGATCGGCGACGATACCAACTCCACCGAGCTTGGCAGACAGATCGTCGAATATGCTCTCCAGTATGAGGGCTATCCGTACGTCTGGGGCGGCACCTCGCCCAGCGGCTTTGACTGCTCTGGCTTTACGACCTATGTCTACGGCCACTTCGGCATCACGCTCAACCGCGTTGCCTGCGACCAGGCGAGGAACGGCGTGGCGGTCGACACCAGCGCGCTTCAGCCGGGCGACCTGCTCTGCTTCTATTCCAGCGCGGATTACATCGGTCACGTAGGTATCTATATCGGCAACAACATGTTCATCCACGCTTCGACCTACACCACCGGCGTCATCATTTCCGAACTCAGCGGATACTATAACACCCGCGGCTTTATCGCACGCCGCGTCATCTGACAAAGCATCTTTCCTTTTCCGCGGACCCTTTTGGGTCCGCGGTTTTTTTATGTCTTTTCCTTTTGTGGGCAGCCTATGGCAAATGTGTACAATTTGCCTCGATCTTTTTTTGTCCTTTTTCCTTTTTTCTTGTTGGATTGTGAAAACGCAAATTAAATACTGGATTTATTTTTGTGAAATGTTATAATGTTATCAAGCATTTTTTATCCCTTGATTCTCAATCAAACAATCACAGGAGGAGCCATGAAGAAAGTACAGTTTACCGAAACCGTGCTGCGTGACGCCAACCAGTCGCTGATCGCAACCAGGCTCGGCTATAATCAGTTTGAGCCAATCCTTGACACCATTGACAAAGCGGGCTTCTACTCCGTCGAATGCTGGGGCGGCGCCACCTTTGACGTGTGTCTGCGCTTCCTCGGCGAAGATCCGTGGGAACGCCTGCGCAAGCTCCGGGCCAAGCTGCCCAACACGAAGCTCCAGATGCTGCTTCGCGGCCAGAATATTCTCGGCTACAAGCACTATCCGGATGACATCGTGCGTCGTTTTGTCCGTGCCGCCGTCCGCAACGGCATCGACATCATCCGTATCTTCGACGCGCTCAACGATGTCAACAATCTGAAGGTCGCCGTCGAAGAGGCGGTCAACTCCGGCGCGATGGCGTCCGGTGCGATCTCCTATACCACCAGCCCTGTCCACACGCTCGACAAGTATGTCGAGATGGTCAAGGAGCTTGCCTCGATGGGCGTCAGCTCCATCTGCATCAAGGACATGGCCGGTATCCTCACGCCGAAAGCAGCGTATGATCTCGTTTCCGCGATCAAGGATGCGGTCGATCTGCCCGTCGTGATGCACACGCACTGCACCACCGGCCTTGCCTTCATGACTTACCTCAAGTCCATCGAAGCCGGCGCCGACGTGATCGACACCGCCATTTCCCCGTTCTCCGGCGGTACCTCACAGCCCGCGACGGAAACGCTGTACTACGCGCTCAAGGAGTTCGGCTATGAGGTCGATCTCGACGAGAAGTCCATCAACGCGATGGCCGACTTCTTCAAGCCCCTGCGCGCAGAGTTCCTTGAAAAGGGCACGCTCAACCCGATCTCCATGGCGACAGATACCCGCTGCCTGACCTACCAGATCCCCGGCGGCATGCTCTCCAACCTTCTCAGCCAGCTCAAGAGCCTCAACGCTCTCGACAAGTTTGACGAAGCCCTCATCGAAACGCCGAAGGTCCGTGCGGACATGGGCTATCCTCCCCTTGTCACGCCCACCAGCCAGCTTGTCGGCACTCAGGCGGTGCAGAACGTTCTCGCCGGCGAGCGCTACAAGAACGTCGGCGCCGAGATCAAGGCCTACTGCCGCGGCGAATACGGCCGTACGCCCGCGCCGATCAACGAAGAAGTCCGCGCCAAGATCCTTGGCGATCTCAAGCCGGTCGAGGGACGCTACGCCGACACGCTGCCGACCGACACCTATGAGAAGGCTGCCGAGAAGCTTGGCGATACCGCCCGCTGCGAAGAGGACGTGCTGAGCTACATCTCCTTCCCGCAGGTCGCCGAGAAGTTCTTTGAAGAACGCAAGGCCAAGGAAGAGAAGGTCGTCCGCTACACGATAACGGAGGCGTAAGAGAATGGATCTTGTCAACATTTCGATCCCCAATGCTGCGCTGACGGCTCTGCTGGGCTATCTGGTGGTGTTCCTCGGGCTTGTGCTGCTGATGATCGTCGTCATGCTGCAGGGCAAGCTGATGGCGCCGAAGAAAAAGGCCGAGCAGCCCGCTCCCGCGGCCGAGGTGAAGGCCGCCCCCGCGCCGGAGAAAGAAAAAGCTCCCGGTGCCGCAGGCGAGCTGAAGCTCTATGACACCGACCCGAAGGACGCCGCCATGATCATGGCCATCGTTGCCGACTCGCTCGGCAAGCCGCTCAACGAGCTGCGGTTCCTTTCCATCAAGGAAATCAAGGAGGACAGTGAGAAATGAAGTATAAAGTTACGCTCAACAAGCGCACCTATGAGGTCGAGGTAGAGGCCGGCGAGGCCATGCTCATCGACGAATATGAAGCCTATGCTCCCGCCCCCGCGGCCGCGCCCGTTGCCGCCGCTCCCGTTGCGGCAGCCGCTCCCGCCGCTCCGGCTCCCGCCCCTGCGGCCGCAGCCCTTGCTGCCGGCGAGGTCGTCAAGAGCCCGATGCCCGGCAACATTCTCAAGATCAACGTCTCCCAGGGCCAGGCCGTGAAGGAAGGCGACGTGCTTATCGTTCTCGAGGCCATGAAGATGGAAAACGAGATCGTCGCGCCGAAGGCTGGCAGCGTCGCACAGATCGCCGTGTCGAAGGGTCAGGTCGTCGAGACCGGCACGCCGCTCATCGTGATCGGCTAACGGAGGGCAACGGATGGATATACTCGGAACTGTGCAGAAGCTTGCGATGGAGTCCGGGTTTGCAGCCTTCTTTCTCACGGACGGCGGCTGGAAAAACCTTGTGATGATCGTCATCGCCTTCGTTCTGCTGTATTTGGGCATCGCCAAGAAGTTCGAGCCGCTGCTTCTGTGCGGCATCGCCTTCGGCTGCCTTCTCTCCAACCTCAGCTACTTCATCGGCATGGGTGATAACGCCATGTACCACCCGGAGATGTGGGCGGCTTTCCTCGATTCCGCCAGCCCCTACTATCACAGCTACGGCCACATTATGGCGAACGCCGGACTGCTTGACTTCTTCTATATCGGCGTCAAGGCCGGCATCTATCCCTCGCTGATCTTCATGGGTGTCGGTGCCATGACCGACTTCGGCCCGCTGCTTTCCAATCCCAAGAGTCTGCTGCTCGGCGCGGCGGCTCAGCTCGGCGTATTCGTTGCCTTCTTCGGCGCGGTTCTGCTGGGCTTCACGGGCCCGCAGGCGGCCTCGATCGGCATCATCGGCGGCGCGGACGGCCCGACGGCCATCTTCCTCACCACCAAGCTTGCCCCCGAGCTGCTCGGACCCATTGCGATCGCGGCGTACTCGTATATGGCGCTGATCCCGATGATCCAGCCTCCGATCATGAAGCTGATGACCAGCGAAAAGATGCGCGTTGTCAAGATGGAGCAGACCCGCGAGGTCTCCAAGACTGAGAAGATCATCTTCCCGGTCGTGGTCGCGACCTTCGTCATTCTTCTTCTCCCCTCGACTGCTCCGCTGATTGGCTGCCTGATGCTGGGCAATCTGTTCCGCGAGTGCGGCGTGACCGACCGTCTGTCCGACACGGCGCAGAACGCGCTGATGAATATCGTGACGATCTTCCTTGCGACCTCTGTCGGTGCGACGATGGTTGCGCAGAACTTCCTGAATCTCAACACGATCAAGATCATCATTCTCGGTCTGATCGCGTTTGCGATCTCCACCACTGGCGGTCTGCTGGGCGGTATTGTGATGTACAAGACCTCCGGCGGACGAATCAACCCGCTGATCGGCTCGGCCGGCGTCTCCGCCGTTCCGATGGCCGCTCGCGTAAGCCAGGATGTCGGACGCAAATACAACAAGTCCAACTTCCTGCTGATGCACGCCATGGGTCCGAACGTGGCCGGCGTTATCGGCTCTGCGATCGCAGCCGGTTTCCTTCTCTCCGTTTTCGGCGGCTGATTTCCTCTTTCAAGCAAGCAAGGGCGGCTCTGTTCGAGCCGCCCTTTTGTTTTGTTTGTAATTCTTAACAAATCATAAATTCCTGCCGAAAAACGTTGAAAGATCGCGTTTTCGGTATTATGATACAGGCAAGAAAAAGTTGGAGGTGTATTACCATGACCTGCCCGAAATGCTCTTCTCCCCTTCCCGAAGACGCGAAATTCTGCCCCATCTGCGGCAGCCCTGTAAATCTTCAGCCCGCCGGTGAAGCGCCGGCAGAAAGCGCCGCTCCAGCGGAAGGTACATCTGCCCCTGTTGAAAACACCGCGCCCCCTGTATCCGGCGGCTGGTATGAATCCTCCGCGCAGGAGTATCAGGCCGAGCCTGCTTACACGGCCGAACCGGTTTACACGGCTGCGCCTGTAAAAGCGACGCTGGGGAGTATCCTTGATTTCTATCGAGAGGCTCTTGCTGTTCTCGCTTCCAAGCCGATCCGTCTGTGGGGTCTTTCCCTGCTCTATGGTCTGATCGCGGTTTTGATCAGCTCGCTCGGCGCCGCGGTGCCGCTGATCTCGCTTCCGATCGTGATGCTGCTTCAGCTTGGCTTTACCGGCGTCCTGCTCGACGGCTTCCACGGCAAGGAGGTTCGAAGCGAGCAGCTGTTCCAGGCTTTCCGCAAGGAAGAGCTTCTGCGCAATGCCGGCGGCATGTGCTGGCAGGGCCTGTGGAATCTGATCTGGGCGTTTGTCCCTGTGATGAACGTGATCAAGTATTATTCCTACAGTCTTGTTCCCTATATCCTGCTGACCGACAAAGAGATCTCCCCCACCGATGCGCTGCGCAAGTCCATGCGCATGACCGACGGCTATAAGGCCAAAATGTTCGGCGCCGACATTCTTCTCGTCGTCGTGATTTGGGTCGTGATGCTGGTTCTGGGTCTTCTCATGCGCATCCGCTACATTGGCTGGATCTTCGGCATCGTGTTCTTTGCCGCTTATCTTGCCGTCTGTCTGTTCGGCACGATCTTTTTCGGTCTGGTACACACCGCGATCTTCGAAAAGATCCGCGAGGTCAATGGCGACTGATTATCCACACATACGAAAAAACCTGCTGCGGCTCAGCCGCAGCAGGTTTTTACTTTTTCATTGAGTTTTTTATAGATCCTCTCGACGAACCAGGGCTCTGATGACGCCTCCAGCGCGCCGTCAAGCGTGAACCAGGCTACGCCGGCGTTCTCCTCCTCGCAGATCCGCAGCGTCTCTCTCTCATCCGCTTCCAGAAGATAGGTCACGTTCAGATGCAAATGGCTCGGCACATATTCGCCGCGTTTTTCGTGTCCTTCCACCGTCAGCACCTCCAGCGACAAGATCTCATCGCTGACAGCGCGGACCTTCTGCAGCCCTGTCTCTTCCCGACATTCGCGCAGCGCCACGGCGAGAAGATCCTCCTCCCCGTCGGCGTGCCCGCCTGTCCAGGACCAGGAATCATAGATCCGGTGATAGACCATGACGACCTTTGTCCGCTCCGGATTCACCACCCAGGCAGACGCCGTCATATGCGCCACAGGATTGCTGCGAAGGAACGCGTCGGGATTCTTCTCAAGAAAACTCAGGATCACGGCCTTATCCCGCGCCTCCTGCTCGTTGCAGGGGACGTATTTTTTAATGTCCTCTTTGATCTTCATTCAGCCACCGTATAAACATCCCGCCGCAGCCGCAAAAAGGTCGGCAGCTGGGCGCGTACTTCATCCACCCGTTTGAGATCGAGCTTTGCAGGCAGGATCTGCTCCGTCTCGTCGGCCTCTGCCAATACAATTCCATAGGGATCGTACACAGTCGAGTGGCCCCAGCATTCGTAATCAAAGCCCTCATACCGCGCCGCTGCAGCACCGATGACGAACACCTCGTTGTCTACCGCGCGGAGCTTCAGCGTGTCGGCCCAGTGTGCCGGTCCGGTCGCCATATTGAACTGAGCCGGGAGAAAGATCACCTTCGCGCCGCGCACGGCCATCGCGCGGAAAAGCTCCGGAAAGCGCACGTCAAAGCAGATCGCCGCGCCCATGCGTCCAAATTCCGTGTCGAACACCGTGATCTCCTCACCGGGGGAAAAGGTCTCGGACTCATGAAAACGCATGCCGGGGATATCCACGTCAAACAGATGGATCTTGCGGTGCTTTGCCGCGATCCTTCCCTGCCTGTCGAAGATATAGCAGGTGTTATAAAGTCTCTCCCCCTCCGTCTCGGGCACCGAGCCGCCGACAAGCCAGATCCCGTTGTCTCTGGCCCAGGAGGACATGGCCTCCACGGCGCTCTCGTGTCCCCCGGCGGCAAAGCGGCGGAAATAGCGCGGGGAATAGGGGCAGTTGAACATCTCGGGCAGCACGGCAAAATCCGCGCCGCTCTCGGCCGCGCGGGAAACATATTCAGCCGCTTTTTTCATCGTTTCCGCGTCTTCAAGCTCGGTACGGATCTGACACACGGCAATACTGCAGGTATCTTTCATAACGTCTCCAAATAAGCGTCGATGTCGAAGGGGCGAACCTCCTCATCCTTTTTCAGATACAGCGGATGGTGCGGGTGTCCCTTGACGGAGCACTTTCCCGCGCATAGCCATTCGGCGCCGTAATTCTTTCCGATGCGGACCATGTCGAGTACACAGTCCCTGAGATACTCTCTCTTTTCGATGATCGTGCCCCAGGCGGCCCATACGGCCGGTCTGTGCGGCTTTTCCACGTGGGAGAGTATGTATTCAAACGCACGCATATTCTCGCGGTGAAGACGCTCGTTGCAGCTTGTATCCATATCGTCTGGATTGGTCGCCCGCTCGGCATAGACGTTGAACATGATCCAGCTGTCATAGCCGTTGTGTGCGGCAATGCGGGAAACGGACTTGAGCGTGTTGTCCAGATCGTCAGGAGCAGCTGTGGAGGGGTTGATTCCGATGCAGATCAACGGAAACTTTCCCCTGGTGCCGAGGATATATCGGTATTCGGTATAGAAATCCGGTACATAGAGCCATTTCTCGCTGTCATAACCGCCGCTCTTGCCCGAGGCGGCAAGCGCCTCGTCAAAGCCGAGCAGCTCGATCGTCTGGCTATGTCCCTGCGGAATATGCATATCCTCTCACATCCTTACAACAGCAGATAGACCGTAAGCGGGATCGTGATCATCGAGAGCAGCGTCGTGACCGTAATGCCCTCTGAGCTGTATTCGCCGCTGCGCCCGGTCTGCAGGCTCAGCGCCGTGACAAGGATCGCGCTGGGGGTCGCGGCCGTGATGACCATCGCGCCGCGCAATACCTCGTCGCCGCAGATGAGCTTCATCAGCAGGAAAACAACGAGCGGCGCGAGAACAAAGCGTTCCGCTGTCAACAGAAACATGCTCTTATCCCGCAGCGCTTTTCCAAGGTCAACATTGCCCAGCGACGAGCCGACCAGCAGCATGGACATCGGCACGGTCGCTGCGGACAGAGACGAAAGAATACTTCTGACCGGAGTCGGCACCGGAATGCGCAGGGCAAAGAGCAGCACGGCCGCGAGCGTTGCCACCAGCGGAGTCGAAAGAATATCCTTCACACGGAATTTTCCGCCCTTTCCCCGCAATCTGGCGATGCCGTAGGAATACAGCAGCAGATTGAACGGGATGCACCCGAGAGCGATGATAAACGCCCCTTTGCTGCCATAGACCGTCTCCACGACTGGCAGCGTCACAAACAGATTATTGATCGCGCTCATAAGCAGTTCGAGCTGCGGCGCTTTTCCTTCGTCTACCCGCAGCAGCCGGACCGTGAGCGCACCGAGCAGATACAGCACCACGTAGGTCAGGCTCGAGATCAGCAGGATAATGCCAAGCTCTCCCAGGGCAATGTCAGAGGCGTCCATCGAAATGACGGAGTTGATGATCGCCGCGACGATGAAAACATTGACGATCAGCCAGCTCAAGCCTCGGTTGAAATCCTTTGTCAGGATCTTTTTTCTGGCGCCGAACATGCCGATCAGGATCACGATCACAAACAGCGCCATTTTAGTCAGCAGTGCAGACATTTGCATATGAACTCACCCGAATCCTCAGATCTTCAAAACAAGTTTTGCCACGAAGATATAGATCAACAGCGATACCGCGTCGGTCAGCGTTGAGATCAGCGGGTTGGCCATGACCGCGGGATCGACGCCGATCTTTTCCGCCGCAATGGGGAGAAAGCTGCCGACGACCTTGGCGAACATGACGATAAAGACGATCGACACGCTCACCGTCGCCGCGACCGATACTGTAATGCTGCTGTTGCCGAGAAGCATGCCGTCGAGAAGCAGCATTTTGACAAAGTTGACCGCAGCAAGCGACAGCCCGCACAGCAGCGCCACGCGCCATTCCTTCCACATGACCTTCAGCACGTCTCTCGGCTCGATGTCGCCGAGCGAGAGGCTGCGGATCACGGCAGTGGAAGCCTGGGCGCCGGAGTTGCCTCCCGTTCCCATCAGCATCGGGATAAAGGCGATCAGCACCGTCTGAACGGCCAGCCTGTCCTCGAACGAGGTCAGGATCATGCTGGTAAAGGTCGCCGAGAGCATCAGGAACATCAGCCAGGGGATACGGTTCTTCCACATCTCCGTGATGCCGGTGCGCAGATAGGGCTTGTCGGACGGCGTCATACCGGCCATGAGCTGGATATCCTCGGTGGCCTCCTGTTCCATAACGTCGATGATATCGTCGACCGTTACGATGCCGACCAGCCGGTGTTCCTTGTCCACGACGGGCAGCGCCATCAGGTCATAGTCCGAGAACTTTGCCGAGACGCTCTCCTGGTCCTCGGTCGTCACGGCATAGATGACGTTGCGGTCCATCAGCTCCTCGATGACTGTTTCGGGATCGGCCAGCAGCAGATCCTTGACGGTGACGATGCCCTCCAGCTTTCGGTCGGCCGAGGTCACAAAGCAGATGTAGATCGTCTCCTTGTCCTCGCCGATGCGGCGGATGCGGGCAAAGGCGTCCTTGACGCTCATATATTTTTTAAGATCCACAAATTCCGCGGTCATGATCGAGCCGGCGGAATTCTCCGGATAGTGCAGATACTGATTGATCAGGTTTCGCGTCTCGCTCGTCGCGGTGCGCATCACACGCTTGACCACGTTCGCGGGAAGCTCCTCCATCATGTCGACCGCGTCGTCGACGTACAGCTCTTCCACGATCCCGGCAAGCTCCGAGTCCGTGATCGAGTTGATGATCCGCTCCTGATCCAGCGCGTCGAAATTGGCAAAGACCTCCGCCGCCTTCTCCTTGGAAAGGAGCCGGAAGAGCATCGGCATACGGTTGTCTTCGAGCGAGGAAAGGAATTCAGCCACATCGAATTCCGGCATCTCGTCCATTCTCTCGCGCAGGGCCTTCATGTTGCGATTGTCGAGCATTTCTGTCAGCTCGTCGGTATGTTTATCGACAAGATCGTCATAGACGACAGGCTCGTCGATCCTTTCTTCGTCCTCCATACCGGTCCACCTCCCTGTTATACCTGGCTGTTTTAAATGCCGAGATAGCTCTTTTGCTCGTCGCTGAGCGCGTCGATCGAAACACCCATCGCGCGCAGCTTGCGCGCCGCGACCGCCTCATCCAGTTCACGCGGGAAGGCGATCACGGTATTGTCCAGTTTTCCGCGCATACGCACGAGATATTCGGCGCTCAGCGCCTGGACGGCAAAGCTCATATCCATGATCTCAGCCGGATGGCCGTCGGCTGCGGCCAGGTTGACGAGCCGCCCTTCGGCGATCGTAAAGACCGTTTTTCCGTTCGGCAGCACATAACCCTGAATGTTGTGCCGCGCCTCATATTTCTTCACGGCGATCTCCTCGAGTCCCGCCATGTCTACCTCGACGTCAAAATGTCCCGCATTAGACAGGATCGCCCCGTCCTTGAGCGAGAGGAAATGCTCCTTGCGGATGACGCCGCTGCAGCCGGTCACCGTGATGAAAATATCGCCCAGCGCCGCCGCGTCCGCCATTGGCATGACCTCATAGCCGTCCATCACGGCCTCAAGCGCGCGGATCGGATCGGTCTCGGTCACAATGACCTTGGCTCCCAGTCCCTTGGCGCGCATCGAAACGCCCTTGCCGCACCAGCCGTAGCCGGAGACAACGACATATTTGCCCGCCACGACCAGATTGGTCGTGCGCATGATGCCGTCCCAGACAGACTGTCCGGTGCCGTAGCGGTTGTCAAACATGTGCTTGCAGTCGGCCTCGTTGACCATCATCATCGGGAAGCGCAGCGTTCCCTCCCGCGCCATGATCTTCAGGCGGTGGATGCCGGTGGTCGTCTCCTCACAGCCGCCGATGACCTGCGGGATCAGATCGGTATAGCGGGTATGCATCAGATGGACCAGATCGCCGCCGTCATCGATGATGATCTGCGGCGCCGCCTCAAGCACACTGCACAGGCACTCCTCATATTCCGCCATCGAGCAGCCGTAGCGTGCAAAGACGTTCATCCCGCCCGCTGCAAGCGCGGCGGCGACGTCGTCCTGGGTCGACAGCGGGTTGGAGCCTGTCACATACATCTCGGCCCCGCCCATCTCCAATACGCGGCAGAGATAAGCCGTCTTCGCCTCCAGATGAACGGAAAGCGCCACGCGAAGCCCCGCAAAAGGCTTTGTCTTTTTAAAATCCTCGCCCAGTGCGCGCAGCACGGGCATGTTGCGCTCTACCCAGTTGATTTTGATCTCGCCCGACGGTGCGAGCGCGATATCGGCAATTCGGCTCATATCTCTGTCCTCCCAAAAAGATTATAGATGATTTTACCATGCCAGCCCGTTTTTGGCAAGGAAAAGGGTGCAGACCGGGCCTGTCATTTCCCTGCTTTTCCGCGCGTAAAGACAATGGTTTTTACAGCGCCGTCCGACTGTCTTCTCGGAATTACATAACTATAATTTGACTTACCTTATGTAAACTTCAAAGGAGACTGACGGAGATGGATGGACAAAGCGGGCTCTCTAAGCTTGGCAAATTGTTTTCACTGGAAAACCGGGATCAACGATCCCTTACGGCGCTGCGGTGTATCGTGGCGGCGGCTCTGGCCTGTTTGCTTTCTCTGGCTCGAACGCCGAGCGGCGGCGCGCCGTTTGCCATTGCGCTTGTTGCCGCGGCCGGAACAGGCTGGAGCGGAGCCGCGGCGCTTGCAGGCGCTTCGCTCGGCTATCTGTTCGGCGGCGGGCTTGGCTGGGGCATCCGCTATATTGCCGCCTCTGTGCTGACCTTTACGACCGCCTATATTTTTCAGGAATTTTCCTTTGCCACTCGCCCGCTCTTCATGCCTTTCTGTGCCGCTCTCATCACGGCGCTGACGGCTTTTCTCGGCAGCTTTTCCCTCTCCGGTGCCTCCGTACCGGACGCAGCCGCTCTCATCCTTGAAACGGTTCTTGCCTTCGGCGGCGCTTACTTTTTCCGCATCGCGATCGAAAACCGCAGCGATCTCTCCGAACAGGGCGAGATCCGCCTCAGCGTTTCCGTTACCGTTCTGGCAGCCTGTGCGCTCATGGCGCTCGTCCCCTGGAAGCTGCTTGATCTCATTTCGATCGGGCGCACGCTGGCGCTGATCGTTCTGATGGCTTCCGCCCTCAAGGGAGGGATGCTCACCGGCGCTGCAGCCGGCACCGTGCTCGGCATCACGACAGACCTTGCGTCGGGCGGCAGCTGCTTTTACGCCATGTCGTATGCCCTCTCCGGGCTTCTCGGCGGTGTTTTTTCGCGCCACAGCCGTCTTGTCTTTACGCTCTCCTTCGTCCTTGCCTCCGCACTTGCCGCGACCTGCGCGTGGTCGGGTGAGGTTTCGACGGCCGCGCTTTTTGAGACCTTCTGCGCCTCGGTCATCTTTATTCTTCTCCCCTCCCGCTTTCTCGGAAGGCTCGGTATGTTCCTGCATGACACCGAACACGGCAGGGGCGAGCGGGATCTGCGCCGCTTTGTGGCCAACAAGGTCAAGGGGCTCGGCGAGGCCTACGGCGAGCTGTATGGGATCGTAGAGAGCTCTCTTACCGACAGCAGCAACGACAACGACATCGCACGTGTCTTTGACCGGGCGGCGGACCGCGTCTGCGTCCGCTGTGTGAACAAGAACCGATGCTGGAATGCGGAGTATCTCGACACGCTCAGCGCACTCAACGATGCGACAAAGGCCATGTGCCAAAACGGCTCGCTTGCCGCCGAGGACATTCCCGGCTTTTTTCGCAGCAAATGCACGGATCTGTCGGCCTTTATCGGGGCTGTCAACAGCGAGCTGCGCACACAGAATTATCGCCGCGAGCTTAAATCGCGTCTTGCCGAAAAAAGCGCCGTGGCATGGGAGCAATATGCGGATATGTCCCGTCTCCTCACGGCCGTGTCGGACGAGCTCGGCAGCGTCAACGGCTCGGATCTCCTTGCCGAGCAGCGGCTGCTGCGCTATCTGCGCTCGCTCGAGATCGACGCCGAGGTGTCCGTCTACCGTGACGGCCGCGGCAGACTTCGCGCAGCCATGGAAAGCGGCTCGCTCGCCCCGCTGACCTCCGACCCCGGATACCTTGAGAGGCTTTCGAACATTTTGGGCGTGCGCGTCTGTCTCCCCCAGGGGGCGGAGGTCTCCGACGTGCGTCTTGTCGTACTGGAGGCCGAGCCTCTTGCCGTCTCGGTCGGGATCGCGGCGCTGAAAAAACGCGGCGAACGCGTCAGCGGCGACAAGGGCAGTTATTTCAAAACCGACGCGGGCGTCCTGTGCGTGATTCTCTCCGACGGCATGGGCTCCGGGGACGAGGCCGCGCGGGACAGCAGCCAGGTCGTCGCCATCCTCGAAAAATTTCTGCGCTCCGGCGCCGACGGCGCCTCGGCGATGAAGGTGCTCAACTCCGCTCTGCTTCTTCGCAGCGGAGAGAGCTGGGGCTTTGCCACGGTCGACCTGATGTGCATCGATCTTTTCTCCGGCGAGACCTGTTTTTACAAATACGGCGCCGCGCCCTCCTATGTCCGAAGCGGCAGAACCGTGCGCCGCATCAAAGGTGAGACGCTCGCGGCGGGGCTCAGCCTCGGCGGCGGAAGCGCGCCGGACGTCGTAAGGATGAAGCTCCAGCCCGGCTCAACGGCGATCATTGCCTCGGACGGCGTCATTGCCGACGGCGAGGACGAATGGGTAAAAAACATACTGCTGCGAAGCGGCGAGGATATGAAATCGCTTGCCAAAGACACGCTGCGGGAGGCGGAAAAGCTCTATGGCAGCGGCGACGATATGACCGTCGTCACCGTACGCGTGGAGGAGCGGGTATGATCGATCGGATCCGAAGTGCGCTTGGCGGCGCGCTCGGCAGGCTGTTCGTCCCGCGCCGCAGCTTTGCGGCGGAACGCGGCAGAGAAAGGGAGGTGATCCGGGGAAGCGCGGGCAATGTGATCATCGTAAAGTCACCGAATACCGAGTATTTCAAGGAGGCAATATTCATACTTTGCGATGATCTCTTTACCCGACGCGGCGTCAGCAGCGCGCAGATCCTGCGAGAAGCGCGCCGGGCGGCCTGGGAGTATACGGCCGCCCACACGCCGCCGAGCAGTATCACGCTCCTCACGCGCCTGCTGTATTTCCTGCTCGGCGCGGCGGCAGGACTCTTCGCGGCGTTTTTCCTTCTTTGACAAAAAAGGATCCCCGAGGGGCTGCTTTTCGCGCCCTTCGGGGATCCTTTATGTAGAGATGCGGGTTTAATTTCCGTAAAACATGGAGACATATTCCTCCAGCGTGATGTCAAGCTCCCGGATCTGCTTTGCGGCGTCAAGCCCGACATAGCGAAAATGATCCTCGCCGCATGCTATGCCGGCGACGCTCTCTCTTCCGGCCGGATAGCGGAGGATAAAGCCGTATTCCCACGCGTGTTCTTCCAGCCAATGCTGTGTGCCGCTTTTATCCTCGTCGTCGCCGATATCAACAGCGAGACCCAGCTGATGCTCGCTGCATCCGGGCTGTTCGACTTCCTCGTCCGCGCGTTTTTTCGCTTCTTCAAATGAAAGACCGTCGGCCATATGATCCTCAGTCACGGCGTTGAGCAGCTCGCGCTGCTCGCTTTCGCTTCGATAAGCCGCCAGGACACGGGGAGCATGCCCGGCCGCTCTGCAGTCTGAAAGCATCTGCTCCAGTTCATAGGCACAGCGCGCGTCGACCATATGGGAATCGTCGATAAAGGCCAGCGTCTGCGCGCTGTCGGAAGGCACGGGCGACTGGGCGTTGACAATCGTCAGCAGCGTTTTGTCATTTCGTCTCACACGCCAGCCGCGGATCTTGGCCAGGAAGAACAGCGACGTGATCATGACCGCAAAAGACAGCAGCAAAGTGATCAGCAAGATCCATTTTCTGCGCTTTTCTTTTTCCGATTCCGGCGTCGCTGCGGGACGCGCCATGGGCCTCGCCTCCTCCTTTGCATGCATGCTTTCTCTATATAAGACGTTGTTTATCCGAAAATGTTTCACGGAAAAAATAGGAAACGATAGAAATCTCTTCCTCTGATCGTAATATACACCATCAATACGGAATTTTACAGCCGATCCGTGCGGTTTTAAGGAATATTTAGATTTCCGCCGCGTCCGATCGGGCTGCCGAAGTGACGGCTGGGAAAAACAAGCGCCGCGAAAACCATATTTCGCGGCGCTGCTGCTATATCAGAACTGCTCGTCAAATTTGTACGTGATGTCTTCCTCCAGGCTGAGTCGGGGCTCGCTCTTCGCGCTGACGCGCGAGATGGCAGGGATCAGGCGGATCACCGCCAGGATCGTGATAAAGATGCAAAGTTTTGTCGCGATCGGATTATCCAGTACAAGAACGCCCGCGATCGTGAGCACGATCGCGCCGGCGAGCGTGCCGAGCGGCAGATACTTCGTCAGCCACGAAACCAGGATCGTCGCGGCCAGCACAGCCAGGCCGATGGAAAGATTGATGAACATCGCGCCAACCACGATCGCGCCTGTCGCATAGCTTCCGCGAAAGCCGTAGGGCGAGGGGTACATCCGCCCCAGCACCAGACAAAACGCCGCGAGCGCACGCCCTACGACGGCGTTGCCGTCGGCGTGGAATAACAACCCGGCGATCAGCAGCGGAAAGGCGTCCTTGACAAACTCAACCGCGGCAAGCTTCGCAAAGCCCTTCACGCCATAGACACGCCGGAAATTCGGCAGCCAGCGGCTCCCCTTTCCCACGCGCCGCAGATTGGTCTTGAAGACAAGGCGCGATGCGACGACAAGAGAGTTGAGCGTGCCGAACAGATACGCGAGCGCAGCCGTGAGAATACTGAAGATCCAGTATTTCATTCCTTGTCTCCCTTCTGTCGGATCACGATACGGACAGGCGTCCCCTCAAGACCGAACACGCTGCGGATCTGATTTTCGAGATAGCGCTGATAGGAAAAATGGAACAGCTCGCGCGAATTGCAGAAGATCACGAAGTTGGGCGGCTTGATGCCGGTCTGCGTCATGTAATAGATCTTCAGCCGTCTGCCCTTGTCGGTGGGCGGCTGTACGCGCGCCTGCGCGTCGGCGAGCACGTCGTTGAGCATGCCGGTCGAGATGCGCATGTTGCTCTGGTCGTTGACAAAGTTGACCAGCTCGAAGAGCCGCTCCGTTCTCTGGCCGGTAAGCGCAGAGATGAAGAGGATCGGCGCATAGCTCATAAAGCTTAGATCGCGCATCACGTCCTTGCGCATCTTTTCCATCGTGCCGGTCTCTTTTTCGACCAAATCCCATTTGTTGACGACGACGATGCTGGCCTTGCCCGCTTCGTGCGCCAGCCCGGCGATCTTGGTGTCCTGCTCGGTCACGCCCTCGCGCGCATCGATCATGATCACGCACACGTCCGCGCGTTCTATTGCGAGCTGGGCGCGCATGACCGAAAACTTCTCGACCCGCTCGTCCACCTTGGACTTGCGCCGGATGCCGGCCGTGTCGATAAAGACATATTTGCCTTTGTCGTTTTCAAACGGCGTGTCGACCGCATCACGCGTCGTGCCCGCAACGTTGCTGACGATCACGCGCTTTTCGCCGAGAATGCAGTTGATCAGCGAGGATTTTCCCACGTTCGGCTTGCCGATCACGGCGACCTTGATCCGGTCGTCCTCTTCCTCCTCGTCCGTCTGTGGCGGGAGGTGGGCAAGACAGGCGTCAAGCAGCTCGCCCGTTCCGTGTCCGTGCACGGCGCTCACGGCGATCGGATCGCCGAGACCGAGCTCATAGAATTCATAGACTGCGGGGTCCTCCGGGCCTGTGGAGTCCGCCTTGTTCACGGCAAGAACGACCGGCTTGCGCGAGCGCAGCAGCATATTGGCCACGTCCTTGTCCGCCGCTGTCACGCCCGTGCGGATATCGGTGACCAGCACGATCACATCGGCCGCGTCGATCGCGATCTGCGCCTGCTCGCGCATGAACTGCAGGATCTCGCTGTCAGTGCTCGGCTCGATACCGCCGGTGTCCACCATATCAAATGTTCTGCCGCACCACTCGCACTCGGCATACAGCCTGTCGCGCGTGACGCCGGGGGTATCCTCCACGATGGAAAGACGCTTCCCTACCAGACGATTGAACAGCATCGACTTGCCCACGTTCGGGCGGCCGACGATCGCCACCAGTGGCTTTGCCATCTTTCTTCCCCCTCCTTATCCGTTTTGATTGTATTGATAATATTCCTCCGCTTTCCCCTCGGCAGGCTGCCTTACCGCGGGCAGTTCGCCCGCGATCGCGTCGAAGAGCGCAAAGCCGTCCTGCTCGATCGGGTAGATCGGAAGCCCGAGCGCCTCAACGGCCTCGGAAAGCTTGACGCCGTCGAGGAAATCCATTTCCTCGCGGCGCAGCATGTTCTGCGAAATAAAAAGTCGTTTGCCAAGCCTCTTGCCTTTGAGCTGGGCGATCAGATCGCCGCCGGTCACGAGGCCGGAGACATTGATGCTGTGGCCGAAAAAGTCATTTACGATCCCGTATACCTCGCCATCCAGCTCCGGATATCGCTCCTTTGCCAGCGCGACAAGCTTGCGGAAGAACGGCGCCACCGAGGTCCCGCAGGCGATGGAGAACGGCACGCCGTCCACCCCGTCGGACAGCTTGAGCGCCGAACGGAATTCCGTCTCTAAAAGCCGGATCATCCCCACGCCGTTTTCCAGCTGGGTATGCTCCTCGTAAAACTCGTCCTCCGGCAGCTCGATCCCCGCCTTGAGATACATCTCGTCGCCGCAGAAGAAGATCCGCGTGCCGTGCTTTTCCACGCAGCGGTCGCCGAAAGCCGTCACTTGGGCGATCGTCTCGGCGGCATGCTCCGGCGTGAAAGGCGTGAGCGGATAAAGCCCTTCGCGGAACTTTGTCAGCCCCACCGGCACGATCGAAACGCTGTGTACGCCGGGATACATCGCCTCGAGATCGCGCATCGTTCTCTCAAGCGCTTCCCCGTCGTTCAAGCCGGGACAGCAGACGATCTGGCAGTTCATCACGATCCCGCCCGCGGCAAAGCGCCGCATCGTCTCGATCGTCTCTCCCGCGCGGGGATTGCGCAGCATTTCGCAGCGCAGCGCCGGATCGGTGGTGTGGACCGATACGTTGATCGGGCTGATGTGCAGGTCGATGATGCGCTGGATCTCGCGCCGTGAGAGATTGGTCAGCGTGATGTAATTGCCGAGAAGAAAGCTCAGCCGCGCGTCGTCGTCCTTGAAATACATGGTTGGGCGCATGCCCTTTGGGAGCTGGTCGATGAAGCAGAAGACGCAGTTGTTGGCGCACGAGCGCGCGCGATCCATCAGATAGCTTTCAAATTCAAGCCCCAGATCGCCGCCCTCAGCCTTTTTGATCGTCAGCTTGTACTCTGTTCCGTCCGGGCGGCGCAGCACGACCTTCAACACGCTGTCGTACGCAAAGAACTTATAGTCCAGCACGTCGACGATCTTATTGCCGTTGATCGACACCAGACTGTCGCCCACGGCGGCACGGCCGCGCAGCGGGCTGTTATTGTCGATCGACTTGATCTGATTTTGCGTCGTCCTCACCTTCTCCCGGAAAAGAGCACTCGTCCATGAGCCGAAGGCGCATGGCATCCGATTGCTTATTTATGCAAAACGAGGAAAGGTCACCCTCTCCTCGTTTTACACATCAATTACTTGCTTTCCTCAACATTGATGACCGTACGGCCCTTGTACTGGCCGCAGGCCTTGCACGCACGATGAGGCATGCAGAAAGCGCCGCAGTTGGGGCACTTAACGATGCTGGGGGGCGTGAGCTTCCAAGTGGAAGAACGTCTCTTATCACGTCTCTGACGCGATACCTTTCCTTTCGGGACTGCCATGTTGACACCTCCTGCTGATAAGCTGTTTATGAGCAGCTCTGTTTTATAGTCGCTTAGGTCATGTATCCAAAAGCTGCTCAAGCACAGCAAATCTTGGATCAAGTTCTTTTCCGCAGCCGCAGGGCCCGAGATTGAGATTCTTTCCGCAGCGGGGGCAGAGCCCCTTGCAGTCTTCCCGGCAGAGGAACTTGGTGTCCATGTCCAGGATAAACAGCGTGGAGAGCATCTCATCCAGGTCGATCTCGTCGCCGTCTAGGAAGAACAGCTCGGGATCGTCGGCGTTATCCTCGTTTTTCTCGACGATAACCGCGGAGAGCGGTGTTGTTTTGGTGCATTCAAATTCGCCTGCGCAGCGGTCGCATACGCACATGAGTTCGGTTTTGATCTCGCCCTCCATCCGAAGGACGCCCGCCTCGTTGAGCACCCGTCCCACAGCATACGGCGCCGTTTCGTAACGCACAATCGAGGGAAAGTCAAGCCCCTCGGTTTCCAGTTCGCACGAAAAGGGAACGCTGCTGCCGGGGATCTCAATGATCTCACGCAGATTCAGTTTCATAAAAGCACCTCGCTTGGCCGCCTGCCTCCCCTCCCGCATACAATATGTGGGAACGTCAGCCTTGATATTATAGTTGAGAGTTCAAGACTTGTCAACCATAATTTTATATTGTATAATCACAAAAGCCGAAAAAAAATCAGGGAGGGAGGAGCCATGAAAGAGCTGCATGTCAAAAAGAACGACGCCGGACAGCGTCTGGACCGTTTCGTGTCCAAGGCCGTACCGCTGCTGCCGGAGTCTCTTTTACAGAAATACATCCGTCTCAAGCGCATCAAGCTGAACGCGAAGGGCGCCAAGCGCGACACGCGCCTGCAGGAAGGAGACGCCCTCCAGCTCTACATCAACGATGAATTTTTCGAGCAGCCGCGCGAGGAAAATTCCTATCTCAAGGTCGGCACGCCCCGGCTCGACATCGTTTATGAGGACGAGAACATCCTCCTGGCCGATAAAAAGCCCGGCGTTTTGTGTCACAGCGCCGGCGTTTGGGATTATAACACGCTGATCGCGAACATTCAAGCCTATCTCGCCCAGAAGGGAGAATGGAAGCCGCGCGAGGAAAACGCCTTTGCCCCCGCGCTCTGCAACCGGATCGACCGCAACACCGGCGGCATCGTCATCGCCGCGAAAAATGCCGAGGCGCTGCGGATCCTGAACGATAAGATCCGCGACCGTGAGATCGACAAATACTATCTCTGCGCCGTCCAGGGGCGGCCCAAGCCCGCTTCCGGCAGACTAGAGGATTATCTTTTCAAGGACGCCGTCAAAAACCAGGTATACGTCAAGCAAAAAAGCGAGCCCGGCGCCAAGACAGCCGTTACAGAATACCGTGTGCTCTGCTCTTCCGGCAGGCTCTCGCTCGTCGAGTGTCACCTGCTGACCGGGCGCACGCACCAGATCCGCGCGCAGATGGCGCATGCGGGCTGGCCGCTGCTGGGCGACGGCAAATACGGCAGCGAGCGCTTCAACAAGGGCTATGACGAAAAGGGACAGGCGCTCTATTCCTATCGCCTTGTTTTCGACTTCCCCACCGATGCCGGTATCCTCAATTATCTCAAAGGCCGCGAGTTTCGCGTAGACAAGGTCGATTTCGTTGAAAAATACTTCCCCGATTATACGATCAAATAAAGACATCCGTCCGGTATTCGGACGGATGTCATCTTTTTATTTTTGTTTCTTTGCCCGCCGGATCAAAATCAGCTGGATCAGCAGCATGATCACAAGCAGCACGGCGATGATGCCCATGCCGATCAGCGTCCAGCTCATGCTCCGCGCAACAAAGCCAAGCAGCAGAAGCATCGGCGCGCCGAGCACGATGGCCCAGAGATTCTGATAGATCAGATTGTGCGAGGCCGGCGTCTCATAGAGCGGGTCGATCTCGCGCAGCAGGATCACGCCCGTGCTGGCCGTTCCGGTCAGCATGCCGTAAAGCGAAAGGAAGGCCTCGTCGGCATAGTCCGGGAACAGCGCGCGGCTGATGCGCAGATTGTAGAAATAAGTCGCCGCCGCGCCGAGCGTGCAGAGCAGGATCAGCGGGATCCAGAACTCTTTATAGCGGAAGGCGGAGAGGTTGATCGCCGCGATCGAGGCTACGACCATGATATCAAACATCGTGCCGGAGATGCGGTTCAACATGAAGTTGTTGATATACTCCCGCTTGACGACGCCGCTTTTCTTTCCCTTTTCCAGGCACGTCCGAACAAGAATGGCGAAGACCGTTCCGATCAGGAAGTTAAAACCCCAGATCAGCGGCTTGACGGTGTTGATGGCAAAGCCGCCCGCGCGGTCGAGCAGCACGGTCACGCCGGCCATCGCCCCATAGGCAAGGAAATAGGACACGAACACCAGCCCCAGCTCGACAGACAGCTTGTCCAGCGACTCTGACAGCGGGATCTCGTCCTTGCCCGTGACCATCTCGGCGGAGAGATCCTCGATCTCGTCGGCGTTTTCGATCTGCGCGCGCTTGTCTCCGGCGCGGCGGAGCCTGTTGAGATAGTACACGCCGCCGACCGACGCGGACACAAAGCCCATCGCCGCGATCGTAAGACCAAAGCTCGCGCCGTTGGTAAAGGAGGGATACTCGGTATAGTTCTGATAGATGCTGCCCCAGTTATAGGCCTGTCCGGGTCCCTGCCCGTAGCCCATCGGGAGCAGCACGCCGCCCGCGGCATAGCTGCCGATCGCATAAAACAGCACGACCGTAATGACAAGTCCCAGCAGAGCCTGCAGCAGGTAAGATCCGACGACGACCGTGCTCGTCGCAAACACGTCGCGCCGCGCCTTTTTGCCGCCGATCTTTTCCGTGTGCCGCAGCGCCATCGCCACAAAGCCGAGTCCGAGACCGTGGAAAGTCAGCGCCTCGAGCGTGGAGGTCACGAACATCGAATGTCCGAAGATCGCCTTAAAGGCCGCATCCGCCGCCAGCACCAGAAAGCCGCCGAGCACCGAGCTGGGGATCAGACTGCGGCGCAGGAACGGGATCTGGCGGCGCAGCGCGTTTGCCAGCAGCATCGCGCCGAAAAGGACGGCGAGCGTCACGACAAACGACCATACCTCCGCGTCCCAAAAGCTCATCTGACCGGTCATGTAACCACTTCCATTTTTCTTCAAATTTTTAAATAATATGGTTGTATTTTATTCCTTGCCGCAGCAGTTGTCAACCGCACGCTGTCTTACCAGACGCTTCGACGCAGGGCGAACATCACGAGATAATACGCGCTGCCAAACGCAAAAAGCGTATAGAGCGCAACGCGCACACCTCTTTTTTCGCTGACGAGCCCCATCGTGATCGGCAGCGGCAGCAGTACCGCCATATAGCGCGGCGCGCTTAAAAGCCACGTCGCGCCGATCGCGATCACATAATACGCGATCGCCCAGGCCGTCTCGCTTGCACGCAGCCTTTTTGCCCCGAAGAACAGGATCGCAAGCGCGCCGAACACAGCCGTGAGATTCGGCAGCCACAAACCCATCAGCGACTCGTAGTTTCCTTTTGCCGCGGCGGACATGGCATAGCGCGTCTGGTAGGCAGCCGTGCTGAAGAACAGCCCAAGACTCTGATACCAGTGCTCCCGCTGATAGATCATAAACTGAAACGGATCGCCGGCAACGAGATAATTGACCAGAAGGTAGGCGCCAAAGCCCAGCGGCACCAGGAGCAGCGCCGCAACGGCACGCGCATGATTCTTTTTCCCGTGCAGCAGTTCTCCGATCCATTCCATAAAGAGCGGCACGAACAGCATCAGCCCCAGTGAGCGCGTAAAGGAAGCGAGCGCTCCGAACAGCCCGGCAAGAAGCCACCGCCGCTTTTGCAGTGCAAGCAGGCAAGCCGCAGAAAGAAGCAGGAACAAGCTCTCGCTCATCGGAGCGAAGAAGAAAAAGGCTCCCGGTGTCAGACAGAGGAAAACGACCGCCCTCTCCGCAGCGCTGCCGCCGTATTCCGCCTGAACATATCGGTAAAACACGCAAAGCGCTCCCGCAAAGCAGAGTGTCGATACCAGCAAGCCGGAGAGAATATAGTCCCGGACCAGGAGCGCGGCAAATCTAACCGCGATCGGATAGCCCGGCAGAAAGACGAGCTGTACAACCCGGTCCAGCTCTCCCTCCGACAGATACCAGTCCCGCGCGATGCAGAGATAGTGGAACGCATCGGCCGATTTCCAGAACTGCAGGAACTCTCCGGTCGTGAGATCTCGGTTTACATAACGAAGTACCAGCCAGACGGAAAGGTAATTCACGCCTGCCCAGGCAAGAGCGATGGCAAACAGCTGCGGCGAAGACAGCCGCCCCTTATCGTTGGGTGCTTTTTTCTTGCCGCGCCGCTCAAACCAGAGGGAAAACCACGCCGGTACAAAACGCAGACAAACCGCGGCAAACAGCGCAGCGCAAAGAAGCGCCGCGATCACCTCCGCCGCACCGTATCGGCCCCCGCACAGCCACGCCGTGAACAGCGCGCCAAGCACAGCAAGTCCGATCCCCACTATAACGGTCTGAGCCTTTGGATACAGCTTTTCCTTCATACGATCCCCAAACAACAAATCGGCGGAGCAATCGCTCCGCCAATATTATGTAAACTTATTACTCGCTGATGTGATCCATTCCCTGGCTGATGATCGTCCGGACGTGATCGTCGGCAAGCGAATAGAAAACGCTCTTCCCATCGCGTCTGCTCTTGACCAGCTTGTTGCGCTTTAAGATCGCAAGCTGATGGGAGATCGCCGACTGGGTCATGTTCAGTGCCTCGGCCAGATCACAGACACAGACCTCCGCCTCCAGCAGGACGAACAGGATCCTCACGCGCGTGGTATCGCCGAAGATCTTGAACAGCTCCGCGAGATCCATCAGGTCCTCGTCGGACGGAAGCTGCTCGCTTACCAGCCGCAGCAGATCCTCGTGCACTTCCCTGCTCTCGCAGCATTCGGCAAACTGTTTTTCCTGCACTTCTCTCACCTCAATTGTTTTCTTATTTGATTATACCGTATTTTTCGCCGGTTGAAAAGCCCCTCACATCCCTTTGACTTTCAGCGCGCGCACCGCGTTGAGCACCGCGAGCACCATTACGCCTACGTCAGCGAAGATCGCGCTCCACATACCCGCAAGTCCGAGTGCGCCGAGCACAAGACAGATCAGCTTCACGCCGATGGCAAAATAAATATTTTCCTTGACGATCCGCAGGCACTTGCGCGAGATCCCGATCGCCTTGGCGATCTTTCCCGGGTCGTCGTCCATCAGCACGACGTCCGCCGCCTCGATGGCCGCGTCCGAGCCGAGCGCGCCCATGGCGATCCCGATGTCCGCTCGTGAGAGCACCGGCGCGTCGTTGATGCCGTCGCCAACGAAGGCCAGCTTCTCGCCAGGCGCGCACTGTTCAAGCAGCTCCTCAAGCGCGCTCACCTTGTCGCCCGGCAGCAGCTCGCTCTTCACCGCGTCAAGCCCAAGCCGGTTCGCCACATCCTCGCCCACCGCGCGGATATCGCCGGTGAGCATCACGGTTTTTTTTACGCCTGCGCGGCGCATCGCGTCGATCGCTTCCTTCGCGCCGTCCTTCACGACGTCGCAGATGAGGATATGCCCGGCGTATGCTCCGTCGATCGCAACATGCACGATCGTGCCGACGCTGCGGCATTCAACGCTCTCGCATCCGACATCGCGCATCAGCTTGTCGTTGCCGACAGCGACCTCTTTTCCGTCTACGCGCGCGATCACGCCCTTGCCGCTGATCTCATGCACGTCGGATACACGCTCGGTATCCGGCTCTTTCCCATAGGCCGCGACCAGACTGCGGCTGATCGGATGGGTCGAATAGGCCTCGGCATGCGCCGCGTATTCA
This sequence comes from uncultured Eubacteriales bacterium, assembly GCA_900320595.1. Classification (GTDB taxonomy): domain Bacteria; phylum Bacillota; class Clostridia; order Oscillospirales; family Oscillospiraceae; genus Limivicinus. Next base: position 48,685 of record ONSW01000001.1, on the reverse strand, counting down.
ATCAGCTCCCGGTCCTCAAGCGGCGAATGATGCACGCCGCTGACCTCAAAGCTCCCTTTTGTCAGCGTGCCGGTCTTATCCATGACCACCGTCCGCACCTCAGAGAGCGTCTCGAGATAGTTCGAGCCCTTAATCAGGATCCCCTGGGCGCTCGCGCCGCCGATCCCGGCAAAAAAGCTGAGCGGGATGGATATGACCAGCGCACACGGGCACGAAATGACCAGGAAGGTCAGCGCGCGGTAGAGCCAGGTTGAAAACTGCGCCGAATGACCGAGCAATACGTTCACAAGCGGCGGCAGCAGTGCCAGCGCAAGCGCGCTGAAGCACACGACAGGCGTGTATATACGCGCGAATTTGGAAATGAAGTTTTCAGACTTTGATTTCCGCGAGGTCGCGTTCTCAACAAGGTCCAGGATCTTCGAGACCGTCGACTCGCCGAATTCCTTTGTCGTGCGGATCTGCACGGCGCCGGACAGATTGATGCAGCCGCTGATGACCTCGCTGCCCTCTTTGGCCTCGCGCGGGATGCTCTCGCCCGTAAGCGCGGCCGTATCGAGCGAGGTCTCGCCCTTGACGATCACGCCGTCGATCGGGATCTTTTCGCCGGGCCGCACCAGGATCACCGAACCGACCGCGACCTCGTCGGGATCGACCTCGCTGATCGCGCCGTCCTCGCCGAGGAGATTGGCGCAATCGGGTCGGATGTCCATCAGCGCGCTGATGCTGCGGCGGCTCTTGCCGACGGCATAGCTTTGAAACAACTCGCCGATCTGATAAAACAGCATGACCGCGACGCCCTCGGTATATTCTCCGAGCGTGATCGCGCCGACCGTGGCGATCGCCATCAAAAAGTTTTCGTCAAACGGCTGGCCGTTCCGGATCCCCTTGAAGGCCTTGATCAGAATATCGTAGCCGACGATCAGATACGGCACCATAAAGAGCGCAAAGCGCAGCCAGCCCTCTATGGGAAGGAAAAGCAGCACAGCGACAAGCGCCGCGGCGGCCAGAATACGCCACAGCATTTTTTTCTGTTTCTTTGTCATTCCGCTCGCCTCCCGTATCTCTCTTTTTCAGAATTCGATCTCGCAGTCGCTCTCCACCTTGCGGCAGTTCTTCAGAACGCGCTGCATCGTCTCCTTGACGTCGGCGCCTTCTTCAAATTCGACCGTCATCTTCAGCGCCATGAAATTGACCACAGCGTCTTTCACGCCCTCGGTCTTTTGGGCGGCATCCTCCATCTTCTGGGCGCAGTTGGCGCAGTCCACTTCGATTTTGTAGCTCTTTTTCATGATGACATCCTCCGCAATTCAGTCATATGAACAAACGTTCAATTGTTCAATCCATATTATACGCCTTTCTTCCTGATTGTCAAGTAGTTCAAGAAAGACGTTTTTATCGTTTTTCGATAAATTTTAGTTGACTTACGATAATAATCGTGGTATGCTCATCTTGCATGCAAAAGGAGGATGGTTTTATGCTTCGGATATCCAAAAACGCATCTGTCACTGTTTCGATCGTTCTGACAGCGCTGTTCTGTGCTGTTCTGCTTGCTTCGGCCTTTATTCTGCCGGACTTTGTGCAGCTGATCGCATCGGCTGCGCTGCGTCCACTCGCTCTGCGCGACGGGATCGTCATTCTGGTCTCGGGCTACCTGATCCTGTTCTTTGCGCTGCTCGCCGCCCTGACGCTGATCCGGCTTCTGCTTCTTGTCCGTGTCGGCAGTGTCTTTACCGCAAAGGCTGTTTCCTGCATACGCGGCGTCAGCTGGTGTGCTTGCGCGATCGCACTCGTCTTTCTCGGCATGACCTGGTACTATCTTGTCGCTCTTGTGCTTGCCTTCACAGCCGCGCTGCTCGGACTTTGTCTGCGCGTGGTGAAAAACGTGATCGAAGAGGCCACGGCGATCAAGTCGGAAAACGATCTGACGGTGTGAGGTGGGCTTATGATCGTGATCAATCTCGACGTCATGATGGCCAAGCGTAAAATGTCGCTCGGGGAGCTGTCTGAAAAAGTCGGCATCACGCTGGCCAATCTCTCGATCCTGAAAAACAACAAGGCAAAAGCCATCCGTTTCTCCACGCTCGACGCGATCTGCAGGGCGCTCGAGTGTAAAGTGGAGGATATTCTTGAATACAAGGAGGATCTTTGATGGAAGAAACCTCTTCCCTCTCCCCTGCCCTCACGCCTGTTAAGGAGCCGCTTCCCGCGGCGGCCGCAAACGGTTCCGCGGCCGCGGAGTCTTCCCCTTCTCCCGCGTTTTCGGGAAAAGAACGCTCCTTTGCGTGGCTGCTTCTTGCCGCGGGCTATTTCTTCTGGCGTGTCTTCCCCATGTCTCAAAAGCAGCTCGGGGCGGCCGTGTATTTGCTCTCTCTTTCCACTCTTACGTTTGGCGTCGTTCTGCGCGGGAAGGTGCGCTTTGACGCCGTGCAGAAGCTTGTTGCGCTCTCCGCGCTGCTCGCGGCCGCGGCGGCGCTCCTGTGGGCGAACCGCTTTCTTTCGTTAATCTGCTTTGTCTATCTGATGGCGGCCGCTGTCTATCTTGTTTATGCCGCGACCGGCAACACGCTTGAGGAAGGGCTCAGCCCGCTCGTCGGCGCCGATCTTTTGCGCGCATGGTTCGTCTATCCGTTTTCCTCGTTTGCCAAACTCTTTACCGCCCTTTCGCCGAAACACGGAAAAGGCGCCGGGAAGACAGCGTTAAAGGTGCTTCTGGGGCTTTTTCTCGCCGTGATCCCCACCTTTCTTGCCCTGTCGCTCCTTTCCTATGACAGCGGCTTTTCCGCCCTTATCGAACGGCTGTTTTCTTTTGACAGCGAAAAGCTGATCGAAAACCTGCTGCGGCTTGTTTTCGGCATACCGGTCGCGATGTACCTCTTCGGTCTTTACGTTTCTTCTGTTTCGGGCAGCTGCCGTGAAAAGATGACTGCGGAGATCTGCCGCGCACGCGCTGCACGCCGCCGCATCCTTCCCTTTATCACGGCGGCGGCAGCCGTCCTGCCTCTGCTCACGGTCTATGGCGTGTTCTTTTTCTCCCAGTGGTCGTATTACACCGCGGCCTTTTCCGGCGTCCTACCGCAGGGACTGAGCTATGCCGAATACGCGCGCGAGGGCTTTTTTCAGCTCTGCGCTGTCGCGGGCATGAATTTTGTGATCATGCTTTGCATAAATCGTTATGTAAACCAGAAGAATCCCGTCTTACTCCGTACGCTTTGCATCGTGCTCGCACTCTTCACGCTGATCCTGCTCGGCACGGCCGCGTCGAAGCTGTGGCTGTATATCGCGCGCTACGGGCTGACACAGGATCGCGTATATGCCGCCTGGTTTATGGGTCTTCTCGCGGTGCTGTTCGTTTTGATCATTGTCGGCCGGTTTGTTCCTTCGTTCAAAACGCTTCCGGTCTCGCTGGCTGTGACGGTCGCTCTGTTCCTTCTCTTTGCACTCTCGGGTCCAAACCGCTGGATCGCAGGATATGATGTTGCGCGCTATCTCGACGGAACGCGCGATGAGATCGACGTCGATATGCTCTGCGACCTCGGCGACGATGCAGTCCCGGCGCTCGTAAAGCTTGAGTCTTTCCTCCGTCAGGAGAACGGCGGCGTCCGTCCCGACGTGGAAGACTGCTATTGGTACAACTTTGAAGACGGCTCCTATGAACGGCTTGTGCTTGCCCTGCATGACAGAGGGCTCGAGAAAACGCCGTTCTTCAGCCGGACGCTTTCTTCCCTCATCGCTGAGCGCTCGCTGCGCCGCGCGGGCTTTGTCCCCGGCTTTGAGGCGGATGAGGATAAGATCACGCTGCAGATCCAGCTCGACCTGCAGGAGGATATCGGGCTCTTTCTGCGCGAAGCCGAGGCGCCCGGGTTTTCGGTCGTGGGCGGGCAGTCCAATGCCGATCGTACGCTGATCCGCCGTGACGAGCTTTTGTATGACAGCTTCACCCGCTGGCAGTTTATGGACCCGGACGAGCCAAAGGAAATCACGCTGCGCTTTTCCGTTGTGACGGAATATGTGGATCCAAACTTTGAGAATGACTATCCGGACGAGCTTGTCACGTCACTGGATCCCGTCACAGTCAGCGCCCGCTTTGGCGATACCGTCCGAATCGTTGTTCACGGTGGGCACGATACCGGCTATTGGGCAGAGCTCGCTGATTGATTGCGTTCTCCTTCCCGCTTTTTCAAAACAAGGCAATAAAAAGGTGAGATCCGATGGATCTCACCTTTTTTATTTGGTTTATGCTTACTTGAACGCGACCATCGTATTCGCAATCGTCATCGTGGTCATCAAAATCGCGTTAAGGAAGGCGGGCGTCCAGATGTTGCCGGTCTTCTTATAGAGGTTGCGCGAGATGATCGCCGCGATGGACAGCGTGGGTACCATGGCCACGAGCACGATGCCGGAGAGCGCCGAGCCGGGCTGGGCCGCGACGCCCTTGGAGAAGAGCGTGATGTACTGCACCGCAAGCCAAAGGATCGGGCCGCCCGCGTTGAGCAGGATGGCAAGCAGATAGCCCTTGCCGCCCTGGAGGCGCTCGGTGTTGGTATTCACGGTGATGCCGGCCGTGGAGATGATGTAGAACAGCAGGAAAGTCGGCAGGTAGCGCAGGATCACCGGGATGATCGAGACGTCAAAGGTCTTGAACGCAAAGGTCCAGATACGGAAGTCCGCCTTGAACAGCGCATCCATCAGCCACAGCACCGCATAGGCGACGACGATGGTGACAAGCGCCGTGCACAGGCCGGCAATGATGGCCATCGGCTTGAAGCTGACGCCGTAATCGGCAAAGACCGCGCCGTCGGAGCGCTTCATGCAGACGTAGACGGCCGAAAGGATCGTAAGACTCATCAGCGCGCAGCCGATCGTCCAGTAGGCGATGCTGTTGACGCCGGGAGCGGTCCAGACGGCATAGTTCTGATACATCGGGAGCTTCGCGATAAGGGAAAGCAGCGCACCGCTGATCGTGAGGCAAATGCCGCCGACGACCGCGCCTTTCCCCTGCTTCTTCGCAATGGCAAGGCAGAGGGCGGCAAGACCGCCGACAGCCGCGACGATGCCGGCATAGAACAGCACCATGACGCCGGGGCTGCCCGCACCGCCGTCCATGAGCGGAGTAAAGAAGATCGCCGGCAGCAGGATCGCGACGATGAGGATCAGCCAGGTCGCGAAGCGCTTGCCGCCCTGCGGGGCTTTCGCCACGGCCAGTTCTCCGGTCTTGGCCAGCTTGAAGAACGGCAGTTCGATCAGGATGCCCGCCAGAACGACGATCAGCATGATGAAGCCGACGAGCGCGACGCACTCAAATCCTTCCTTCCACTGCCAGACCTGGCTCGTGGGCGCAATGTTCTTCAGCATCGAGGCGTAATCGGCAAAGGCAGTCTGATAGAAGGAGATCGCATAGGCCGTCGTGGTGGCCGAGAAGTGGTTCCACGGGTGGGTCTGGACTGGTTCGTAAATGATGCGGCGGCCGCCGTCCGCGGTGTCATACCAGGTGTTGGCCTGCGCCGGGGCACTCTGCTGCAGGAAGGTCATGCCGTCGGGCGTGGAGACATAGTCCTTGTGACGGACCGTGCCTCCCTCGACGGTGGGATCGTTGAAGAAGAACTCGTCATACTGGGCGCAGACCTTGCCCATCGTGCGGCCGCCGCCGAGCGCGTCGGCCGTCGCGGCGTCGACGCCGACAAAGGCCGTGTACATAAAGTCAGAGCCTTCGGACAGGCCGCAGGAGACCTTGCGTACGCCGCTCTCTGCCGCCTGCATCTCGTCAAAGGCGAGCGCGAGCGTGCTCGAGAAGCCGCCCATCGAGTGTCCGGTCACGCCGATCAGACCGTTGCCGTTCTCATCCTTGAGCACATAAGGCTGATCGTACATATACTGCACGGCGTCGTTCATGGAGTTGGCCCAGAACGGCAGCCAGATGCCGAAGAAGCTGGTGTCGGAATAGACGCTGTGGTCGAGCGCGGAATGGCCGTGGTCATACTGGTCAAGCGCCAGGACGACAAAGCCGCGGCGCGAAAGCTCGATCGCATTGGCATCCTGCATCTCGGCGGAGTTGAGATAGCCGTGGGTCACGATGACCGTGGGCTTGGGGTTGTCCGCCGAAGCGTCCTTCGGCATATAGAGCAGACCGCTGAGACGGCCGTGTCCCCCGTCGAAGGAAATGCGCGTCACCTTTGTCGCGCCCACACCCGTGTTGAACAGGCCGGCAAGCGCGCTGCCGAGCAGGATCAGCACAAGTGCAACGCAAAGCAGCGTTTTGGTTTTTTTGCTGATGTTCATTTCACTCTTCCTTTCTCTTCTTTCCCCATCGTGGATGGGCATCCGTTTTTGTTTCCTTTGGAAACTATATCAGCATTATATCTCCATATTCGCCAAATTGCAAGAGCAATTGGATTTATTTTTTTGTTGCTCCTTTCCATTTTTTCTGATAAAATATCCTTTAGTTGAAGGGAGGTCTCCCCATGAAGCTTTCCTGGATGGGTCAGTACCGCGACGTTGTCGACGCGCTGATCCACTATTGCAATATCTACGCCGCAGCGTACAAGATCGAAAAAATGGAATACAAGGGCGTGCGCTATTCCTATTCTCAGATCCAGGTGCTGGAGTACCTGTTGGAGAACGAAGAGCGCAACGAGAACATGTCCGCGATCGCCGCGCGTCTCGGCATCACGCGCAGCAATTTTACCAAGATCGTCAACCGCCTTGTCGCAAAAGGCTTGCTGGAAAAAGATTATCTCCCCGGCAGCAGAAAAGCGCTGAAGATCACGGTCAACGCCCTTGGGCGCGAGCTGTATGACGCCTACGCCCGGGATATCCTTCGCTGGCACTTCTCCCCCATGTTCGCCGAGCTCGACCGGCTTGACCCCTCCGCCTATCCGGCGATCCACGACGCGCTCTACGCTGCCATGCGCGGCAGCTCTTATCTGGAAGAAGCTGAAGCGCAAAAGCAGGACTGAACGGCTCGATCCAGCCATAAAACAAGGCTGCGTGTCTTTTCTGACACGCAGCTTCTTTTCACGCCTAAACCAGAACGACTTGTTGATGACAATCTCCCGGCGGCGTGGTATACTGGGAAAAAAGAGCAAGAGAGGAACTGAATATGGAAACACGGCAGCAGGCCATCGACGCCTGTCTGGAAATGCCGGACGCTTACGTGGACTATCCATTTGACGATACGAACTATACCTGTATGCGCCACGGCTCGAACAAAAAGATTTTCGCCCTCATTTTCGAGTATGACGGGCATATCTGGATCAACGTCAAAAACGACCCCGCCTGGGGCGATTTCTGGCGCAGAGAATTCGCCTCGATCGTTCCGGCCTATCACATGAACAAGCTGCATTGGAGCGGGATCATTCTCGACGGCAGCGTGGACGACGACGTGATCCGCCGCCTGATCGCAGACAGCTATGACCTGACCGCACCGCGCATTCGGAAAAAATACACCGAGGATTTTTAGGTTGATCGCCATGGATGAGAAAAAAAACGGAAAACTTTATATCGTCGCAACGCCGATCGGCAATTCGCGCGACATGTCCCCCCGCGGCCGGGATATTTTAAGCTCGGTCGACATCATTGCGGCCGAGGATACGCGCCGCTCGATGGTGCTGCTCGGCAAGCTCGAGATCCGCAACAAGCTCGTCTCCAACCACAAATTCAACGAATACGGCAAAGCGCGCTATTTTGTCGACGAGATGCTGGCGGGCAAAAGCATCGCCGTCATCACCGACGCCGGCACGCCCTGCATCTCCGACCCCGGCAACGAGCTGATCCGCGCTGCGGTCGAAGCGGGGATCGACGTGATCGGCGTACCGGGCTGCTGCGCCGCCGTCACGGCGCTGTCCGTGTCCGGCTTCGATCTTTCAAGCTTTCTTTTCTATGGCTTTTTCCCGCGTGAAAACGCCGAGAGACGAAAGCTGCTTGAAAAGCTGCGCCGCGGGGACACGCGTACCTTTGTCTTTTATGAAAGCCCCAAGCGCATTATGGAGCTGGTCGATTTCTTTGTCGACAGTGGGGCCGGCGTACGGATGTGCCTGTGCAACGACCTGACCAAGCTGCATGAAATGAGCTTTCGCGGCACGCCCGTGGAGGTGAAGGATAAGCTGCTCGCCAAGGGAAATTACGAAAAGGGCGAGTATGCCGTTGTGATCGAGATCGAAGAGAGCTATCTCTTCACCAAGACCGAGCATACCGTCTCGGCCGAGGCGATGCTCGTCGACGCGATGGTAGCCAGAGGCGTCAGCGGCAAGGACGCCGTCGCCGCGGTTCTTGCCGACGAGAACAATTCCTATAGCAAGAACGAGCTGAAAGCCGCGCTGCTGAATCTGAAAAAACTTTTCTGACGGGAGACTTTGCCATGCCTGTACTGCAAACCGAGCTTGTCTCCGCGCTGCCTCAGCTTGTCAAAGCGGTCTTTTCCCAACCGACCGATGGCGCGGAGTACGCCCGCGTCACCGTCCGCCCCGTTCAAATCGGGCAGGGCGCGGCCTATCAGGCCGAGGGGCTCCGTGACAACAAGGCCTATCATTTCAATTTTGACGAGGATGCCTTCCTCCGCTTTGCCACCGAGACGCTCGACGGCCGCTATCGCCAGATCCTGCTTGTCCGCAGGGACGGCTCGGCTCAGTATGTCCTGCGGCGTGACGGAACGTATAAGAAGAGCGGGAGATCCTCCGTCCCCCGCCCCGGCGGAGCAGCCGCGCTCTCGCACGACCGCGAAAAACGCTATCTTCTCTCCGAGGGGGAAAACATCCCCGCGCTCGTGGACCTGGGCGTCTTCACGCCTGACTTGCGCATCGTCAAGGCCAAATATGACAAATACCGCCAGATCAACCGTTTTATCGAGCTGATCGACGATACCTTTTCCTCTGTCGAGCCGGGAGCGCTGACGGTGATGGACTTTGGCTGCGGCAAATCCTATCTGACCTTTATCCTCTATTACTATTTTGCCGTCAAGCGCGGCTTTGACGTGGACATGATCGGCTATGACCTCAAATCCGACGTTGTCGAGCGCTGCAACGCCATCGCGGCCAAGTACGGATATACAGGTCTGCGCTTTGAAGTTGCCGACGTATCCCGGGACAAGCTGGCCGACCGCAGGATCGATCTTCTTGTCACGCTGCACGCCTGCGACACCGCGACGGACTATGCTCTCGACTATGCCGTACGGCACGGCGCGAAGTACATCTTTTCCGTCCCCTGCTGCCAGCACGAGATCAATTCCTCCATCCGCAAGGGCGGCGATCTCGACATTCTGCTCAAGCACGGCATCCTCAAGGAGCGGCTCTCCGCGCTGCTGACCGATGCGATCCGCGCCGACGTGCTGGAGGATCAGGGCTATTCTGTCGACCTCATCGAGTTTGTCGACTTTGAGCATTCCCCGAAAAACCTGATGATCCGCGCCGAACGCCGCCGTGCGCCGCGTGAGAAGAATCGTTCGCGCTGTCGTGAACTGGCTGCGACATACGGCTTTTCGCAAACCTTTCTTACTTTGACAGACAGTGCGAAGAAAAACGAGTCCTGATCGGGGCGATAACGTTGCGGCAAGCAAAAGAATACGCCGCCGACCGAACATCAGTTCAGTCGACGGCGTATTCTGTCTTCTATTTATCGGCGGAAATACTTCAGCAATCCGTCGAGAGCCTCGTTTAGACTCTCGATGTTCGAGGCAAAGGTGTCCAGCCCGCTGTCCTTCAGCTTCTGCATCAAAGCTCTTGTCTGCTGCGAGGTCTCGCTGAGGCTCTCCATCGTCTGCTTGAATTTGTCGATCGTTTCCCCGTCAAACTCATTGAGGATCGTCTGTGCTTTTTCCATGGCGCCGCGGATCTCGTTCATGCTCTCGTTCAGCTGTCGGATCGGCGCCATGATCTTGGGGATATAGACAAGCGCCAGGATGGCAACGAGAAGCAGCAGCACCACAACAAGGCAGATTTTGATCCTGCTCATTCTCTCGGCTCGCCGCCCCTGCAGGACCAGTTCTTCCAGCAGTTCATGATCGGTCATATTTCCGGTGTTTTTCGGCATGGCTCTGTCCTCCTTGCTTGAATCTTTGACCGTATCATAGCACATCAGCTGCTTTCAGGCAAGGTTTCCTCGAAAAACCGCTTCGTATTGATTCAAATTAGTTTACATAATTTTTTATTTCACTTTGGCTGCAGCCGACATAACCTTGACAGGCCTTTTTGCCGGGAATACAATAGCGTCTGAAGGGACAACACGAAGGGAGTGGACGTATGCCGGAGATCCGGATCCATCTATTACGCTGCGGGTCGATCGCGCTTTCGCGTGAGGCCCTTTTCGGCGGCAGAGAAGGGCTTGCATCCACGCTTCGTCAAGCTGCTGCACCTCGCTCCGAGCGGATCGAGCTCCCCTGCTACTGCTATCTCATTGAGCATCCAAAGGGACTTGTTCTGGTCGATACCGGCGTCGGCCGTGCCTTTTCCTCCGCGGGTGTATTCGACGCCAAAGCTTCCGCCGCGCTGATCGGAAAGCCGCTGACAGCCTATCTCCATCCGTCGGTCGCCCCCGGCGAGAGCATTTCCGAGCAGCTCTCCTCGCGCGGCATAAAACCGACGGATCTCGACCTTGTGCTGCTGACACACCTTGATGCCGACCATGTCGGCGGATTGCATGAGCTGCACGGGGCAAAGCGTTTCCTTTTGCCCGAAGATGAATACTTCTGGTCTTGCCGTACCGTTTATAAGCTGCGCCAGCCACGCTCGCTGTGGATGGACATGCCGCTCGAGCGCTTTTGGTATCATGGCTCCCCTCTCGGCACCAACCGCTGGGCGTATGATCTCTTTGGCGATGAGAGCGTTATGCTGATCAATCTCCCAGGCCACACGGACGGATTGTGCGCGGTGATGCTCCGAAACGGCGGTCGGTTTGTCCTGCTCGCCTCTGACGCCGCGCTCTGCCGTGAAAATCTGGAAACACAGACGCCGCCCGGCTTTTATTTTGACAGGCAGCTCGGCAAAAAGGCGCTTGCCTACCTCTCTTCTCTTGCGTTAGAGCGCGGCTGTGAGGGAGTCCTTCTCTCACATGACCGACACGAGACGCGCACGATGATCTCACTTTGAGCAGATAGGACGTAAACAGGAAGAGCAAAAAGGAGGAAAAACATGACCTTTGCTTTCAACCATTTCAATTTCAATGTTCTGGATCTTGATCGCTCGCTGAAGTTTTATGACGAGGCGCTCGGGCTGAAGGTCGTGCGCGAGAAGAAAGCCGCCGACGGCAGCTTTATCATCAACTTTCTCGGCGATGGCACGACCGACTTTCGCCTCGAACTGACCTACATGACCGACCGTACCGAGCCTTATGATCTCGGCGAGCAGGAGTATCACCTTGCCTTTGTAACGGACGACATGGCCGCTGCGCATGAAAAGCACGAGAAGATGGGCTGCATCTGTTTTGAAAACCCGGGCATGGGCATTTATTTCATCGAAGATCCCGACGGATACTGGATCGAGATCGTACCGAAGCGCTAAAATCCCCAAAAAACGTCATTCAGTTTTGTGCCGAATGACGTTTTTCTTTTCCCGGTTTGTTTTTTGTCCGCCATCGGCGTACAATACGAGTTAGAGTTTGAAATCTATTTATCGGAGGATCGCATATGGAACTCGAGCTGAAAGAATTTGAACAGGCGCAGGAGCGTCTCAAGCCGATCCTGCATCATACCGAGCTGGATCTCTCCTCCACTTTCTCCGCCATGGCCGGCGGAAAAGTCTATCTGAAATGCGAAAACCGCCAGAAGACAGGCTCGTTCAAGATCCGCGGCGCCAGCAACAAGATAGCCGCAATGGTCGAGCGGGGCGAAACATGCTCCGTCGTCGCTTCCTCCGCCGGCAACCACGCGCAGGGCGTGGCCTATGCCGCCAAGAAATTCGGCATCCCCTCCACGATCGTCATGCCCAAGGCCGCCCCGATCGCCAAGGTCCAGGCCACGGAAGGCTACGGCGCCAGGGTCGTGCTGGCCGGGGACTGTTATGACGACGCCTATGCGCGCGCCTGTGAGATCTGCCGCGAGGAGGGTGCGACCTTCCTCCATCCGTATAACGATCTTGAGGTCATCGCCGGGCAGGGCACGCTCGGTATGGAGATCCTGGGCGATCTCCCGGCCGTCGATATTGTGATCGTTCCGGCCGGCGGCGGCGGTCTGCTCGCCGGCGTTTCCGCCGCGATCAAGCAGCTCAATCCCCGCGTCAAGGTCTACGGCGTCCAGGCTGAAGGCGCCGACGCCATCGCCCGCAGTTTCCGCGAAGGAAAGCTCGTCACGACCGACACCGCCTCCACGATCGCGGACGGCATCGCCGTCAAGGCGCCGGGCGACATTACGGTCGAGCTCATCCGCCGCTATGCCGACGGCATCTTGACGGTTTCCGACACTGAGATTGCCGATGCGATCCTGCTGCTGCTCGAGCGCTGCAAGCAGGTCGTCGAGCCGGCCGGCGCCACGCCGCTCGCCGCGATTTTAAGCGGAAAGCTCGACATCACGGGCAAACGTGTCGTCTGCGTGCTCTCCGGCGGCAACATCGACGTCAGCTTTATCCAGAGCATCATCGAGCGCGGTCTTGTCGCCCGCCACCGCCGCATCAAATTTGTCGTCACGGTGGTCGACCGTCCGGGCAGTCTGCTGCAGATGCTCGGCGTCATCTCGTCCACCGGCGCCAATATCATCCAGCTTGAGCACGACAAGCTCAGCGAGGGACTCAATCCCAACGAGACGAACGTCCACGTATCGCTCGAGGTTGGCGGAGAGGAGCACGGCAACGCCGTGATCTGTGCCCTGCGCGAAAAGGGCTATGCCGTCGAATCCGAGATCTGATCGTATCGAATAGAAGGAGGACTTTATATGAAAACCGTTTCCACCGAAAAAGCACCGGCCGCGATCGGCCCCTATTCCCAGGCGCAGATTTCCGGAGGCTTCGTCTTTGCTTCCGGCCAGATCCCCATCATCCCCGAGACCGGGCTCCTCGCCGAGGGACTCGAGGCGCAGGCGCACCAGGTGTTCCGCAACATCACAGCGCTTCTCGCCGCCGCAGGAAGCGATATATCCAAGGCTGTCAAGACGACGGTGTTCATCAAAAACATGAACGACTTCGGCAAGATCAACGAGATCTACGCCCAGTACTTCACTTCTCCCTTCCCCGCCCGTTCCTGCGTAGAGGTCGCGCGGCTTCCGAAGGACGTGCTGCTCGAGTGTGAGGTCATTGCCGAGCTCTGATCGCGCTGCTTTCTTGACATGCTTCAAAAACTTGATATAATAAGGCGGGAGTTATCTCCCGCCTTATTCTTGTTTATTGAGGAAATCAGACCATGGAAAAATCCGAAAAGAAAAAAGAACTGATCCGCTCGATCAAGTTCCTGCTGTTCTCGATCTCGGCCGGGCTGATCCAGATGGGCAGCTTTGCCCTGTTCAAGGAGCTGCTGGGCTGGTCGAACTGGCTGAGCTATCTGCTCGCCCTTGTTCTCTCCGTGTTGTGGAACTTCACGCTCAATCGCAAGTTCACCTTCAAATCGGCCAACAACGTCCCCGTCGCGATGCTGAAAGTGGCATGCTACTATGCGGTGTTCACACCGCTGAGCACGAAGCTGGAGCATCTCTTGGCCGATTCTCTCGGCTGGAACGGCTATCTTGTCACGGCCATCAATATGGTCCTCAACTTTGTCACAGAGTTTCTCTATCAGCGCTTTTTCGTCTTCCGCGATTCGATCGACACGAACGATCTGGCGAAGAAAGAGCGCGGCGGGGAATGATTACAAAGCGAAAGCGGTATGCTTCGGCATGCCGCTTTTTCTTATAAGAAACTCTTTCCTTTGTCCCCCGGTCTATGGTATACTGTAAAATTGTAATGATATGCAAAGCGCGCCCTCCGCGGCGTGCCGAAAGGTGAAAACTATGCCGGCTGAAGTATTAAAAGGCGCTCCCGTTGCCGAGGCGCTGAGTGAACAACTGAAAACGCGTATTGCCGCGCTTGCCGAAAGGGGCGTCGTCCCCTGTCTCGGGATGATCCGTATCGGCGAGCGGCCGGGCGATCTTTCCTATGAGCGCAGCGCGACGAAGCGCTGTGAGTCGCTCGGGATCAAGCTGGAGAAGCATGTGCTTCCCGCCGGTGTCACGGAAGAGGAGCTCATCTCGCTCATCGAAAAGATGAATGATGACCGCGCCATCCACGGAATCCTCTTTTTCCGCCCGCTGCCGGCGGAAATGGACGCGCGCAGGGTCTGCGACGCGATCGCTCCGGAAAAAGACGTGGACGGCATCACCTCGCGCTCGATGGCTGCTGTTTACGCCGGGGAGGAGCATGCCTTCTTCCCCTGCACCGCCCAGGCGGTGATCGAAATGCTGCGCTATTATAAGATCCCCGTCTGCGGTAAACGCGCTGTCGTCGTGGGGCGCAGCCTTGTCACGGGCAGGCCCGCGGCATTGCTTCTGCTGCGCGAGCACGCGACCGTCACCGTCTGCCACACGCGTACTGCCGATCTCAAAGCTATGACGCGCGAGGCGGATATCATTGTGACCGCCACGGGACATATCAACACCGTCACGGCCGCTCATCTCCGCTCCGGCCAGGTCGTCATCGACATCGGCATCAACTATGACGAGATACGGCAAAAGCTCTGCGGCGACGTAGATCACGACGCGGCCGAGCAGATCGTCGACGCTATCAGCGCGGTTCCCGGCGGGATCGGCGCCGTCACCTCGACGATTCTGGCCTCTCATGTCGTCGAGGCTGCGGAAAGACTGGCGGAATAAGATGGAATACAAAGAAGCACTTGCCTATCTCGACGGCGCGCGCTGGTTTGGCGCCGAGCCTTCGCTTCGCCGCATCCGGGAGCTGCTTGAAGCTCTCGGCGATCCGCAGAAGAAGCTTAAATTCATCCACATCGCCGGCACGAACGGCAAAGGAAGCTGCGCCGCGATGCTCTCCTCCGTTCTTCGTACGGCAGGATACCGCACCGGGCTTTACACCTCGCCCTATCTCTACCGTTTTTCCGAGCGCATGCAGGTAAACGGCGAGGAGATCTCGCCCGACGCGCTTTCCCGCTGCGTCGCCGCTGTCCGTGACAAGGCCGAGAAGATGAACGAGCACCCGACCGAGTTTGAACTGATCACCGCCACGGCCATGCTCTGGTTCGTGGAGGAAGCATGCGACGTCGTCGTGCTGGAGGCCGGTCTCGGCGGGCGCTTTGACGCGACGAACATCATTGACGAACCGGCGTGCACGGTCATCATGAACATCGGTCTTGACCATACGCGCATTCTGGGCGACACGGTCGAAGCGATCGCCGGTGAAAAGGCCGGCATCATCAAGCCGGGCGTCCCCTGCGTCGTCTACGAGCAGGCGGAATCCGTCCTTGAGGTCTTCCGCCGCCGCTGCGCCGAGCTTTGCTGCACGCTCACGCTGCCGCGCTTTGACGCGCTCACAGCAGAATTCGACAGTCTTGAGGGCCAGGTTTTTTCCTACCGGGGCGAGCAATACGCGCTCTCCCTGCTTGGCGCGCACCAGCGCCGGAACGCGGCCGTCGTGATCGAGACCGTAAGGGTGCTTGCCGCCCGCGGCTGGACGATCGAGCAGGACGCGCTGGAGCACGGTCTGTATGCCGCGAGCTGGCCCGGCCGGTTTGAAGTCTGCACGGACGATCCGTATTTTATCGTCGACGGCGGCCACAATCCCCAGTGTGCCGAGGCCGTTCGTGACAGTCTTCTGCACTATTTCCCCGACACGCGCCGTGTGCTTTTGCTCGGGGTGCTGCGGGACAAGGACTATGCCCAGATGGCCGCGATCCTCGACCGGGCCGCCGACGAGTATGTCTGCACCGCGCCCGAGAGTCCCCGCGCGTTGCCGCCGGAGGAGCTTGCCGCAGTGCTCAAGCCATTTGGTAAGCCCGTCACGGTATGCAACAGTGTTTCCGACGCAGTTTTCACGGCCAAAGACCGCGCGGGCAGTG
Source organism: uncultured Eubacteriales bacterium (assembly GCA_900320595.1). Classification (GTDB taxonomy): domain Bacteria; phylum Bacillota; class Clostridia; order Oscillospirales; family Oscillospiraceae; genus Limivicinus. The sequence goes on along the minus strand of ONSW01000001.1, from coordinate 32,734 downwards.
ACGGCATGGTCTGCGCCGCCGGCTCGGTATATCTGGCCGGAAGCGTGCGCTATCAACTTGGTATGTATTGAAAAAGGAGCGGTTTTCATGTCTGCAAAGGATCAAAGCCTGGATGCGTTTCTCTCCGATCTCGCCTCATCCCTCCCCTCCCCGGGCGGCGGCGGTGCCGCGGCTCTGTGCGGTGCGCTCGCTGCCGGGCTTGCTTCGATGGTCGTCGCTCTGAGCATCGGCAAAAAGCAGTGCGCCGGCCATGAGGCCGAGCTATCGGGGCTCGGTATCCGTGCCGAGGCGGCGCGGCAGGAGCTTTTGGCTCTGATCGACGCCGACGCCGAGGCTTTCGCCCCGCTCTCACGCGCCTATTCGCTGCCGAAGGATACGCCGGATCGCGCCGAGATCCTTGAGAGCTGTCTGCGTCAGGCGGCCTCCGCGCCGAAAAAGATCGCGGACGCCTGCTGCGCGGTGATCGAGCTGGCGGAGGGCTGCGCCGCCTGCGGCAGCCGCCTCGTCCTCTCTGACGCCGCCACGGCCGCCGCGCTGGCCGGGGGTGCTCTGCGGGGCGCCGTGATCAACGTCAAGGTCAACACCGCGCTCATGCGCGATAGAGAATATGCCGAGTCTCTCTCGGCAGAGCTGGAGGAAAAGGAACGCGAATACGCCGTCCGGGCGGACGCTGTCTGCAACGCGGTCGCCGCTGCGCTCGGATTTTGAGAGACGAAAGGACGTGTCCCTCATGAAGATCACCAAAACAAAACGTCTGGCCCTTGATGCGATGCTCGCGGCCATGTTCGTCGTGCTGAGTTTGTTTTCGATCAATCTCCCCGGCATGAAGATCACGCTTGATTCTCTCCCGATCCTGATCGGGGCTGCGCTGCTCGGGCCGATCGACGGGCTTGCCGTCGGACTCGTCGGCAGCTTTCTCAATCAGATGATTACCTATGGCTTTACCGTCACGACGCTGCTCTGGATCCTGCCCGCCGGGCTGCGCGGACTCTTCGTGGGGCTGTATGCCAAACGGCACGGCTTTTCCATGACGACGCCACAGACCGTGTTCATCACGGTCGTGACCGCGCTCTTTGTCACGGCGCTCAACACGCTCCTCCTCTATGTCGACAGCTGGGTCTATTCCTATTCCTACGCCGCCGCGCTTCCCACGCTCCTTCTGCGCATTGCCGCGGGCGTGATCACGGCCGTTGTGTTTTCGCTTATTCTTCCGCCGCTGCTCAAGACGCTGCGCCGCCTGTTTTTCTCTGACACACAGGCGGAAACTGACGATTGACAATCAATCGCCGCGGGTCTATCATATGCTTGCGCCGCATCCGGCCTGACCGGAGCGACAGCAGAAAGGAATTGAATATGGAAAAGAAGTCTATTTCCACCCGTACGCTGACCGGGATGGCTCTGCTCACAGCCGTTGTGGTCATTTTACAGTTTCTCGGTGCCTTTGTTCGCTTCGGTCCGTTCTCGATCTCTCTGGTCCTGATCCCGATCGTTGTCGGTGCCGCGATGTACGGTCCTCTTGCCGGTGCCTGGTTCGGCTTTGTGTTCGGCATGGTCGTTCTCCTCTCCGGAGACGCCGCCGCTTTCCTTGTCGTCAGCCCGCTCGGCACGATCCTGACCGTTCTGCTCAAGGGCTCGCTGGCGGGTCTGTGCGCCGGTCTTGTCTACAAGGCCCTCTCCCGCTCCGAGACCAAGGTGCACGGCGTTGATTTGGCCGTGGTCGCGGCTGCGGTCGTCTGCCCGGTCGTCAACACCGGCGTTTTCCTGCTTGGCTGTCTGGCCTTCTTCATGCCCACGATCAGTGAGTGGGCCGCCGGAATGGGCTTTGAGAGCGTCGGCAAATACATGATCTTCGGGCTTGTGGGCGGCAACTTTCTTTTTGAGCTGCTGTTCAACATCATTCTCAGCCCGATCATCGTCCGTCTGATCCATATCGGCAGAAACCGCGAAAGAGTATAAAGGAAACGATCGGCCGGGGCCTGAAAAGGCTCCGGCTCTTTCATTTTTTAAATTATGAATTTTGCTTAAAAAGCGGGATTGACCTTGTAAATCCTGCCGAAGTTTGCTATGATAAGTCACAAGGTGACATAATCCGAGCAACCCTTTTTCAAAGGAGATATATAGAATGAAACATACATCGAGGCGTCTGCTGTCTCTTCTGCTGATCCTCTGCCTGTTCACGGCCTTTTTGTCCGCCGCAGCGTTTGCTGTGGAATTGCCGGAGATCTCCTGTGATCTAGGCGCGGCGCTGAATTACACGGTCCCTCTGCCCGAGGGAGCGAGTGCGACGGGCTTTGAGATCGCAAGCGGTACGCTTCCCGCCGGCATCCAGCCGACGCTTTCAGACGGCGCTGTCAAGCTCGTCGGCACGCCAACGGCCTCTGGCAATTACAGCTGCGAGATGCGGATCACGACCTCCGACGGCGACGAGACATATACCATCGTCATTCGTGTGACCGAGCCTGCCCCCACGCCCACGCCGGAAGCGACGCCCGCTCCCACCCCTGTTCCCACGCCGGAACCGACGCCCGAGCCCGTCGCCCCCACCATTACCAAAGATCCGACCGGAGAGACCGTTCTGGAAGGCGGCACCTGCTACTTTATCGCGTATGCAGATGATGCCATCGACATCATCTGGCGTCTCGAGAGTCCCGACGGGAAAACCTCCTATGATGCAAAGACCGTCGCTACTCATTTCACAGGCGCTACCGCTGAAGGCTATGATCGGGACACGCTCAAACTCAGCGGGATCCCATACGAGATGAACGGCTGGAAAGCCGTGTGCAAATTTGTCGGCCAGGGCAACACCTCCGCGTTTACAAAGGGCGCCGTGATCACGGTGGAGAAAAGCGGGCTGATGCGCCCGTCGATCACAAAGGATCCCTTTGTGACGTCTGATTCTGATACGTTGTCTGTCAAAGCAACCGACCCGAATGCCGGCACGCTGTACTATCAGTGGTACAGCAGCAAGAACAACAGCAACCTGAACTCCGACGGGGCCGATGTCGCCATCGTCGGCGCCACCTCCGAAACCTATGTCCCGCCCGAGACCGAAGGCACCGTTTACTACTACTGCGGCGTATGGAGCGTCAAGGACGGAGAAGAAAGCGAAAAGTCCTTCTCCCGTGTTGCCGCCGTATCACACGTTGCAGCTGCCACGCCGGAGCCGTCCGTTGCTCCCACGCCCGCGCCGAGCGATTCACCCGATGCTCCCTCCCCCACGGTGACACAGGCAAGCCGCGCCTCGTCCCAGCGCAGCAGCGCAAGCCGTTTTCTGCTTGTCCTGATGGGCGTTCTGATCCTCGCCCTTGTGGCCGCGGCCGTGTCGCTCGTGATCATCTCGAAGCGGGAAAAGGAGCTTGACGAAGCCGACGATCTTGTCGCACGCGCCGCCGCGGATAAGCAGGCCGTTGAAACGCAGCGTTCAGACGCGCGGGCAAAAGCTCCGGCTGCAGCCTCCGCCGTCTATCAGGGCGCCTCGCTCGACGAGGCGCGCGAAGTGCTGATGACAAAAGATCCCAAAGGCGAAACGCCCGCCGAAGCCGTGAAGGCCGACATGTCCGACAGTGCCTCCGACGGCGCGGCTGCCTCGGCCGTTGCAGCCGATGCCTTGGCGGACGAGGCGGAGAGCGTCAAGGCAGAAGATTTTGTCCTTGACGGATGGTACTGCAGCAAGTGCGGCACCTTCAACCGCGGCTATACCTGCAAGACCTGCGGCGCGGCAAAGCCGAAGGAGGCTATCGCCTATGTCTGCGATCACTGCGGCTGGACCAATCCCGATCCCTCGCATCCCCCGCGCTTCTGCCCGGATTGCGGCGCACCCTTTGCCGCCCGGGACGACAGCGAATGATCCCGTTTTTTCACCGGGGCAGGACAGCTCTCCTGCCCCGGCTTTCTTTTTCGCTCCCCTGTCGGTATTTGTTGACTTTATGCCCTGCAGGAGATAAAATAACATGGTAGTTTCGGCGAATATCACACTCAGCTCGCCGTTTTTATGCAAGGAGACACAAAATGAAAAAAACGATCCTGTCAGCTCTGCTGATTTCAATGGTCCTCTGCCTCTGCGCCTGCGGTCAGCAGGCCGCTCCCGAGCCCACGCCTGCGCCCGCATCTGCGCCGCCCGCACCTGTGGTTACCTCCACGCTCCCCGGCGCCGACATCACCGCTGCCCCGGCTCCCGTCGAAGAGGCGCCGGCCGCCCCGGAATATGACGAGGAGAAATTCAACGCCGCGCTGGATTACAAGGGCAAGGATGTTTCCGATCTCTACGAGGCGATCGGCGAGCCGGCAGATTCCAGTTATGCCTCCAGCTGCCTCGGTCAAGGCGATGACGGCGAACTCTACTATGACGGTTTTACCGTTGCGACCTATCGCGAGGGCGAGAAAGAAACTGTTCGGGAAGTGTATGTCAATGAAGGTTGATCAGAAAACCGCGAATCCGGAATCTGTCGGACAGGAAGCTGTCGTAAACGAGACTTCCGCTCCTAATCCTGCAAAGCGCTCCAACGCTAAAAAGAAGAAGGGCGCAAGCGGTGAACTGATTTTCTGGCGCATCACGTCCAGCCTTCTGCTGCTCGCGGTGATCACGCTTGCGGTGATGCTTCATCTCAGCAAAGCCGGTATGCTCCCCGAGCCGGAAGAGGAAGCCCCGGCAGAAGCAGTGTCCGGTTATACCGCCTGGTGTTACGCTCCCGTCGGCGAACCGCAGACCGTTGCGGCGAATGAAGACGGGACGGTTACGCTCCCGCAGGGGCCACAGATCGACGGATATACCTTCCTCGGCTGGAAGGACAGCGACGGCAACCCCGTTGCGGGCGACACGGTCACGCTCTATGCCGATGCCGCGTACAGCGCCGAATACGCCATTGCTTTTCGTGACGGCGGGCTTGCCTCCCATCATGCGGCCTATCTCACGATCGATGCCGACGGCAACTTCCGTCCCGAAGGAAAGATCAGCCGTGCGAGCGCGGTCAAGCTCCTGTATGACAGTCTTGACACAGAGCTTGAAGGCTCGGCCGAATTTGCGGATGTCGACCCCTCAGCCGACTACTACACAGCCGCTGCCACACTCAAGGATCTGGGCGTGATCACCGAAAGCCGTCTCCATCCCGACGATCCGATCAGTCTGGCCGAGCTGTTCGAAATGCTCGCGCATTTCTTCCCGAAGAGCACCGAAACCTACGCCTTCTCCGCGATCGAAGAGTCCGACGCCCGGTATCCGGCCTTCTGTCTGGCAATGGATCGCGGGTGGATCAGCGATCTTTCGGTATCCCCCGACGCTGATCTGACGCGCGCGCAGGCAGCGCATATCTTTAATCTTCTGCGCGGCCGCACGCCGATGGCCGAGGTCGATTATGCCAAGGTCGGTACGATCATGGATGTCTCCTTCGACGATCCGTATTTTGCCGACATCGCAGAAGCAGCCATCTCCCATGACGCGCAAAAGGCAGACGGCGGCGAGGTCTGGACGGCAAGCGAAGCGCTGCCTCTTCGCGAAGCCGGCCCCTTCTTTATCGGGACGGCTCTTCACTGCATCGACGACCGGGGCAGCTCCGTGGTGAACGGCTCTTACGGCAACTTTAACTTTGGGCCGGACGGCGTGATCACGACAGGCATGCCGGAGCTGGACGCGCTTGTTCAGGATACGCTTGTTGAGCTTGGCCTTGACCCTTCCTCCATGGAGGGAGAGACAATGCTCCACATCATCTTCAACTATGTTACATATCACAACACTTATCTGCGTGACGGAGATCATCTCCATGATGTCGGTGAAACAGGCTGGGAAAACGATGAGGCATATAAAATGCTCACCACGCACAGAGGCAACTGTTATAACTACGCGGCCGAGTTTTATGTCCTTGCCAGGGCGATCGGTTACGACGCCGTGATCTACAGCGGCACGATCGATCCCACACAGCGTCCTCACGGCTGGGTGGAAATCGAATTTGACGGCGAGCCGTACATCTTCGACACCGAGATCGAATACAAGGAAGTCACCATCGGCGGCAGAGGTTCCAGCTATTACAAAGTGCCCTATTGGAAAGCAGAACGCTGGTATTATAACAGAGGAGAAGAATAAGCTCCCGCTTTATTCCATGCAGTATTCTATGACAGGAGGTTCGCGCCATGCCAGTATTTGATGAATACACCTTTCCCTCCAGCACCGGTGTCAATCGCATCCATGTCAAAACCTGTGTTCCCGACGGCGCTGTTCGCGGCGTTGTACAGATCGCGCACGGGATCGCCGAGCACGCCGAACGCTATGCTGATTTCATGGCATTTCTCGCCGAAAACGGATTTGCAGTGGCGGCGGACGACCATCTCGGCCATGGCAAGTCGATCGAAAAGGAAGAGGACAAGGGCTTTTTCGCCGAGACCGATGGCTGGTGGCGTGTAGTCGACGATCTGAAGACGATTCATGACACAATGAAGGCAAAGTATCCCGACGTACCCTATGTTTTCTTCGGCCACAGCATGGGCAGCTTTCTGGCCCGCACCTATCTGATCCGCTACCCCGACGACTGCGACGCCGCGATCATCAGCGGCACAGGTCAGCAGAGCCCGCTGATGGTGAACGCCGGGCTTTTCATGGCCGGCATGCTCACAAAGAAAAACGGCCCGCGCGGCGACGGCAAGATGCTCAACGACATTGCCTTCGGCTCGTACAACGACAAGATCAAGTTCCGTTATACCGAATTTGACTGGCTCTCCCGTGATGAGGAGAACGTTAAGAAATACATCGACGATCCTCTCTGCGGCTTCGTGGCAAAGTGCAGTCTCTACCGCGACATGATGGAAGGCATCAAATTCATCTCGAGTAAGAAAAACGCCGCCAAGATGAATAAGAACACGCCCGTCTACTTCATGTCCGGCGAGGCCGATCCCGTCGGCGAATACGGCAAGGGCGTCAACAAGGCCTATAAGATGTTCTGCGACGTCGGAATGAAGGACGTCATGATCCGTCTTTACCCCGAGGGACGGCATGAAATGCTCAACGAGATCAACCGCGCCGACGTTTACCGCGATATCCTCAATTGGCTGAACGAAAAAGTCGGCTGACACCCTCATAAGAACAGAAAAGATCCCCGGTCATCTGACCGGGGATCTTTTTGTTGTTTGGATTTGGATTACTCCTCGACTTCGACAGGAGCTTCGCCCGTGGCCTCGCCGCTCTCGGAGAGGCTGTAAACCATGGCGTCCTCGCCTTCGTCCTTGTCCGCGGCCTCTTCAACAGGGGCAGCGGGAGCCGGAGCGGACAGCGCACGGATGGACAGGGAGACCTTGTGCTTCTCCTCGTCGATCGCGGTGATCTTCGCCTCGACAACATCGCCGACGGCGAGAACATCACCCGGCTTCTCGATGCGGCGGTTGGCGATCTGGGAGATGTGGATCAGTCCGTCCACGCCGGGAACGACCGTGGCAAACGCACCGAAGTCCATCAGCTTGACGACCGTAACCGCTGCGACATCGCCGACGGCGTACTTGGAGGTGAACACGCTCCAGGGGTTTGCATCGGGATCCTTGTAGCCAAGAGAGATCTTGTGCTTCTCGCGGTCAAAGTTGATGACGTAGACGTCGATCTCGTCACCGACGGAGACGACCTCGGAGGGCTGGTGGATGCGGTTCCAGCTCAGCTCGGAGACATGGACCATGCCGTCGATGCCGCCGATGTCGACAAAAGCGCCATAGCTGGTCAGGGACTTGACGATGCCGTGATACTTCTTGCCGACCTCGATCTCGTTCCAGATTGCTTCGGTAGCGGCGCGGCGCTCGGCCTGAGCAACACGGCGGATCGAGCCGACAACGCGCTTGCGGGCCTTGTTGACCTCCGTCAGCTTCAGACGGACGGTCTTCTTGACGAGCTCGGTCAGATCAGCATCGCGGGGCAGATCGGTCTGGGAAGCGGGGACGAACACGCGAACGCCCTTATAGCTGACGACAACGCCGCCCTTGTTGGTCTCGGTGACAACGCCCTCGATCACTTCGCCGCTCTCGACGGCCTGCTCGACGGTATCCCAAACCTTGACGGCGTCAAGGCGCTTCTTGGACAGCTGCGCGGTGCCTTCCACGTCATTGACGCGAACGACGATGGCTTCGACCTTATCACCGACCTTAACGGCGTCTTCGATCTTGGTGCCGTCTTCGGTGAACTCGGTCGTCGGGATGAAGCCCGAGTACTTCGTGCCGAGGTCGATGCTGACTTCGGTGCCGGTAATGGCAACGACGACGCCGCAGACCTTATCTCCGTTATATATAGGTTTTAAAGTCTCCTCCAGCATTTCATCGAAGGACTGCTCCTTCTCCACTGCGGATTCTTCAACTTTGATTTCGTCACTCATTTTGTTTCTTACCTCCTTAATTATCCATGCGGGGGTGGATGCGCCGGCCGTGATCCCGACGATATCGGCGTCCCGAAGCCTGTCCAGATCCAGCTCATCGCTCCTCTCGATAAACTGAACATTCCGACACGCGAGGGAACAAATCTCGGCGAGATGCAAACTGTTTGCACTGTGCTTTCCGCCGATGACCACCATGGCGTCGCATTCAGAGGACAGCTGTTTCGCCTCCTCTTGCCGCGTGGACGTAGCAAGACATATTGTATCAGATATTCTTAAATTTGTACATCTTTTTTTTATGATCTCGCAACATTCGGTAAAATTACTGCTTGTCTGGGTCGTTTGGACCACGATTGTGATCATTTTGTCATATAAATCGGGGTTTTTTTCCACCCAGAGGGCCGTTTCGGCAGAATCTTCCAGCACGACGTGCTCACCGCACCAACCGCAGATTGCCTCCACCTCGGGGTGTTTTTTCATCCCGATGATGATGACGAAACGCCCTTCCTCCTCCGCTTCGCGTACGATGCGATGGATCATTTTTACCTTGGGGCAGGTCGCGTCGGTGATGACCGCGCCGCGCTCTTCAAGCTGTTGATAGACATCCGGCGCGACGCCGTGGGCACGGATCATGACCTGCTCGCCGCAGCCGATCTCGTCGATCGAGCCGGCAATGCGCAGGCCGCGCTCGGAAAAGGATTTGACGACGTCCTCATTATGTATGATCGGCCCGAGGCTGCAGGCGCTCCCCTTTTCCTCCAGCAGCTTTTCCGCCATCTCGACGCTGCGCCGCACGCCGAAGCAAAAACCGGCCGACTTTGCGATTCTGATCTCTTTCATCGCGTCCGCTCACTCGATCCCCAGGTGCTCGCGGATCGTGGCATACAAAAGCTCACAGCTCTCCTCCAGCCCGATCTCGCTCGTGTCAAGCAGCACAGCGTCCTCGGCGCGCCTCAGCGGCGCGATCTCGCGGTGGGTATCCTGATAGTCGCGGTATTCGATGTCCTTCAGCACCGACGCAAAATCGGTCTCGATGCCCTTGGCCAGCAGCTCCTTGAGCCGACGTTCGGCACGAGCCTCGGCCGAGGCGGTCAGATAGATTTTCAGCTCGGCGTCCGGCAGCACGACCGTGCCGATGTCGCGGCCGTCCATGATGACGCTGTCCTCACGCGCACATTTGCGCTGCATATCGAGCAGGAACGCGCGCACAGCAGGCAGCGACGACACGTCGGAGGCGCAGATCGAGATCTCCGGCGCGCGGATGGCGGAGGAAACATCTTCGCCGTTCAAGTACATGCACTGTTCGCCCGCTTCATTGTAAGCCATGCGGATCTCGAGCTCCGGCAGGATCGACGAGACCGCCGCCTCGTCATGACAGTCGATGCCGCGGCGGTGTGCGGCCAGACCTACCGTGCGGTAGATCGCGCCTGTGTCCACATACAAAAAGCCGAATTCCTTTGCCGCGCGTCTGGCCAGCGAGCTCTTTCCCGCGCCGGAAGGGCCGTCGATCGCAATTGCGTAATGTCCGTTCATGGTATTCTCTCCTTTATCGGTTTCCCGTTTTTTCAGTCGTCCGGGCAGGCCGCACAGCCCGCCGTATGCCCCGTCGCCCACGCGATCTGCAGATTGAAGCCGCCGGTGTACGCGTCCAGGTTCAGGATTTCCCCCGCGAAGTACAGCCCGGGAACGAGCTTTGACTCCATGGTGCGGGGATTGACTTCCTTCGTCGAAACGCCGCCTGCGGTCACGATCGCCTCGTCGATCGGTCGGAAGCCGGAGATGGCGACCGGAAAAGCTTTAAGCAGCTTTCCCAGCCGCAGCCGCTCCGCGCGCGTAATGCTGTTCACGCTCTTGTCCTCCGGGATCTCCGAAAGGCGCACCAGCACCGGGATCATCGAATGACCCGCGAGTTCCCCGAGTGCGTTTTTAAATTCCTTGTTCGCGTATTTCTCAAAATCGCGCAGGATGCGCGCGTCGAGCTTTTTTTCGTCCAGCGCCGGCTTGAGGTCGATCTCCAGCCGGTAGGCCGCGCTTCCCATGCTGCGCATGTGTGCGCTTGCCGACAGAACCAGCGGCCCGGACACGCCGAAATGCGTAAAGAGCATCTCGCCCATTTCCCTGTAAATCAGTTTATCGTTCTCATAAGCAGAAAGCACCACGTTTTTCGGGGCAAAGCCCTGCATTTCACCGCAGTAATCGTTGCTGCTCTCCAGCGGCACAAGAGAGGGCCGCGTGGGAACGATCGTGTGCCCGAGCTCGCGCGCCATCTCATAGCCCGCGCCGTTCGAGCCGGTCAGCGGATACGACCGCCCGCCGGTACAGAGCGCCGCCGCGCGGCAGGATATCTCCCCTCCTGTACACGCGACGCCGCAAACCGCTCCGTCCTTTGTCAGGATCCGCGCTGCTCTCGTTTTCTCCCACCGGACACCCAGCACGCCGCAGCGCCTAACCAGCGCATCCGCAATATCGTTGGCGTTGTCCGAGACCGGGAAGACACGGTTTCCGCGTTCGGTCTTCAGCGGAACGCCAAGCCCGGAGAAATAGGCCATGACCTCCTGCGGGCCGAAACGGCTGAGCGCGCTGTATAAAAAGCGTCCGTCTCCCGGAATGTTCTGTAGAATGGTCTTGGTGTCGCAGTTGTTCGTCAGATTGCATCGGCCCTTGCCGGTGATGCGCAGCTTGCGCCCAAGCTGACGGTTGTCGTCGAGTATGACGACCTTTTTCCCTCGCTCAGCGGCGCGGATCGCGCACAGCATGCCGCTCGGCCCGCCGCCGATGACGACAAGGTCACATTGTGTCGTTTTCATATTCTTATACCGTATGTTCCAGTTGTTTGATCTCAGCGCGCGTAAGCGGCCGCCATGTTCCCGGCTTCAGATCGCCGAGACGTACGCCGCCTTCGCTGACGCGCTGCAGCCTTGTTACCTTCAGTCCGGCCTGCTCGCACATTTTTCGCACCTGGCGGTTCCTGCCCTCGCTGATCGTGATGAACAGCACGCCACCGTCACGGCTCAGCTTTTCCGTCTCGACCTTTGCGCCGTGGGTACGATAACCGTCGATCACCATTGGCTTGCTGAGCTCCTCAAGCACAGCCGGGCTGAGCGTGCCGGTCACGCTTGTGCGATAGCTTTTTTCCACGCCCCCGCGGGGGTGCATCAGCTTCTCGGCAAACTCTCCGTCGTTCGTCATGATGAGCAGCCCTTCGGAATACATGTCGAGCCGTCCGACGGGATAAAGTCTCAGCCCCGCGTCCTTCACCAGCTCCGCCACCGTCCGCCGCCCTTTTTCATCGCTGAGCGTCGTCACATAACCTTTTGGCTTGTTAAGCATTATGTAAACCTTTTCCTCCGGCGGCGCGAGCGCTTTTCCATTGACGGTGATGCGGTCGCGCGCTGCGTCGGCCTTGTCGCCGAGCGCAGCAACGGCGCCGTTTACGCTCACCTTTCCCGCCGCGATCAGTTCCTCGGCGGCGCGCCGCGACATCATTCCGGAGGCGGCTATGATCTTTTGCAGTCTCTCTTCCATCTATTCTCCCTACGCTGCGCGCGCCACATCCTCGGTAAAGACGAGCTTTACCTCTCCCGCGGCTTCTCCGCCGCGCAGCACGATCACGCGTCCGGCACAGTTTCCGGCGTGCACCGGCGCATAGACAAAACGCGGCAGCTCGTGAATATACGTCAGCTTCTCCTCTTTTGGCAGGAAAAGACGAAGCTCCCGTTCCGGAACAGCCGCGGCGATTTGCCGCTCGCCTGCCGCAACCGGGATCTCATAGCGCTCGGACGCACTCACGGCAAGTCTGTTTTCCCATGCGGCAAACGCTTCGTCATACAGTTTGCAATGATCGTTCCAATCGTCCGGATCGTCGAGCGTCACGCATACGAAACGGGTGCCTTCCCGCTCGCAGCAGCTGACGAGACAGCGTCCCGCGGCTCGCGTATAGCCGGTCTTGCCTCCGATACAGCCCTCACAGCGCTCGAGCAGCTTGTTGTGGTTTACATAACTTTTATCGTCGATCACACAGTCCCGCATCGCGGTGATGTGCGCAAAGCGCTCGTTTTGCATGCAGCAGAGCATCAGCTTTGCCAGATCACGCGCAGTGGAGCGGTGCCCCTCCGCGTCGAGCCCGTGCGGGTTTATGAATGCGGTGTGCTCCAGACCGAGCGCCGCGGCCTTTTCGTTCATGCGTGCGACAAAGGCCTCCTCGCTGCCGCACAGACCGACGGCCAGCGCCTCTGCCGCATCATTTCCGGAGGCAAGCAGCAGCCCTTCGATCAGCTCATCCGCCGTCAGAATTTCGCCCGGGGAGAGATACATGCTTGTTCCCTCGATCCCGCAGCATTCCGCCCGCACCTCGATCGGATCGTCCGGCTTGGATGCCTCGATCGCGACAAGCGCCGTCATCAGCTTTGTCGTGCTTGCGACGAGACGCGGCTCATCGGCGTTTTTTTCGTAAACGCAGCTGCCGTCCTCCGCCATAACAACGGCCGACGCCGCGGCGATTTCTCCCTCATAATCCGCGCCAATGGATACACAATCTAAAAATATATTATATACCATACCGCACAGGATTGCAGCAAGCATTATTTTTCTTTCCCTGCACATAAAAAGCACCACCCTTTTTTCTCTCTCGGGTGGTGCTTATTATCTGCATTTTCTGCGGATTTATCAGTTTTTCTGCTTTTCGATAAAGGCGTCGACGCGGTCCATGACCTGCGGGACGAGATCAATGATGCGGTCGACCGTATTGGAAGCGGGAGGCGCGACGTTGATCATGCGCACAACGCCCTCTTTGATGACGAGGAAGCCGATCGGGTCGATCTTGACGCCGGTTGCATTGCCGCCGCCGTAAGGTCTCGTCTCGCCCAGCTTCTTATTGCTGAACTCGACGCCGCCGCCGCCAAAGCCGAGACTGATGCGGGAGATGGGGACAAGCGTGATGCCGTCAGGCGTCACGATGGGATCGCCGACTACGGTATCGACCTTGAGCATGTTCTTCACGCTCTCCATGGTGTTCTGCATGAGTTCGCCGATAGGATTCTTATCCATTTTTGTCATTCCTTTCCTCTGTTCCCTGTATAGTTTCGTTGTTTTCTTCTGTTTTTATACCGCCGCTCGCGGCAAGGCGCTTCGCCGCCTTTTTTTCTTTCCGGATCCGACGCTTGTGGCGGATCAGCACGCCCAGTACGCCGACCGCAGCCGCAAGGCCCACGTGCACAAACTGCCATAGCCGCAGCGTGATGCAAACGGCAACGTCAAGCTTCATCTTGTCTGCCGTGAAATCGCAGTCTGTCCACACGTCATAATCCTTGACGCGGAACTGGTGCGAGCAGACCGGCTCAAGCGCGCAAAGCGAAGCGTTGACCGCGCCGAAGGTGCGCGCCGTCGTATAGGGGTCCTTCCCTCCCGCCGTGTAGTGAAGAAGGAAGCGGTCGACCGTCAGCTTGCCGAACTTTTTCAGACTTCCGAGGACCTTTTGGATTACCTCGAAAATCTCTTCGACCGTAAAGTCAAGTTTTTTCTTTTCCTTCGGCTTTTCCTCTCCGGCTTCCTTTTCGGGTTTCGGCTTCTTTTCCTTCTTCTTTTTCTCTTTCTTCTCCTTCGGGGGCTTATCCTCATCCTTCTTTTTCTTCGGAAGAAGCTGGATCAGGATGCCGCAGACCTTGGCCGACAGCTTGAAATCGCCGCCGATATACTCCACGTCCGCCCCGATCGGGATAAGCAGAAGGACCAGCAGGATCACCAGCACGAGACCCAGCGCGCCGAGTAGCGTAAAGCCAAGTATCTTAAGGATGATCCCCAGGATATGGAGGAACGTCAAATATCATCACTCCCCGCTGCTTTGTATTTCAGAAAGGCTCAATTGTTCACCGCCGTTTTCGGCGTTTTGCAGTTGCTCGATCTTGCGCTGCAGCTCCATCACGCCGTCGCCGCCGCTCATATCCGGCAGCTTCGGCAGCTCCTCGAGCGAACTGACGGACATCGTGCGCAGAAACACATCCGTCGTGCGCAGCAGCGTCGGCCGACCGGGAACATCCAGCTTGCCCGCCGGCTCGATCAGCCCCCGCTCCATGAGTGAAGAGACCGTATACGAGCTGTCCACGCCGCGAACCTGGTCGATGTAGGCGCGGGTCACGGGCTGGAAATACGCCACGATCGCAAGCGTTTCAAGCGCGCTCGGCGAGAGCATCGGCGGCTTGCGCTGCTCCAGCGCCTTGGTGATATACGGCGCGTATTCCGGCGCCGAGCAAAGCTGGAGCTTGTCCCCCAGGTGCAGCAGCCGGATGCCGCGCATCCCTTTTTCATATTCCTCCGCCAGTTCGCCGGCACAGCGAAGGATCTCTTCCTCCTCCGCGCCGAGGACAAGCGAAAGTCTTGCCACAGGCATGCTTTCGCCCGCGGCGAATAAAATGGCCTCAAGGGCCGCAGTCATATCTGCCATTTTTTCTCACTCAACAATCTTATCCAGGATCTCGTCCACGTTGCCGCCGACAAACTCCACGCTGTACCCTTTTCCCCTGCGGCGCAGACGGACACTGCCCATGCTGCACAGCTCAAGCACGGAGATAAAGGTCGCGACGACCTCGCTTCGCGACGTGCAGGCGGCATATAACTCACGCATCGTCGAAGGCGCCTTCCGCAGCCGCTCGATCAGCTCGCGGCTTTTGTCGCGCACACTGTATACGATCCGGCTCGGCATCGCCTCGACCACCTCGCGCGTATCCGGGGTACGGGAGCCGCGGGCATACAGCTGCGCCATCGCGCGCAGCAGATCCACCGGCTCGTGGCGATAGCTGTACTCCCCCGCAGAGCGCGGCAGCGGCTCGGGCAGCTTGGCAAAGTACAGCATACCCTTTTCCGCTGCGGCTTTGAGCTCCGGCGTCAGCGCGCGTACCGCGGATAGCGCATCGCGCGCCTTGAGCTGTTCGAGCGACTGCATCAGAAGCTCCAGCTCGCTCGGCTCCTCTTCATCCGCGGTCAGCAGCGTCTTGGTCTTGATATACAGCAGATGCGACGCCATTTGGACGAATTCGCTTGCGATCTCAAGATCCATGCTCTGCATCTCGGCGAGATACGCGAGATACTGATCGAGGATATCGGCGATCTTCAGATCGCGGATCTCTATTTTGTTTTTGGAAAGCAGCATCAGGATCAGGCTGAGCGGACCGGAAAAGTCCTGCAGCTCGTCCTTTTCCCTGACGACGCTTTCAAGATGAAAGTTGGGATTTTCCATGCTATCTTAACCGAACAGTATTTTTGCCAGAGAAAAGCCCCACCGGGCAAAGATAAACAGCTTGTCCGTGACAAAGGCGATCGCCGTATGCAGCGGCGAGCCCAGCACATTGGTGAATACCAACACATACAGCAACAGCATGCCGTAGCGCTCATAGCGCATCAGCTTGTAATACGCCTCGTCGCTGACAAGCGAGAAGAGCACCTTTGAGCCGTCGAGCGGCGGGATCGGGATCAGGTTGAAAACCGCATAGCCGACGCTGATGACGGCCGTAAGCTGCACCATTTCAAGAAGATACTCAGCCGCAGCAGATCCGGCGATTGAAAGCGGCAGGATGAGCAGCCCGTAAAGGAAAAAGAAAAAGCAGGCGATCAGCACATTGCTCGCCGGGCCGGCCAGCGCCGTCACGGCCATGCCGCGCTTGGGATCGCGGAAGTTCATCATGTTTACCGGCACGGGCTTTGCCCAGCCGACATGCGCCACGACCATCATCAAAAGACCCATCCAGTCAAGATGGCGGATCGGGTTCAGGCTCAGGCGGCCGGCCCGCTTCGCGGTGTCGTCGCCGAGCGCATAAGCGACCAGTCCGTGGCTCAGCTCGTGCAGCGTGATGCAGACAAGCGAGGGGATGACGCTGAGCAAAACGCCCAGGATCAATGAAAAATCAAAGCCTTCCCATATTTCCTGCAGCGCGCCGATCATACTCACCCCTTTTTTATGTATTTTACCAAACGCAGGCGCAAATTACAAGAGACAAGCGGAAAGACATCAAAAAAGACGGAAGCAAAAGCTTCCGTCTTTTGATCGGATCATTCCGGAAAGATCGCCTGGAGCAGCTCTTCCCTGCCCTGACCTTTTTCGGCGGAGAACGGGATCAGCGGCACGCTCTCGTCAAGCTCGAGCGTCTCGCGGATCAGTTTCAGATTCGACTCGATCTCGCTCTTTTTGAGCTTGTCGAGCTTGTTGGCCACCACGATGAAGTCGGCGCCGGTGCTCTTGAAATAGGCCGCCATGGTCACGTCGTCCGCCGTCGGCTTGTGGCGCGCGTCGACGATCAGCACACCGCGGTCATAGAGGTCCTTCCCTGTGAAGAAGTCCTCCATCAGCTTGGCCCAGCGTTCTTTTTCCTCGCGGGATACCTTCGCAAAGCCATAGCCGGGCAGGTCGATGAAATACGCCTTTCCGTCGATCAGGAAATAGTTGACGTGGATCGTCTTGCCGGGTTCCGAACCGACGCGGGCAAAGTTCTTACGGTTGAGCAGCCGGTTGATGACCGAGGATTTCCCTACGTTCGATTTTCCCGCGAAGGCGATGCGCGGCATCGCGCTCTGCACAAACTGCGCCGGAGCGGCGGCGGATTTGACGAACTCCGCCTTGTTCAAATTGGGTCTTGCCATCTTCCACCTACTGTCTCACGGCCGCACAGAGCTCTTTGGTTCCAAGAGGCGGCACGCCAAATTCGCGCTCCTGCTCCTCTTCGCTCAACAGAGCCGTCTGCAGCACGGTGTCGATGCTCGCCGCCGGGATAAAGTTCAGTTCGGCGCGCACCGTCTTGTCGATATTCCGAAGATCCCGCTCGTTCTCCGCGGGGACGATCACCGTTTTGACGCCCGCGCGGAAGGCGGCCATCGTCTTTTCCTTCAGCCCGCCGATCGCCAGTACGCGTCCGCGCAGCGTGATCTCGCCCGTCATGGCGATGTCGCGCCGCACCGCGCGGCCCGTCAGAGCCGAGGCGAGCGCCGTCACGACCGTCACGCCGGCCGAGGGGCCGTCCTTGGGGATCGCGCCCTCCGGGAAATGGATGTGGATATCTTTGTTCTTGTAAAAGTCCGGATCGATCCCGAGCGACTCGGCGCGGCTGCGCAGGCAGGTGACGGCGGCACGTGCCGACTCCTTCATCACGTCGCCCAAGTTGCCGGTCAGCTCGATGCGGCCGGTGCCCTCCATCACGGCGCACTCGACGTCGAGCACTTCCCCGCCGACAGAGGTATACGCAAGGCCGCGCACAAGGCCGATCTCGTCGCGCGTACGCAGCTCATCGTCGATGTATTTCCTCGTTCCGAGCAGTTCTTCCAGCCCATCGGCGCGAACGGAAACACTCTTCACTTTACCCTCGGCGATCGCGAAGGCCGCCTTGCGGCAGATGCTCGCGATTTCGCGTTCCAGCACACGGACGCCCGATTCGCGCGTATAGCGGCTGATGACGGCGCGGATCGCGGCGTCGTCAAAGCGCAGCTGCGCGGCCTTCAGCCCGTGCTTCTTCCGCTGCTTGGGGATCAGGTGGCGCTTGGCGATCTGCAGCTTTTCCTCGTCGGTATAGCTCGACATCTCGATGACCTCCATGCGGTCAAGGAGCGCGCGCGGGATCGTGTCGGTGGTATTTGCGGTCGTGATGAAGAACACACCGGAGAGATCGAACGGGATCTCCAGGAAGTTGTCCCGGAAGCTGCCGTTCTGCTCGCCGTCCAACGCCTCGAGCAGGGCGGCCGACGGGTCGCCCCGATAGTCCGAGCCGAGCTTATCGATCTCGTCGAGCACCATCAGCGGGTTGCACGTCTTGGCCTGGATGATGCCGGAGATGATGCGGCCCGGCATCGCGCCGATATAAGTTTTGCGGTGGCCTCGGATCTCGGCCTCGTCATGTACGCCGCCGAGCGAGATGCGCACGCATTTACGGCCGGTCGCCCGGGCGATCGACATGGCGATACTTGTCTTGCCCGTGCCCGGAGGGCCGACGAGGCAGATCAGTCCGCCCTTGACCTCCGGCGTCAGCTGGCGCACAGCCAGGTATTCAAGGATCCTCCCTTTTACCTTTTCAAGGCCGAAGTGGTCGTTTTCAAGCACTTTTCGCGCCTTTTCGATGTCGATGGTCTCCTTGCTCCGGATGCCCCACGGGATCTCCAGGCAGGTGTCGAGATAGCCGCGGATCACGGCCGCCTCGGACGAGCCGAAGGGCTGTTTCTGCAGCTTGGTCACTTCCTTGAGCAGTCTCTCGCGGATCTCGTCGCTGACGGGAAGCGCGCCGATTTTCGCGCGATATGTATCGAGCTCGTCGCCCTCATTCTCCCCACCGAGTTCCGACTGGATCAGCTTGAGCTCTTCGCGCAGATAGTATTCGCGCTGCGAGCGGTTGACCTCCTCCTGCGTGGCCTCGCTCAGTTCCTTTTCGATGTTCAGGATCTCGATCTCGCGCGTGAGCATCTTACCCAGCATCGCGAGTCTGCGGCTGGGGTACAGCTCTTCGAGCAGCTTCTGCTTGTTTTCAACGGAAAAGCGCACGTTCTGCGCGATATAGCTGATTACAAAGCCGAGGTCGGGATTTGAGATGACGTTGAGCAGCTGCTCGTTCATCATATCGGGATTAAGGTGCAGATAATCGCTGAACAGCGTCAGACAGTTGCGTACCAGCGCTTCCTTGCGTTCGGCGCGCACGCGCTCGGCCTTGTCCGGGAGATTGGCGACGCGGGCCGTGTAATACTTTCCCTCGGTGTTCATTTCAAGCGCTTCGGCTCGGTAGAGCCCCTCAACCATCACGCGACAGACGCTGGCGCGCGGCTGGCGGAGCTGCTGACGGATACGGCAGACCGTGCCGATGCGGTAAATATCCTCCTCGCCCGGCGCGTCGATGGAAATATCCTTCTGCGCGCTGAGGAAGATCAGGCTGCTGCGCTTGACCGCGGCGCCGAGCGCGGCGACAGAGGCCGGACGCTCCACGTCGAAAGTCAGCAGCATGCCCGGAAAAACGTTCAGTCCGCGCAGCGGCAGCAGCGGCAGGCTGAGCACTTCGTTTTCCATGATTTCACTCATCTTGTTTCCTCCTTTCAAGGAGATCGGGGCTGTGTCTTTTTCTTACTGTTCGCTTTCGCGGTGCTCGATGGTCGGCTCGGTGCCATTTCGGACGCTGTCTGCCGTGATGACGACACGCGCGATCGAAGGATCGGAGGGGACGCGGTACATGATGTCGGTCATGATGCTCTCCATCACGCTGCGCAGTCCGCGCGCGCCGATTTTTCGCTCGATGGCCTTGTCGGCCACCGCTTCAAGCGCCTCCGGCTCGAAGACGAGCTCGACGTTGTCATAGCCGAGCAGCGCCTCATACTGCTTTGTCATGGCGTTTTTCGGCTCGGTCAGGATGCGGACAAGATCGTCACGTCCGAGCGAGTCAAGCGTTGCCACAACGGGCAGACGGCCGATCAGCTCCGGGATGATGCCGAACTTCAGCAGATCGTGCTGCTGGACGTTGCGCAGGATCTCGCCCACGTCCCGCTCGGTATTGCCCTTGATCTCGGCGCCGAAGCCCATCGTTTTTTTATCCATGCGCTTTTCGATGATCTTGTCAAGACCGTCGAACGCACCGCCGCAGATAAAGAGGATGTTCGTGGTATCCACGTGGATGAATTCCTGCTGCGGATGCTTGCGTCCGCCGTTGGGCGGAACATTGGCGATCGTGCCCTCCAGCAGCTTCAAAAGCGCCTGCTGCACGCCTTCGCCTGAGACGTCGCGCGTGATCGAGGGGTTCTCGCTGCGCCGCGCGATCTTGTCGATCTCGTCGATATAGATGATGCCGCGCTGGGCGCGCTCGACGTCAAAGTCGGCAGCCTGCAGCAGCTTCAGGATCACGTTTTCCACGTCCTCACCGACATAGCCGGCCTCAGTCAGCGTGGTGGCGTCGGCGATGGCGAAGGGCACGTCGAGCATCTTGGCCATCGTCTGGGCAAAAAGCGTTTTGCCGCTGCCGGTGGGGCCGACGAGGAGGATGTTGCTCTTTTGCAGCTCCACGTCGTCCTTTACCTGATGCAGGATCCGCTTATAGTGGTTATACACCGCAACCGCGAGCACGATTTTGGCGCGCTCCTGGCCGATGACGTATTCGTCGAGACCGGACTTGATCTGCATGGGCTTTGGCAACTTGTCGAGCGCAAGCGGAAGCCCGTCATAGCCCTCCACCGCCGGCGCGGGCACATCGCCGATGATGCTCGCGCACATGCGCACGCACTCGTCACAGATATAACTGCCGTTGCCCGCGATCAGCCGGTTGGCAAGCGACTGCGGCTTGCCGCAGAAGGAGCAGCGGATGCTTTTTCTATCTTCGTTTCTTGGCATAATGAAACTCCTTAAAAAAAGGAACGTAAAGGGGGAACCGGTTTCAGTTCCCCCTTTCAAGAAATTCAGCGTTTGTAAATGACCTTGTCGATCAGACCGTATTCACGCGCCTCCTCGGCGGTCATGAAGTGGTCGCGCTCGGTATCCCGCTCGATCACGGCGATATCCTTTCCGGTATTGCCTGCGAGGATCTCGTTGAGCTTTTTCTTGATCTTCAGGATCTGCTCGGCCTGGATCTGGATATCGGTCGCCTGGCCCTGGCTCCCGCCGGAGGGCTGGTGGATCATGATCTCCGCGTTCGGCAGAGCGATGCGCTTGCCCTTTGCACCGGAGGAGAGAAGAAACGCGCCCATCGAGGCGGCCATGCCGATGCAGATCGTGGAGACGTCCGGCTTGATGTACTGCATCGTGTCGTAGATCGCGAGACCTGCCGTCACGCTGCCGCCGGGGCTGTTGATGTAAAACTGAATGTCCTTGTCGGGGTCCTGCGCCTCGAGATAGAGGAGCTGGGCGACGATCAGACTTGCCGTGGTATCGTTGACTTCCTCGCTGAGCATCACGATGCGGTCGTTGAGAAGTCGGGAGAAAATGTCGTATGAACGCTCGCCGCGGCTCGTCTGCTCAACGACATAAGGGACTAAACTCATTGTATGAAACTCTCCTTCCAATTATCAGCGTCCAAGAGAGCATATCCTGATCCCGGTGGATTTATTCGGCCTTGTTCTCTTCCTCAGCCTTCGGCTCGGCCTTCTTGCGGGTACGCTTGGGCTTCTCCGCGCCGTCCTCGGTCTTGGGTGCGGCCTTCTTCGCGGTTTTTTTCTTGGCTGCGGGCTTTTCCTCCGCCTTTTCCTCGGCGGTGGGGGCAACGGCAACGGCGCTGTCGACGATCAGCTTGCCGGCCTTGTCCTTCTTGACCTCTTCGGCCAGCGTCTCCTCGCCGAAGTAGGCCTTCAGCTGCTCGGCGGTAGCGCCGAAGCCCTCGGCCATCTTTTCGACGAAGGCGTCGATCTCTTCAGCGGAAGCATCAAGCTTCTCCGCCTCGACGACGGCGTCAAGCAGCAGGTCGTTCTTTACCTGATACTCAGCCGCGGGACGGATGTTGAGCTTCATCATGTTCTCATCCACGCCCAGCATCTCCTGGAGCTTGTCAAGGGGCATATTGCGGTCGGTCATGCCGAAGTTCGCGGCATAGTTGCGCAGGATGTCCTCGACCTTGGAGGCGATCATGGAGTTCGGAACGGTGACGGTCATGTTGTCGATGGCCTTCTTGACGACCTCGCTGCGGAAGGCGCTGTCGGCCTGCTCGCTGAAGCGCTTTTCAATGTTGGCGCGGATGTCGGCCTTGTACTCGTCAAGGGTGTCAAAGCCGTTGTCGCCGGCAAACTCGTCATCGAGTTCAGGCAGCTCATCAAAGCTGAGGCTGTTGAGCTTGACCTTAAAAACGACGTCCTTGCCCGCGAGTTCGGGGGTGTACTCTTGGGGGAAGGTGATGTTGATGTCCTTCTCCTCGCCGACCTTCATGCCGACGATCTGATCCTCGAAGCCGGGAACGAAGGAATTAGAGCCGAGCGTGAGGTCATAGCCCTCGCTCTTGCCGCCGTCGAAGCGCTCGCCGTTGAGATAACCGTCAAAGTCGATGTTGGCGATGTCGCCCATCTTCGCCTCGCGGTCATCGGCGCTGACCTTGCGGGCATTGCGCTTGCGGGCCGTCTCCAGCTCGTCGGCGATGTCCTGCTCGGTGATCTCGCGCACGGGACGCTCGGCCTCAAGGCCCTTGTACTGGCCAAGGGTGATGGCGGGATAGACTTCCGCGGAGAAGGTGTACTCGACGCCCTTTTCCTCGGTGACGTTCACGTCGGTGATAGCCGGCGCGCCGACAACCTTCAGCTCGCCTTCCTTGACGCCCAGGTCATAGGCCTCGGGAGCCAGCTCGTCCATCGCGTCCTGATAGAAGACCTCGGAGCCGTACATGCCCTCGATGATGGCACGGGGCGCCTTGCCCTTGCGGAAACCGGGGATGTATATATTCTTCTTCGCCTTCAGGTAGGCGCTGTTGATGGCCTTTTCAAATTCGGCCGCGTCGCAGCTTACCTGGAAGGATACGGTATTGTCCTCTTTTTTCTCGATGTTCTTTACGATCATGGTTGGTTGCCCTCCTATATTATCTATGCAGACTTGGTTATCATATCAGATAATTCCAGTAAAATCAATGACAAATTCATGAATTGCGGTGCGCTTTTTCGCTTTTTCCTCACGGCAGGAGCAGCACCGGCTCAAAGTTCACAAAATCGGCCGAAACAAGACGGAACTCGCAGCCGTCCTTCATACCGTTAAAGCTCATCCGGCAGCCCTTTCCGTGGATATGGCCGTAGCAGCACATTTTCACCTCGTGCTCCCGGAGCAGCGCCAGAATCTCCTCGCAGCGGTATTTGAGGAAGAGCGGCGGATAGTGCAGAAAAGCCATCTTTTCCCGTTCCCCTGCCGCCTCAAGCGAGGTCCGCAGCCGCCCGATCTCGCGCAGCATGATCTTTTTATCATGCTCCTGGCCGGTCTCCTCCTCGTAAAACCAGCCCCGCGTGCCGCATAAAGCCGTCTCGCCGTAGAAAAAGCAGTTGTTGTTGAGGATCTCGATCGTGGTGATCCCGTGCGCGGCAAAAAACTTTTCGGCCTTGGCGGCCGTGCTCCACCAATAATCGTGGTTTCCCTTCAGGATGATCTTGCGTCCGGGAAGCGAATCGATAAACAGGAAATCCTCCAGCGTGTCCTCCAGTCCCATTCCCCAGCTGATGTCGCCGCAGATGACGCACGTATCGTCGCTATGCAGTTTTGAAAAGCCCGCGCGCAGCTTTTCGGTATGGTTGTCCCAGGCCGGGCCGAAGATGTCCATGGGCTTGTCCTTTCCGATGGAAAGGTGCGTATCGCCGATCGCGTAGAGTGCCATGCTGTTCCCCCGCATAATCAAGTTTCTGTTTTCAAACAATAATGCCGACGCTTGGAAGAAAGGAGATATGAAAAATGGCCGAACACAAGCATGAGATTCTGCCCGGTGTCGGATGCGACGTGACGGGCTGCAAGTACAACACCGTCGATTGCCGCTGCAGCGCCGAGACGATCCATGTCCGCAGTGAAAAAGCCGAGACAAAGGGCGAGACCTATTGCTCCACCTTTTGTCCGCGCGGCTGCTGCTGAAAAGCAGGTCTTAAACAGCGGGAGGGGCAAGCCCCTCCCCCTACATACCGTTATTACGAAAACGCGTCCTCGATGTGGTTGATCGTGATCTTTCCCTTTTCGCCCTGCGGCGCATAGATTTCGATCACGTCGAAGCGCGGCTGCAGCTCCGTCTCGTTCTGGGCAAGATAGACGGCCGCGGTCGAGAGGATGCGCTGTTGCTTGCCGCGGGTCACAAATTCGCGCGCGGCGGCAAAATCGCCGCTTTTGCGCAGCTTGACCTCGACGAAAACGAGATAGCGTCCTTTTCGCGCGATCAGGTCGATCTCCCCGAGACGGCAGGCATAGTTTGTCTCCACGATCCGATAGCCATGAAGACGCAGATAATGTGCCGCCCGCTCTTCCCCGAAGCGTCCGAGTTCTCTTGCTTCCATCAGTGCATCTTCCTCAGGAAGCTCATCCGGTGGACAGGGCTCGGCCCGAAGGTACGGATCGCCGCATAGTGCGCCGCCGTTCCGTAGCCCTTGTGTTTTTCAAAACCGTACTGCGGGTACTGCTGCGCAAGCTGCAGCATATACCGGTCACGAGTCACCTTGGCAAGGATGCTGGCCGCCGCGATATCGGCGCATTTGCCGTCGCCGCCGATGACACAGCGCGCCTCCACGGCGATGCCCCTGTCGCGGTTGCCGTCGATGAGGGCAAGCGCCGGCTGGACCGAGAGCTTTTCGATCGCTCGGTTCATCGCAAGAAAGGTCGCCTCGAGGATGTTCTTCTCCTCGATCTCCTCAACGGTTGCGAACGCGATCCCGTACGAGACCGCCTTTTCGATGATCTCGTCATAGAGAAGCTCGCGTTTTTTCTCGCTGAGCTTTTTCGAATCGTTCAATCCCTCGATCACGAGACCGCGCGGCAGGATGACCGCTGCGGCGCACACCGGCCCGGCCAACGGGCCGCGGCCCGCCTCGTCGACTCCGCACAGCGGGGCGACGCCGCTTTCGTAGATCTCGTTTTCGATGCTCCAGAGTTCTGTCATTCCGGTCTCTCCAGACTCAGGCGGCCGAGCTTGCCGCTGTGGTATTCATCGAGCAGTGTGTTCGCCATGCGCTCGATGTCATACTCGCCTCGTGAGACGAGGAAACCGCGGCGCTTAGCCGCAAGTTCCAACAGTTCAAAGCCGTTTTCATCCCCCGTCGGCTTGATGCCGTAGCGGCTCTCGATCGCCTCGGGGTAAAGCTCGCGCAGACGCAGCATAAAGTTGGCCGCGAGCGTTTCGCGGTCGAGCACGTCGCTTTTGATCGCGTTCGTGACAGCCAGCATCTCGCCGACCTCCTGGCTGTCGAATTTCGGCCAGAGGATGCCGGGCGTGTCGAGCATGTCAAGGCCGCGGTCGATGTTGATCCATTGTCTGCCGCGCGTCACACCGGGCTTGTCCCCGGCCGCGGCGGCCTTTCGCCCGGCAACCTTGTTGATAAAAGTGGATTTTCCCACATTGGGGATGCCGAGCACCATGATCTTCAGACCGCGGCCGCTCTGTCCCTTGCGCTCATAGTCGGCAAGCTTGTCAGCAAGCAGGGCTCGCACCGCCGGGACAAAGCCGTTGATGCCCTTGCCCGAGCGTGCGTCCGTCTCGAGCACCGCAAGACCCTGGTCACGGAAGGCCGCGCTCCACAGCTTTGTCACGGCCGGATCCGCCAGATCACAGCGGTTTAGGATCACAAGACGCGGTTTTCCGGCGGCAAGGCGGTCGATGTCGGGGTTGCGGCTGGCGCGCGGAATGCGGGCGTCAAGAAGCTCGCACACCGCGTCGACAAGACCGATGTTCTCCTCGATCATTCGCTGCGCCTTGGTCATGTGGCCGGGGAACCACTGGATATTCAGCTTTTCAAATGCATTCTCTGCCATCATTCCACCGTTCCGAAGCTGGAGAAAGGATAAATAACGAGCAGCACCTTGCCGATGACAAGACGCTTGTCCACCATGCCGATGCGCTTGTCGCGGCTGTCGGTGGAGGCGTTGCGGTTGTCGCCCATGACGAAAAGGCAGTTTTCCGGCACGGTCTGCGGGCCGATGAAGTCAAGCTTGGTGTTGGTGGAGACGTCGATATAATCCTCCTCCACCGCCTCGCCGTTGACATAGACGATACCGTTGTCAAAGTCGATGTTGACAACGTCGCCTTCGACGGCGATCACGCGCTTGACGAGCGCCTTGTTGTCATTATAGCTGTCCTTTTTGAACACGACGATGTCGCCGCGGTCAGGCTCATAGAATAAGCCGGAAACCAGCACCTTGTCGCCGTTGACCAGCGTCGGGACCATCGAGCTTCCGTTCACGTCCATGATGCGGACGACAAACACAAACACCAGCACGCAGATCAAAAGCGCCGAGATCAGCGACTGGATCCAGTCGTAAGCCTCGCGCCGCGCCTGCACCTCCGGCGATACCGTTTCCTTTTTCTTTTTTGTCGTTTTCCTGCGGTCCATAGAGAGATCCCTCCCGCTGTACTGGTTTATCTGATCGGGTCGTTTGACCCCTGAAAATGTTCCGAAATATTATACACCGATTTGCCCGTTTCTGGCAACATAAAAAAAGGAAGCCCAACGGGCTTCCTTTTTTTCGTGACGAATCAAAGACGCTCTTTGACCTTGGCGGCCTTGCCGACGCGGTCGCGGAGGTAGTAGAGCTTTGCTCTGCGGACCTTGCCCTTGCGGACGGTGGTCACGGAGACGATGGACGGAGAATGTACCGGAAATACCTTCTCGCAGCCGACACCGTAGGAGATACGGCGAACGGTGATGGTCTCGTTGATGCCGCCGTGCTTCTTGGCAATGATCGTGCCTTCGAAAGCCTGCGTACGCTCGCGGTTGCCTTCCTTGACGCGGACGAGAACACGCACGGTGTCGCCGACGTTCATTTCGGGAAGCTCAGCCTTCATGTACTTGTCACTGAGAATTTTGACCAGATCCATAACAATCCAATCCTTCCTAATATAGACGTTCATGACCGGAGGACGCCTTGCGCGCCGCGGCAGCGGACCGCCTTTCTCATGCCTGTGTCCTTCACAAGCTTCGATATGATACCATACCAAACGGCGGATTGCAAGAGTTTTTTAGCGTAAAATCAGCGGAAAAGGGTCATTTTTTCGTCGTAGGTCTCGATGCGGGTGAATTTGGCGAAATCCGGGGCGATCTCAGGGGAGAGAGCACGCAAGGCAGCGGGGAGCAGATCGGGGTTGAGCGTGGGATTTTGGGCGCTGATTATTGCGGCCAGGGCGACGCTCTCCCCCGCCCGGGCGAAAAAGGAGATCTCGCGGATGGCGGGGCGGATGTCCATCTCGCCGAAGCCGCGCTTGGTCTTCTTTTCGATGACGATGCTTTCACGGGAGAAGAAGTCCTGCAGTTGTTCAAGCATTATGTCAACCGGCCGGTCGTCATATTCAAACACGCCTTCGATCCGCAGCCACTTCAATTCCGCGTTTTTCCTGGTCGGTTCGTATATTTCCTGAACTTCGATGCCCTCGGGCATCGTGGCGTTGAGGCGGTCTTTCAGTGTTGTTATGTCAACCTGTTCCTCAAGGAGCTGGAAGTCCATCAGCTCGCATACGCTCGAGCAGCCGACGCTGAGCGGCAGCGCGATCGAGATCTGCGGGCGGGGGTTGAAGCCCTCGGAGTATTTCAGACGGCTGCCGGCGCGGGAAAAGGCGCGCTGCATGGTCGCCATCAGGTCGAGGTGAGAGATATATATGGCGCGTCCTGTTTTGGAAAAGCGCATGCGAAGCTTATTCATCACATTTCCTCCCGTGGAGCATTCTGGCCGCGCCGCAGGCGGAGCACTGTTTGCGGCAGTCGGGCGAGAGTTCGGAGGCATAGCAGCGCTCCCGCTCGCGCACCAGGTGGGCGCGGCGCACGCCGACGTCGATCATATCCCAGGGCAGCACCTCGTCCATCCCCCGCTCGCGCGAGGCGTACCAGGCAAGGTCGAGCCCGCAGGATTCAAAGGCCTTTTCCCAGCGCTCGTAGCTGAAATAATCGCTCCAGGCGTCGAGCCGTCCGCCGCTGCGCCAGACCGTCTCGAGCACGTCGCCAAGCCGTCTGTCGCCGCGCGAGAGAGCGGATTCGATGACGCTGGTCTCGGCGTCGTGCCAGTTGTAGGTCACGTTGCGCGCCGTGATGGACGTGCGCAGCAGCTCGACGCGGCGGAGGTATTCCTCCTTGGAGATCTGCGCCTCCCACTGGAAGGGGCTGTGCGGCTTGGGGATAAAGCAGGAGGTCGAGATCGTGATGCGCACGCCGCGGTTTTTGTTCTTGGCGTTCTCGCGCCAGCAGTGCAGCACCTGGTCGGCCATGTCCGCGATGCCGCGGATGTCGTCGTCCGTCTCGGTGGGGAGGCCGAGCATGTAATAGAGCTTCACGCCGTTCCAGCCGCCGGCAAAGGCGATGGCGCAAGTGTGGAGCAGCTCTTCCTCGGTTACATTTTTGTTGATCGCGTCGCGCAGACGCTGGCTGCCGCCCTCGACGGCGAAGGTCAGGCCGGTCTTGCGCACGCGCTGAAGGCGCTCCATCAGATCCATCGAGAAATTATCGGCGCGCAGCGAGGGCAGCGCGAGGCCGATGCTGCGCGGCTCGCAGTATTCGAGCAATCCGTCGCAGAGCGCAGTCAGATGGCGGTAGTCGCTCGTTGAGAGTGAGAGGAGCGTGACGTCCTCATAGCCGGTGTTCTGCAGCGTTTCGATGCCCTGGCGGATGAGCGTCTCGGGCTTTTTGGCGCGGATCGGGCGGTAGATATGCCCGGCCTGGCAGAAGCGGCAGCCGCGCACGCAGCCGCGGAAGAGCTCGATGTCGACCTTGTCCTGGACGACCTCGGTAGAGGGGACGATGGGATCGGTCGGGTACGGGGCGGCGTCAAGATCCTCGACGATGCGCTTTTGCACCTTTTCGGGCGCGCCGTCGATGGGCGTGATGGATCTGACCGTGCCGTCGTCGTTATAAGCGACGTCATACAGGCTTGGCACATAGACGCCGCCGATGTGGGCGGCCTCGCGCAGGAAGGCCTGCTTGCTCCAGCCCTCGGCCTTTGCCCGGCGCAGGAGCGTGAGGAGCTCGTTGTTCATCTCCTCGCCCTCGCCGATGACGAAGAGGTCCATAAAGGGCGCCATCGGCTCGCCGTTCACGCAGGCCGAGCCGCCCGCGAACACGATCGGCAAGAGGTCGGGCCTGTCCGCGCTGCGCAGCGGGACGCCGGCCATGTCGAGCATGTCGAGCACGGTGGTGTAGGCCATCTCATAGCCGATGGAGAAGGCCAGAACGTCAAACTCGGCAAGGCTGTCGCCGCTTTCGAGCGCATAGAGGGGCATGCCCGCCTTTTTCATTTCCTCGTACATGTCGCCCCAAGGAGCGAAGGCGCGCTCGCACCAGACGAAGGGCAGGCTGTTCATCGTTTTATACAGGATCTTCATGCCCAGATTCGACATGCCGATCTCATAGGTGTCCGGGAAGCAAAAGGCCAGGCGGAGCTCCACCTCGTCCTTGTTTTTGATGATCTGGTTATACTCGCCGCCGGTATAGCGCGCTGGCTTCTGCACGCGCGGCAGGATGCGTTCCAGTCGTTTATCCATGACTCTCTCCGTATCTTTTAAGAGTGTCCCCTATTTTACAATAGTTCCCTGCGTTTTACAAGTGCGGCGTTGTCCGGCTGGGCGGCCAGGAGCCAGATCGCGGCGAGGGCAAGCGCCGTTCCCTTCCCCTGCCACATGAGCCAGGTGCCCGCCATCAAAAGCGCGGTGGAGAGGACGAGCCCCACCGTTTTGGTAAGCCTGTCCCCTCTCCGGCCGCCCAAGACTTCATCGGCCGCGATCGCAAATACCCGCCCGCCGTCGAGCGGCAGAACGGGCAGCAGATTAAAAAGACTGAGCAGCAGGCTGACCCCGGAAGAGAGCGTGAGCACCTCGTTGCCGCTGCGGCGGCCGAAATAAGAGGCGGCGAAGGCATAGGCCAGCCCCGCCGCCGGCCCGGCCAGCGCCGAGACAGCGTGGGCAAGGGGTGTGCAGACGCCGCTGTATTCCATGCAGAGGCCGCGCAGATCGGCCGAAAAGCGCCGGATGCGCAGACCATAGAGCCGCAGCGTCACGATATGCCCCAGCTCGTGAACGATGACGGGCGTGAGGACGGCTGCGAGCTCGGAAAAGCTCATGGCGGAATACAGGAAAGCGCCGAGCAGGATCGCCCCGGCGCTGAGCGCGAAATGCTGGTTTTTCATGTGATCTCTTCCGTCTCCTCCTTGGTATATTCGCGGAACACAGCGACGAGCTTGTCGCCGAAATCCCTGTCGCTGAGACAGCGGCCGATCGCCTCGACCGTGCCCTTGTAGTCCGTCTCCCCGCCCCCGAGGCGCCCGGCCTCGCGGCGGAGCGTGTCCAATTGGGCGGGAAAGAGCAGCTTTGCCACCGTGAGCAGGATGAAGAGCGCCGAGGCGATATACAGTTTCAACTTGTCCATACTCCCACCTCCCATGCCAAACTATATGGCGCGGCGGCGGAGGTTATGACAAGGGAGAAGTCAGGGGCAGTTCAGCCGGTGAAGGAAAAACATGAGGTGTTGCTGTCCTTGTTCCTCCACCTCATCCGACCTCGCTTCGCTCGGCCACCTTCCCCTCAAGGGGAAGGCTTCTTGAGTTGTGGATTCAGCCCTCATCCGCCCCAGCGTGAGCACTGGGGCACCTTCCCCAAAGGGGAAGGCTTTGGGGGTTGGGGATCCAGCCCTTCGGACTTCTTTATCGGCGAGATGCTTTTAATCAAAAAAGGCGGCGGGCAAAAGCCCGCCGTCTGGGAAGCGCCGTATACTTTATTTCAGGATGCCGCCGAGAAGCGTGCCGAGAAGGCCGGTCTTGTCGTCCTTATCGTCCTTGCCGTTGACCGCGCCGAGCAGCAGATCGAGCGCGGGGATCTCGTCGGTCTTCTTGCCGATGAGACTGAGCAGCAGGTTGGTGCCGACGGAGCTGCCGAGCAGCGAGGAGAGCAGCGAGTTGTCATCGTCGTCCTCTTTCTTGCTCTTGGAGAGGAGCTTGATGAGCAGCGAGACGCCGCCGACCTTGAGCAGCAGCTTGACAAGGCCGCTGCGGTTGGCCTTTTTCTTCAGGAGCTTGAGGAAGAGCGCGGCGATCGCCTTGTCGGAGAAGAGCTTGCTCGTGCCCTTGGTGAGGTTGGAGAAGTCCTGCTCGCTCACGTCGTTGCCGACGAGGGTGCGCAGCGTGCCTTCCACGTCCGTTTCCATGCCTTCGACGACTTTGGGATCGTCGTTGAGCGCGTCAAGTACTTTTTCAATGGCTTCTTTGGTCTGCATGTTTCATCCTTTCCGCGGCCTTGTGTGGCCGCCGGGTCGTATTTTGTCAAAAGCTGAAAACAGTATACACCCGCTGTGCGGGAAAAGAAAAGAATTTTCTTTTTTCGCAAAAGGTATGAAAATAATAAAAACGCTGAAAGCCTTGTGCTTTCAGCGTTTTTACGTGGTCGGAGTGCGGAGATAGTTTTCGTAGTTTGAATCAGATATGCCGTGCATTAAGAAGCAACGTCAGGTTCTTTGGCGTAAACGAGCGTCAGATCCGCGCGGTATATGTAGCTGTCAACACCGCGAGGCTCGTCGTCATCTTCATCTTCTGGCCTGAAACGGTCAACGTCAAGATGCGCGCCGGTGATCCGATCCATGACAGCCTTGACTTCCGCGACTCTGTTTTTCGGGATGTTTCCGATCTCTTCGCCGTCGTATAAAACGGCAATCGCATCGGTGCCCCGGTAATCGTACAGTTCCAACGTGATCGATCCGCTCGTCTCCTCGGCCATTGCCGCTTTAAGGATTCTCTGACGGGAGCTACCGTCCTCGTTGTCATAAGTAACGCCGGCAACTTTGGTGATAATCCTGCCGTGTGTTCTTTCCCACTCAATCTGTCGAGCCTTTGCCGCATTTTGTTCAGCGCGATACTTCTCTTTTATTTCTTGGACTTCCGCTTTTTGTGTTTCGAGCTCGTTCTCAAGCCTTTGAAGCTCAGCCTTCCGGGCTTCGACCGCCTGATTATAAGCGGTGCGTTCTTGATCGTTGCGGCGTTTCAGGAAGTAGGCCACCACAAGAAGAACCATGCCCCAGAAAAACGGGATGATAGCATTGTCGTGCATGTCAATGCTGCCATACAACCAATCAGATATGGCGGACAAGACCATAAATGCTCCGAGTACTAAGCAGACATAAAACGAAGTCTTCTTGTGAACTTTAGGAAGATCGTTATTCATCTTCTCGCCCCTTTGCAGTCAATTTATTAAAAGTATATAATATCCTTATTGCTTTTTCAACATATTAGCAAATCGGATATTTTTCTCATGGGTTTAATTTATAAAGAATTATCGAAGCGATTTTTATTACTCAAAGTTTGGGGATAATTTGGGGGATAATTTATCACTCGAGTGCTACGCGCTCAGGAAAGCAAAAACGCCGGAAACCTTGCGGCTTCGGCGTTTTTAAGTGGTCGGAGTGCGGAGATTTGAACTCCGGGCCTCTTGGTCCCGAACCAAGCGCGCTACCATCTGCGCTACACCCCGATCTATCCTTTTCGGACAGCTTTTACATTATATGTATCAAGCATGAAAAAGTCAAGCAGAACTTTTTCAGATATCTGACTTTAGATTGAATGAAAAACCGAGAGGAACTTAATCCTCTCGGCTTTTTTTGAAAAAGGCTCTTATCCGCGCTCGGCGGTGATGGCGCTGTTGACAGCCTTGGCGACGACGACAGGGTCGAGGCCGTGGACGGCGCAGGCCTCCTCGAGGCTTTCAGCCTGGGACGCGGGGCAGCCGAGGCAGTGCATGCCGACGGAAAGCAGGGTCTCGATCGACTCGGGATAGGTGTTGACGATCTCG
>ONSW01000106.1 GCA_900320595.1 uncultured Eubacteriales bacterium | reverse complement strand
GCGTTCACAGAAGAGATATGGAACGCCCTCGACGAGGACAACAAGATCTCCCTGTACGTGAGATATACGGATCTTGCAAGCGGAGCCGCAGAAGCACGCATGATCAACAAGCATTGCTGATCGCACGAGGCCGTTTATGAGCGGGCTCATATACAGACATTGTTGATCGCAAGAGGCCGCTTGTGAGCGGGCCTTCAAACAAAAAATGCTGTTAAACGATCGAATTTGTCGAGTTATCTTGTTCTAACTCGCCGAAATGGGCAACTTTGTCAAGGTTGATGAAGGATAAGGGCCCTAAAACGGTCGAATTTAGGTGGTTATCTTGCTTTAACCATGGCAATTGGACGATTTTGTCAAGGTTTTCTGGGAAAAACCTTGACAAAATCGGGATATTTTAAAAAATCTACAAGGTTCCGCTCCGGAGGGAGCGATGAAGAAAGAGACACAGACAATGAAGGAATTCGAACTCAAATACGGATGCAATCCGAATCAGAAACCGGCAAGGATCTTTATGGAGGGCGGCGCCGAGCTGCCACTCGAGGTCATAAACGGAAGGCCGGGATACATCAACTTCCTTGACGCGCTGAACTCGTGGCAGCTCGTCCGAGAGCTTAAGGAAGCTCTCGGCCTGCCGGCTGCCGCCTCATTCAAGCACGTCAGCCCGGCAGGCGCCGCCGTAGGCCTCCCGCTTACGGACAAGATGAAAAAAGCCTGCTTTGTAGATGACATTGAGGGTTTAGACGACTCGCCTCTCGCCTGCGCTTACGCGAGAGCAAGGGGAACAGACCGCATGTGCTCCTTCGGAGACTGGATCGCACTTTCAGATGTATGCGATGAGACAACAGCTCGCATAATCAAGCGCGAGGTCTCGGACGGAGTCATCGCTCCGGGTTACACTGATGAAGCCCTCGCGCTCCTGAAGCAGAAGAAAAAGGGCGGCTACAACATCGTGCAGATAGACCCTGACTACCTGCCTCCTGAGAAGGAGACGAAGCAGGTCTTTGGAGTCACCTTTGAACAGGGGCACAACTTCTTCAAAATCGACCGCGAGTTGCTCTCCAACGTAGTTACTGAGAAAAAGGAGCTCCCTGAGGAAGCCGTGCGCGACCTCATCGTGGCGCTCATAACGCTCAAATACACGCAGTCGAACTCCGTCTGCTACGCGCACGACGGCCAGGCAATCGGCGTAGGTGCCGGCCAGCAGTCGAGAGTGCACTGCACAAGACTCGCGGGCGGCAAGGCCGACACATGGTTCCTGCGCATGCACGACAAGGTGCTGGGTCTGCCTTTCAAAGACGAGATCAGACGTCCTGACAGAGACAATGTCATCGACGCTTACATAAACAAGAACGAAGAGGACTGCTGCGCCGAAGGCGTATGGCAGAAGTACTTCACCGAGCAGCCGGAGCGCTTCACGGACGAGGGACAACGTGCAGAGGGCGGCTGCGTCAGGCGTAAGTTATATAGCGCAGCCGGGCGGCTCCATCAGAGACGATGCCGTTATCGACTGCTGCAACAAGCTCGGAATAGCGATGGCCTTCACAGGCATGAGACTGTTCCACCACTAAACCTCATATAAGATAGCAGAGGAGATCGCTATGGATATTCTGGTAGTAGGCGGAGGCGGCCGCGAGCACGCCATAATCAAGAAACTCAGAGAAAACAAGAGCGTCGACCATATCTATGCGCTTCCGGGCAACGGCGGCATCGCCATGGATGCCGAATGCTTCCCGGTGAAGGCGACCGACATCGAGGGCATAAAGGCGTTCGCCAAGGCGAACAGGCCTGACTATGCCGTTGTGGCGCCTGACGATCCGCTTGTTATGGGCTGCGTGGATGAGCTGACAAACATCGGCATTCCGTGCTTCGGCCCTAACGCGGCAGCAGCCATCATTGAGGGCAGCAAGGTTTTCTCAAAAAACCTCATGAAGAAGTACGGCATACCGACCGCGCGCTATCAGACATTTGACAATATGGGCGATGCGCTCTACTACCTCGAGAGCGCGCCAATACCGACTGTCATCAAGGCTGACGGACTTGCACTCGGCAAGGGCGTAGTCATCGCGGAGACCCGCGAGGACGCCGTAGATGCCGTCAGGTCGATGATGCAGGATCATAAATTCGGACAGAGCGGTGACCGCATAGTAATCGAGGAGTTCCTGGAGGGACCGGAGGTATCGGTGCTGGCGTTCACGGACGGCAAAACAATAGTGCCGATGATAAGCTCGATGGACCACAAGCGCGTCGGCGACGGTGATACGGGCCTCAATACCGGCGGAATGGGCACCGTCGCACCGAATCCGTATTATACGGATGAGGCGGCGGCACGCTGCATGGAGGAGATATTCGTGCCGACGATGCGCGCGATGAACGCCGAGGGACGCACTTTCAAGGGCTGCCTCTACTTCGGCCTCATGCTTACAGAAAAAGGTCCGAAAGTTATTGAGTACAACTGCAG
>ONSW01000023.1 GCA_900320595.1 uncultured Eubacteriales bacterium | reverse complement strand
GAACAGGGACAGGTTCTGTATTGGACAAAGTCTTCGATCGTCGTCATTCGCGGCAAGACTGATATCTTTGATGCTGACGGTAAGCAGGTGGCACATTTGGAGAAAAAGCCGATAAGCCTTCATGAGAAACACTATATCACGATGGCGGACGGGCGGCAGTTCACTCTTTCCAATGAACTGCTCCACATTTTTAAAGATATTACAAATATCCAGGGACTTAACTGGAAGATTAAGGGCAACATCATCGGTCTTAACTTCACGCTCTTTGATGAGCACGACGAAGTGATCGCGGCGATTGGGCAGAAGATAGTATCGGTCCACGACCGTTACAGCATCGATCTATATCAGACACAGCATGAACAGGTCGTGGNNNCGATGGGTCTTAAACATATAATACTGATAATAAGGAACATGACAGAGAGGAGATATTTAATCATGAAGAAAATAACAGCAATCGTTTTATTAATGGCAATGGTGTTCAGTTTAGCAGGGTGCGGTAACTCGGTCAGTATCGGCGCATTTTCCTCCAAATACTTTAACTACGACGATTATGACGCGGCAGTGCAGGAAGTGATGACTTATTTCAAGGGGTTCGAGGGATGCACATTGAAGAAGATCGGATACGCCGGAGATGAGGAGGTGAAGGCAGAGGCAGAATCCCGGGGCCTTGCACCTGAGCAGGTCATGGTGCTGGTATCCACATTTACGACGAATCACGAGAACGGTCTTGAGCCTAACAATACTTATGAGGATTACAAGTGGATATTGACACGCAATTCATCTGCTGAACTCTGGGAGCATAAGGATCACGGTTTTGACTGAAGCGGATGCATTTTCAAGAGGAGACGGGAAACCGTCTCCTTTTTTGGGTCTGTCGCAATAGAAGTTTAAACAGCCCTTGTTTTATAAGAGAAATCCGGCCGCCTGGCCGGATTTCACAGACTGTAGACAAAGTCCGGGTTTATACCTGGGCTTTTGTTATTTATAGCATTGTTGTTTAACTTAAGGCTCCGCCGCCCTTGACTGAACCCGGAAGAGATGCCGGGCATAAACATGCCGACGGTGACAGACTCAGGAACAGTACAAGCTCCGCAGGGCCACCGTCGGAACTATAGATTGTGTCATCTCTTCCGGAACCCGTCAAGGGTAAACCGCAAGCGGCGGCTCAGTTTTTGCCTCTAGTAGTTTGTAACATCTAATACTTGTATAAAATGTTGTTCTGGTATAATAAACATTTAGATGTTACGCGACACTATGGGCCATTCGGATGTAAAAACTACAAGCGAATACTATATCATTGTAGATCAAGAACTTCTTGATGAAGGGCGAGAAGCCCTTGACGATTATGTTAGTGGTCGATCAAAGAAAAACGATCAGAAAACAGTGAATGCAGGCGATATTGCGGAACGAGATTTGCACATCGAGGAGCTTAGAGATGCCTTGGAGCGAGTGAAGCAATCTGAACAGGAAGCTATTCACAACTTAGCAGTGCAGCAAGAACTTGCAGCTATTGGTGCACGCCAACGACGAGAGAGAACGCAAAAAACAACAATGGAGCTACAGAAGGAAATCGAACGCCTAAAAAGGGAAAACGAGCAATTGAAATTAAAAATGAAAACAGAGTCGTAATGACTCTGTTTTCGCTTTTCGGAAGGTAGAAAATGGTTCAATTTGGGGAGGCGTTTTAGATGATTTGGGGTAGAAACAGAGAGGGAAAACGCCTCAAAATGCGTGGGGAGATATTGGGGAAACAATACATCATCCAACAAAAGTTATAAAAAGTGACCAATTTCAGAAGAAATTGGTCACTTTTTTGGTACGGCTGACGGGATTCGAACCCACGACCTCCAGAGTCGGAGTTGCCGCAAATTCTTTTCACGTCTTTTTATTACCTCGGAAATGTTCAGGTTTTATGCGGTTTTTGGGGCTTGCCCCTTTCGCAGTCTATGACTGCTTCTGACGATTTGGCGCACACTTGTGCGCCAAATGTGCGCCAAAAGCAACCTGATATTGAAAGCTCAATATCCCCGTGATATACTGTGATCGGAAGGGGGGGCAGGCATGGGATTGATCGGTATTTTCCTCGCCCTGGTCGGCGGATTTATGATCATCGGTTTTATCGCTGCGATCTGCAACAAGCCGGATGAAGAAACCGAGGAGCCGCCCCGCGTGGTGATCTCCCAACAGGTTCCGTCCGTGTTCGATACGTTTAAGAAGAAAAAGTAACGCCGTCCGATGCGGGCG
The DNA here is from genome assembly GCA_900320595.1 of uncultured Eubacteriales bacterium. GTDB lineage: Bacteria > Bacillota > Clostridia > Oscillospirales > Oscillospiraceae > Limivicinus. The sequence goes on along the minus strand of ONSW01000023.1, from coordinate 18,832 downwards.
GCGTTGTGTTTTATGAAAGGTATTCCTGTAGCTCTTCCACCCAGGCCGGTCGTTGGCTGCCTTTGACGATCAATTCACCGTTGACATACTCGGCAACCTCAACAAAGCCGTTGTAGTTATCAAAGAAATGCGCCTCGTCACAGTAGGGCAGCACCTTCGCCACGGCTTCCCAGCGGCCCGCAAAGCGTCGTAACACGTCCTCCTCGCGGATGTTGTGCCCTCCGTGGGCTACGCGGTTCTCGATGCGCTGTAAGCACTCCTCGGCGCTGTCAAGGCCCACATAGTAAAGCCGGACGGAATAACCCCGCTCTCTGGCCTCCTGTGCTGTAAGCTCTGTTTTACGCCCCGAGAGCGTTGTTTCCTGCGTAAAGCTTTGCCCCTTGTCCAGACATTCCCGGATGCGCTCCAGCGCAATCTTGCCGCCCTGAATGGCACTCCCGCCGTTCTGGGCGGTGATTTTATCCACATCGATGATCCGGCCCAGGTCATTCGTCTGCGCTTTCAAAACACCTGTAAGGCTGCTTTTGCCGGTGCCGTTGACGCCGCCGATGATGGTATAGGTTTTCATACCCGGCCCTCCCGCTCCATTCGCTCATCTATGGCCTTTTTAATATAGCCATTCACGCTTTCGCCCTGGATTTCTGCTGCATTCTTCAGCCGATTATAGTCCTCTATACGCATATCAAGTGGAACGCGCTTTATATGTGCGGCGTTATATCTGTATTGAGCTTCATTACTCGCTTTCGATCTTGGCATAGTATCACCCCGCCGGTATTGTATCACGGAATTGCTAATATGTACATGTATAATTCTGCACAAAAACGTACATGTATATTTGGCTGTTTTGCCATCTTGAAATACATGTACATGTATGCTATCATATAGTCGCAGGGAACAAAGAAGCCCTGAACAAGGGAGAGCCGAGGCGGACAAAGTAGCTCCGGAGATAGGCGGCCGAGCGGTGAGAACTGCAGAGGTACGGTCAAAGGTACGGCGAGAAGCCAAGTGAAATAAGAACGCAAGGTAAGAGCGGGAACGGATAAGAAAGACTGCGTGCGCGAGTTGATAAACTTAATGCCCCCCGCCGCTCTCCTAAACAAATCAAGGAGGTACATACCATGAACAAGAATGAACTTGACAAGACCGCGCTGGATCTCCTGGCTGTGCGGGCCATGATTGAGGAGTTGCAGGCCGAGGCCGAGGCGCTGACCGACAAAATCAAGGGCGCCATGATCGACCAGGGCGCGGAAGTCCTGGAGGGCGAGGGCTGGAAAGCGAGCTGGAAGAACGTCAACAGCAGCCGATTTGACAGTAAGGCTTTCAAGGCCGCACACGGCGATTTGTACACCGAGTACACCAAGCCCGTCACGACCTGCCACTTTTTGATCAGCGCATGAAAAAAGCCCCTTGCGCAAGCCGTGGAAAGCAAGAGCGCAAGAGACTGACCACCAGGGGCCGCGGCTATTATACCACGGCCCCCAATAATATGACAAGGAGGAATATCATGGACACAAAAATAACTGTGCTCCCGGTAAACCCTGATCTTGAGAAAGCAAAAAAGCGACAGGATGATTTTTACACCACCTGCGAGAAGATTCGCGCTGCCTGGGATGCAAAAGGATATACCGGGGATCCTATTATCTACCTTTTCTCTGCCGTTCAAGGAATGAGCGTGTTCAAGCCCTAAAACAGAAGGAGAGAGCAAAAATGGATAAGTTCATATTTGAAAGCCCTTATCGCAAAAGCAAAAAGGATTTTCTTCACTTTCACGTGAAGAGCAAGACAGAGCTATTCTAACCTGGCTAATTGTGATTAAGCTATCTGACGCCCCAACAGCAAGGTTAGAACGAGCCCTGCGCCAACTTCAATAAGTCTGCCGCTCGTGAAATCCTGCGCTGAGCCCACAGCATAACAAAAGATAGCCGCCCACATTCCACGGTAGCGGCTATCTAATCCCAGCAAGATAGAGGCTGTAAAGCCTGCCATTTGCAGCCTCTATTTTAGCACACAGATAAGCGCTTTTCAAGAAAAAAGCACTATGATACAAAAGGCCAACACCGCATGAAATCTTAAAAACCACATATTTCAGCAAAGAGCGGGTCAAAAAGCCCGCTCTTTCTGTCTATTTTGAACAAAACAAATGAATGAAATGTAATTATTTTATACAAAAATTAGAGCTACGGCGCACTCGCAGCATCCGCAAGGGGTGCCCTCTTCCGTTACAGTACCTTTTACGTAGATTTCATTGAATAAAAGAACAGGAAGCCGGGCAGCGTCAGCCCCCGCCCCGGACAAGAGCGTTGAGCTTTTCCGCCGTGCTTTTTTCCAGGTGTTCCCGGATCCCTGCCTCTATATCTTCTCTCGCCTGGTTCGCTGCCATTTGTGGGATAGCAATACCGACCACCTTCTTGATAGGCAGGCGGCCCTTTGCTCCTCTGGTAAATACCTGTTTGCCGAGTGACGATTTCGGATACTTCTCAAAGGCACCGTCCGGGCCAATAGCGCCCCTGGCAATTGTATTACCGTTTGCGTCTTTGAATGATCGCAGCGACGGCCCCAGATTCCGAAACGGTGCTTGTCCGCCGTAACTGCTCATATTTTGCGGCAGGGTGCTTTGTACGCCTTTTACTATGCGAGCCTTTACCCTGTAGCGTTTGCGTAGGCTCTCCCATCCTCGCGCTCCACCGGTAGCAGAAAAGCCGCCTCCGATAGATTTACGCGCACCGGTGATGGGAATACAGCAGCCCACGCCCAAGCCGCCAGAGGTGAGACTTGCTTTCCCTATAGCTTTGCCAACTTCACCTGGCGTCGCGTAGTAGTGTTCTGGGATTGCTCTCTTAAGAATCTCCTTTGTGTGTTCGGCAGTATCCCGTAAAACAGAAGACATAGCCCGGTCCACCTGTGCCGGTGTCAAGCGCTTTTTGAGACCATCGACCAAGCTGTCAAGCTCGCTTGTGTCAATCTCGATTGTAATGGACATATCCTTTCACTCCTTTTCAAACTCGGCCAGCGAGACCGGCCCTGTCAGCTTCTTTGTCCTCCGGCAATATGCACACCGGCCGCAGCGTGGAGGCTCAATGATCCCGCTCTTGATAGCGTCCAGGTAGGGAAGCTTATCAAGGAGGCGCTGCAGCTCAGCATCAAGCCGCTCCTGTGATACTTCGATCACGGCCAAATCTGCCGGGTTCTCTTTTGTGATAACCGCAAGGAAGCAAGGCAACCTGTTCCCCTCAATAGTCTGGTAGATTGCCAGCTGTAGCGGCCACTCCCAAGCGTCGGCAAAGGTAACCCACCCCTCACCGGACTTGTATATCGGCTCCGTGTTGCGCGTGGTTTTCAGATCAACGATCCGCTTTCCTTTCTTGTATACGTCCATCTTGCACTTGAAGGGCAGGCCGCCGATGGTGCCGGTCTTAATGACCTGCTTTCGCCCCTGCATGTACTCCATGAAAACCTTATCGGACCGCGCCCGCTCAATCATCTCCTCAGCTTGGACATAATCAGCTTTCAGTGTGCCGTCACGTTTGAACAGTTCCGTGTGATCTTCCCGGAAGCTGTCAAGCGTTCCCTCAAAATAGGCGTCAACATAGGATCCCACAAGAAGGGCCGTACTCGGTTCCTCCGGCTCCATTGCCATTGCCGCAGCAGGGCAGCGCAGCATAGCCTTGACAAAGGAGGCCGACCAATATTCCCGGTTGGCCTCCTCACTGTAATAGTTCCGTTTTGTGAGCCTAAGCATGGGCGGCTGCCTCCTTCGTAGCGCAGGCAGGGCAGAGCGCCATGCCGTATTTCCGTTTGGTATAAGTTGCCAGATCTACGGCATTCATACCGTAGGCGCCGGAGATCGTGCCTCCGCAGGCCTCGCACTTTACTTCTGCCTCTTTCGGCGGGAATGGCCGCACTCGTAAGGCATCCACAGTTTCACCAAAAGCCCGCACTCTCTCGGAGTACAGCTGTATTCTGATCCCCGCCCAGCTTTCGATATACGGCGTCTTTGCCAACTTTTCTATTGTCCTGGAGTTCGTGCGATTCAACACAAGCGGCTTGACATCACGTTCCCGGAAGTGACAAACCGGCAAGGTTTCCTTGCGCCCATCCGGGCCGTGCACTTCCTCAAGCTGGACTTTATCAATCGTCAAGGTCAATTCCTGCCCAGGTTCCAGCGCATAGGAACCAAGATAATCCGGATTGACCAATTTTCGCCAGTGTGTCAAGGTATGTTTCCCTCCCTTTGTTTTTCATTCTTCGCCTCCTTGTACAGTTGGAGCCAGTCCACAAGGCGCATTGTAACAAGCCACGGCGTCCTATTCCTCCGATGAAACAGAGCGGGAGCACCGTCTTTGAATTTGGCGGCGTCGGCTATAGCTTGTTGCATAGCCTCCAGCACATTAAGCCGCTCGACCCGCTTCACTTCGATATGTACCCCCGGCAGGCCGGACAGGTCCGGGACAGTTCCGAATGATGTTGTGCCGCCCCGGTCGATAGTATATCCTTCAGCGCGGAGGAGGGCGGCAAGCTCCCTCTCTCCCTCCGCACCCTTACGGCATGAGTTTGGCATAGCGTTTCCTCCTATCGCCTGCGTTTTCGCAGGCGGTTGATATCAAATGATATCAAATGCCCGCGCGTTGCTGACAAATGCCAGCGGATTATTAAAATCGTTCAAAAGTTCTTGAATTGAGTAATTCGATGGATTTCCGCCGCTTTTCCTCAAATTCTTGTTCTATCGAAAGCGATTCGCCGTCTCTGTTATCGGGTGCAGATTCGCAGGCGGTCGGCGCGTATCGTGCTGGTGCTGGAGATGTTATCACACTATTATCGTGTTGGGGTTGGGTATCCTGTTGGCTATCTTTTCTGTTGGGTGCGCTCGGAACCGTCCGGCTCCGCTCGGCGTCGAGCGATAAAAGGCGCTGTGTCTCTGATTCAATCCAAGCGTCTTTTTCCGGGTACTCGGCTCCGGCCTCTTTCCATACGCGGCACATTGACGAATAAGTTCTTTCAGCAATATCACGGAAATAGCTCGCATGGTCGCGGATTAATGCAAGTCGAATACTATGCCACGCTGCTTGTTGTGCCCTATCCTGGAAAACAGTGTCCTCACCGAACTGCCCGAACCGCAGAGCAGCCCTGACTATCTGCCCAACCTCCGCATCTGTGAAATACTCGAACGCTTCGGCTTGGTCAAAGTAGAGTAGTATACCTGGTTTCACTTTGTTCTTTCTACTCAATAGTGTCGCATCCTCTCTCAACGGCTCGGGCAGCCCGTAGGATTTGCCGGGCGCGTCCTCGCATGGAGCGCACCCAGCGGCGGCGTTCCTCTTCGTTTTCGGCTAAGAAGTAGCCCCGGCCGAGTTCACAGATAGGAAAACCCAACAGTCTCTCCCTTTGAATCGCCCGCCTGACTTCTCGCGTGGAAAACCCGGTCATCTCAGCCAGGCGTCGCAGCGACACGGCCCGCTCGGATCCAGAAGGAAGCAACGAGGAAATCAAGCCTTGTGCCTTCTGTTTGCCATTCATAGCTTGATCTCCCGAATCCCCCGCGCCGTTTCCTGCTGCGGGATTGATCCTTGCAAATAGGCCTCCAAGTTGTCCAAGTCAATCATGTACTTGCACCCTACAAGGAAGGACGGTACCGCATGAGTTGTAACCAGGCGGCGCAGGCCGGTTTTTGTCAACGCAGTATGTGGATCCCGCTCCTTGATTTCTCCGTATGCTTGGTCGATGGTTCTGATTCTTGGCATCTGTCTCACCCCCGATTCATAGCAAGTTCATCAATAATTTTGATGATGCGTTTCTGCTCCTCTTCTGGGAGTTCTTGCCGTAGTTTTCTGGAGAAGTTTGAATCCTTGAGTCCGAGGCGTTCAGCCACTTCCCAGAGCCGTACACCCTTTAGTGCTGCTTGCGCGCGGATTTTTCCGTTGCACATGATAGCCCTCCTTGACAATCTTATTCCGCCGTGCTATTCTAGTTTCATCAATGATAGCAATAATGTTATTGTTCATTGATGTTCGCATTATAGCACACAAATAACGCATCTGACGAAATATCATTGATTGTTATTTTAGTGAAATTAAATCCAAATTAGTTCATTGTTGTGTTATGGAGGACTAACATGAGCAAAGGTCGAAAGAAGAGAGAATCAACAGAGACAACACGTATTTTCTCTGAGCGTCTTTCCGATCTCGTAGATGCGGAAAAAGGCAAAGGAAAAAAGCTTGCGGAAATAGCAAACGAAATCGGAATTTCAAGCGGCGCACTCTCAGAATGGTGTGCTGATACAAAAACACCAACCATTGATATGGCGGTTAGAGTAGCTAAATATTTTGGAAAGCCAACAGATTGGCTCCTCGGTTTATCTGAACACTCCACGTTGAAAGAAGATGTCAAAGCTGCTGCAATCTACACGGGGCTATCTGACCAAAGTATAGAGGCGTTGCATTACCTCAGCGCTCACGGCGATAATCTATCCCTCGCTTTTCTGGATAGAGAATTATCACTCTTATACAGAGATGTAGTAGAACCTCAGATTAATATTCCCACGTCAACCATTGTAGACGGCGTGGATACAGCAAAAACACTTTTCGGTATAATGGAACTCTATGCATCAGGATCTATTCCGAGTGTAATGTTGCATTATGGTTATCTTGCAGAAAGCGTAGCAAAATACGGGATTAGTGATGAACGTGCCTATAAAGAAATAATCATTGGGGAGATACGAGATATTCTTGATAGACACCGTGAAGCGAGAGAGGAGGCCCCTAATGGCGAACATCAAAAGGATTGACGGCAAGACCGGCGTCGCCTATAAGATCACCGTCACGAGCGGGCGCAGCACGGACGGCAAGCAAGTCCGGCATTATCTGACCTGGAAACCGGATCCGGGGATGACAGACAAGCAGATGGAAAAGGCCGTGCAGAAAGCTGCCTTTGAATTTGAGCAGCAGATCGAGAAGGGCTTTATTGCTGACAACCGGCAAACATTCGCCCAATATGCGGAGTATGTTGTCGGCCTCAAAGAGCGCAGCGGTGCCAAACGGCGGACAGTAGAGCTATACCGTGAATTGCTGACACGCATCAATGCCGCTATTGGTCATCTGAAGCTGACAGATATTCGCCCGCAGCACTTGAACTTGTTCTATGCGAATATGGCAGAGGCCGGAATCCGAACCGCGACTATCAAGGCCACACCGAAAAAGGATATTGCCGCTTTGATGAAGTCAAAGAAACTGACCTCGGCAGAGATCGCCCGCTCCTCCGGCATGGCCGCGTCCACGTTTCGCCCTGCTGTGCATGGGCAGACCGTCTCAAAGAACACGGCGGATACCCTGGCGGCGGCGCTCGGCTATAAGACCGAAACCCTTTTCAAGCTCACCCAAGACACAAGCCCGCTCTCGGCTCGGACGATTCTCGGCTATCATCGGGTAATCTCTTCCGTACTGAGCCAAGCGGAAAAGGAAATGCTGATCCCGTACAACCCTGCGCACCGTGCCTCTCCGCCCAAACAGGAGCGCCCGGAAACGGACAGCTTTCAGCCGGACGAACTGACGCGGATTCTGGAATGCTTGGAACTGGAGCCGGTCAAGTGGCGCACCATCACGCATCTTCTGATTGTGACCGGCTGCCGGCGCGGGGAGATCATGGGCCTGCATTGGGACGCCATTGACTGGAAGCGTCAGCAGCTCCGCATTGACCGTGCTCTGCTCTACACACCGGAGAGCGGGATCTACGAGGACACGACCAAGACCGGCGAGACGCGCTTTATCAAAGTCCCGTCTGAGACGATCCAGCTTCTAAAGTTGTACCGGGCCTATTACGACGGCCTCAAAGTCAAAAACGGTGACCGCTGGATTGAGAGCGAGTATGTGTTTACCCGTGACGACGGCGGGGTTATGAATCCCGACAATGTCACCCAATGGCTGGCGAACTTCTCCAAGAAACACGGTCTGCCGCCGATCCACCCCCACAAGTTCCGGCACACAATGGCCTCCCTGCTAATCTACAACGGGACGGACGTTCTCACCGTTTCCAAGCGTCTCGGTCACGCGCAGGTATCGACAACCACGGACATATACAGTCACGCCATCAAGGAGGCAGACGAGCGGGCAGCGGAAAGCATTGCCGACGTCGTTCTCCGCAGGGCATGAAAAAGCGGTTACCCTTCCCGGTAACCGCTGATTTTTTCGAGGTTGTGCGCCAAATGTGCGCCAAAACCATTTTTGCCGATTTTGAATTGCCCTTAAAAATACCAAAAACCACCGATTTCGCATACAATCGGTGGTTTTTCGTGGTACGGCTGACGGGATTCGAACCCACGACCTCCAGAGTCGGAGTCTGGCACTCTATCCAGCTGAGCTACAGCCGCATTTGCATGTTGCCAAAGCATTATAGCAAAAAATACCGGCAAAGTAAATAGCGGTTTTCATTTTCTTCAATCTATGTTATAATAACAAAAGCTGTAATGAACGGCTGAAGAAAATATGACAGCTTTCCCCGAAAGAGGAGTATTTTACATGAAAAAAAGAAACGCCATTACCAGGATCCTCTGCGCGCTTTTGTGCGCGTTGATGATGCTTCCGCTTGCCGCATGCGGCGAGACCAAGGAGAGCAGCCGGATCCTGTTTGCCATGGACACGACGATGACGCTGGTGGCCTACGGCAAAAACCGCGAGGACGGTCTCAACGCGGCGGAGAGCGTGATCCGCTCGATGGACACGATGCTCGACCCGGAAAACCCCTCCAGCACCGTATGGGCGATCAACCATGCAAACGGCGAGAACGTGGTCGTTCCCGGCCAGGTCGCCGACATGCTGACGGCCGCCAAGCAGGTGTACAGCCAGAGCGCGGGCGCGCTGGATCTCACGGTCTACCCGCTGCTCAAGCTCTGGGGCTTTATCGACAGCAAGTACTATGTGCCCTATGATTACGAGATTCTCGACGAGCTCAGCCGCGTCTGCTTCGACCAGGTGCTGCTGACAAGCTTTCCGAGCTCCGGCACCTATACCGTCTCGATGCCCTCCTACGGCGAGATGAGCTTCGGCGCGGTGGCCAAGGGCTGCGCGTCTGACAAGGCCATCGAGGCGATGAGCGCCGCCGGCGTGACGAGCGGCATCATTTCCCTCGGCGGGAATGTCCAGACGCTCGGCCTGAAGCCCGACGGAAGCCAGTGGCGCGTCGGTATCGACGATCCGAACAACTCTGGCAAGGGCTACGTCGGCGTGCTGAACGTGGGGGAGACCGCGGTCGTCACCTCCGGCAGCTACCAGCGGTACTTCACCGACGTCACGACGGGCAATACCTATCACCACATCCTCAAGCCGCAGAGCGGCTATCCCGTCTCGAACAACCTGCTGTCCGCGACGATCATCTGCGCCGACGGCACGATGGCCGACTGCCTGTCGACCGCGATGTTCGTCCTCGGCGAGGTACAGTCGCTGAACTACTGGCGCCAGTACGGCAAGACGGACGGCGGCGGCTTTGACATGGTCCTGATCACAAAGGACAACCGCATCATCTGCACGAAAGGGCTGATCGAGGACTTTGTCCTCGTCAACGAGGATTATACCCTCTCTTACAGTGAATGATCATGGCTGACTTATCCACATCCGTACGGTATATCAAGGGAATAGGGGAGAAAAAGGCGCAGGCGTTCGGAAAGCTCGGCGTCTTTTCTCTCTATGATCTTGTGTCCTATTTCCCCTCGCGCTACGAGGATCGGACCCGATTCTGCCCGATCGCCGCCGCGCCGGAGGGGGAGGGCGTGTGTATCCGCGCGCTTGTGGCGGATATGCCGCGCCTTGTCCGCGTCAGACGGGGGATGGAGCTTGTCAAGTTCCGTGCGGTGGACGAGAGCGGATCGGTTGACATAACATATTTCAACCAGAACTATATCAAGGATCAGCTCTCGCGCGGCGACAGCGTCTGCTTCTATGGCAAGATCGAGCGGAACGGCAGCCGTTTCAGCATGATCAACCCCGCCTATGAAAAGGAGGACAAGCCGCGCGGCGTGACGGGCTGCATCCTGCCGGTCTACCGGATGAACGCCGCACTGAACCAGCGCACGATCCGCGACGCGGTGCGCCAGGGGCTTGACGAGTGCGGAAGCGAGCTGCCCGATCTGCTGCCCGCAGAGATCCGCGCGCGCAACGGTCTTGCCCAGGCGCGCTACGCCTATGAAAACATCCACTATCCGTCGGACTTTGACGCGCTCGCGATCGCGCGGCGGCGTCTCGTGTTCGAGGAGCTGTTCGTACTGGCCTGCGCGCTCGGTACGATGCGCGCCGAGCGCACGCGCGAGAGCGGCATCCCCATGCGGCCGCGGGATTTCTCCTCCTTTTACGCCGCGCTTCCCTTTACGCCGACCGGTGCGCAGAAGCGCGCGATCGAGGATGCGGCGCGGGATATGACGGGCGGCTTTGTGATGAACCGGCTTGTCCAGGGCGACGTCGGCAGCGGCAAGACGCTTGTCGCTGCGGCGCTGTGCTGGCTTTGCCGGGAAAACGGCTTTGTCAGCGCCTTCATGGCGCCGACGGAGATCCTCGCCGAGCAGCATTTTGCCACGCTTTCCGGCCTGCTCGCTCCGTTTGGGATGCGCATCGGCAGACTGACCGGGGCCATGAGCGCCAAAGAAAAGCGCGAGGCGAAAGCCGCGATCGCGGCCGGGGAATACGACCTTGTCATCGGCACGCACGCCCTTTTTTCCGAGGATGTCGTCTATTCGCGCCTTGGCCTCATCGTCACGGACGAGCAGCACCGCTTCGGTGTCCGGCAGCGCTCGGCGCTGATCGGCAAAGGGGAAAAGCCCCATGTGCTCGTTATGTCCGCCACGCCGATCCCGCGCACGCTCGCACTGATGATCTACGGCGATCTGGACGTCTCGATCATCGACGAGCTGCCTCCCGGACGGCAGAAGGTGGGCACCTTTGCCGTGGACGAGAGCTACCGCGCGCGTCTCAACGGCTTCATCCGCAAGCTGGTGGGGGAGGGGCGTCAGGTCTTTGTCGTCTGCCCGAAGGTCGAGGATGACGAGGATGAAGAGACGCCGAGCGAGAAAAAGCTCAAATCTGCCGAGGAGCACGCCAAGGAGCTTGCGCGGGAATTCCCGGAGCTCTCCGTGAGCTGCGTCCACGGCCGGATGAAGCCAAAGGACAAGGACGCGGTCATGGCCGCCTTTGTCCGCGGCGAGACAGATATCCTTGTCGCGACGACGGTCATCGAGGTCGGCGTGGACGTGCCGAACGCCGCGCTGATGATCATCGAAAACGCCGAACGCTTCGGATTGAGCCAACTGCATCAGCTGCGCGGCCGCGTCGGGCGCGGTCAGCACAAAAGCTGGTGTATCCTCGTTTCGGACAACAAGGGGGAGGAGGTCAAAGCCCGCCTTTCGATCATGAGTAAGACCAACAACGGCTTTGAGATCTCCGAGGAGGATCTGCGTCTGCGTGGCCCCGGCGATTTCTTCGGCGCGCGCCAGCACGGCCTGCCGGAGATGCACGTGGCTGATCTCGGCGCGGATACCCAGGTGCTCAAAACCGCGCAGGAGGAGGCCAAAGCCCTTCTCGCTGCCGACCCGCAGCTCAGCCTTCCCGAGCATTCCGCTCTGCGCGAGCGCATCGAAACGCTGTTCAAGGATAATACTGACAGTTTTAACTGAAAGAAAAAACAGGCTGGGAAATCCCAGCCTGTTTGATTATTTATACTGTTTGTAATCGCTGCTTTCCACGGCGCTGTCGGGCGGGAAGAACTCATCGACCGGAAAATCGATCCGGCCGAAGAGCGCGCAGGGATCGTCCTCGCTGGCGCCGGGACACTCTTTATCCGGCAGGAAGTAGTCGTATGCCGGAATGAGCAGCTGCGTTTCACGCTCGAGACGCACCATCGAAAACTGGCCGATCGTGACAAACCAGCGGCGGAAATTGTCCACGGTGATCAGATCCTCGCCCATCGCGTCGAGTATGAAGGCGGGGATTATGATGTTGTCGCTGCCCGGCGTCTCGGCCGGATCGGCGAGAGAGGCGTGCAGCGCGATCGGGTCGACGGCGCTGACGACGGCCCTGGGCTGATCGTCGAGGGAGACGATGGCCTCCTCGCCGTCGGAGGTAAAGGTCTTGACGCTGCCCTCGCTGCCGAAGAGCATCACCCGCTTGTCAAAGACCGCCAGTCCGCGGCAGAGCTGCGCGCCGGGGAAGGTCTCGGCCGTGACGCGGTAGAAATACGTGCAGTCAACGGTGTAATACCCCCGGTTGAAGCTGACGGGCTCGACATTGACGTTGATGTATAGAAGTTCCGCCGCTTTGGGGCGGATGCTGATGGCGTTGTCGAGATAGGTTTGAGAGCTGATCGTGGGATAGACGCGCAGCTCGTCGACGCAGTCCTTGTCTCGGCAGCAGTCAAAGATCTTGTTTGTATTGATGGAAACGGCCTCTCGGATGCTTGCGCTGTTTCCGACCGGCCCGGGAACGACTCTGTCCGGCATGATACGACCTCCTGTGATGATAAAGTTCATTACAGTTTATGCGGAGGATGGCGCGTTGTGTCATTTTGTTCTTGAAAAAATGCCGGGGAGAAGTATAATAAAGTATTATCAGAACGACAAAAGCGAGGAGAGAGAAATGGATCATCACGGTTTTATCCATGAAAAGCTGGATATCAAGCTGCTCATCCTGTTTATCTTAAGCCGTCTTCCCGCCCCGGTCGACCGCGGCACGCTCGACGAGCTGTGCCAGCAGTGCGACGACGGCGTGGGCTATTTCGATTATTCCGACTGCCTCGGCGATCTGATGGCCACCGGACACATCACCGAGGAGGACGAGGAGTATACGATCACCGACAAGGGCCGGCGCAACGCCGAAACGGTCGAGAGCAGTCTGCCGTACTCCGTGCGCTCAAAGGCGCTGAAGCTGATCGCGCCGGTGGAGGAGCGGCTGGCCCGCGCCGCGATGATCCGCGCCGAGAGCAAAACGGACGAAAACGGCTGCCGCGTATCGCTCGCCATGTCCGACGGCAAGGGCGAGATCATCTCGCTCTCGCTTCTCTGTGCCGGCGAGGAGCAGGCGAAGAAAATGAAAAAGAAATTCCGCCGCGAGGCGGAGGAGGTCTACCAGCGAATCGTCGAGATCCTGTGCGAGGAAGGAAAGTGAGCACCCCATGAAATTCACCATCCCCGAGGGCTATGTCAGCTATCTCTCCATCTATGATACGCAAAAGGCGATCAGCCTGCTCAAGCGTTTGTTTGAAGATCGGCTCTGCGCGCTTTTGAACCTGCAGCGCGTCTCCGCGCCGCTCTTCGTCGACGAGGCCTCGGGCCTGAACGACAACCTCAACGGCTACGAGCGCCCGGTCAGCTTTGACATCCTGCGATCGGAGCACCGCGCCGAGATCGTCCAGTCGCTGGCCAAGTGGAAGCGTCTCGCACTCAAGCGTTACGGCTTCTATCCCGGCCGCGGGATCGTGGCCGATATGGACGCCGTCCGCCGCGACGAGGACGAGCTGGACAACCTCCACTCGGTCTATGTCGACCAGTGGGACTGGGAAAAGATCATCCTGCCCGAGGATCGCAAGATCGATTATCTCAAATCCACGGTCATGGACATCGTCACGGCCATCTGTGACACCCAGGACACGATGCAGGCCATCTATCCACAGCTGCAGGGGATGGGCAAGCTCGAGCGCCGCGTGAGCTTCATCACGGCACAGGAGCTTGAGGATCTGTACCCCGGCTTCACGCCGAAGGAGCGGGAGAACGCCTATCTGCGCGAGCACCACACCGCCTTCATCATCGGCATCGGCGCGCCGCTGCGCTCCGGCAAGCCGCACGACGGCCGCGCGCCGGACTATGACGACTGGGCGCTCAACGGCGACCTGCTCTTCTGGTACGAGCCGCTCGGCTGCGCAATGGAGATCTCCTCCATGGGCATCCGCGTCGACCCCAAGTCGATGTCCGAACAGCTGCATGCCGCCGGCTGCGACGAGCGCCGCGAGCTGCCGTACCACAAAATGCTCTTAAACGGCGAGCTGCCGCTCACGATCGGCGGCGGCATCGGCCAGTCGCGCCTTTCCATGCTGCTCCTCGGCAAGATCCACATCGGCGAGGTGCAGGCCTCGATCTGGAGCGAGGAAACGATGCAGGCCTGCGAGAAGGCCGGCGTGATCCTGCTGTGAGCTACAACTCATAGGTTAACATAATATTATACACGGAAATCAAAAACCGCTCTGTGAGAATCACAGAGCGGTTTACATAATTTATATCACACCATCTTTTCCGGCAATACGAGCTCGTCGAATTCTTCCTCGCCGAGCAGACCGAGCCGAAGCACGGCTTCCTTGAGCGTCAAGCCCTCAAGATAGGCTAACCTTGCGGCCTTTGCCGCGTTTTCATAGCCGATGCGCGGACTCAGACAGGTCACCAGCATCAGCGAGCGGTCGAGATTTTCTTTCATCTTTTCCCGGTTGGCCTTCAGCCCGGAAAGACAGCGCGCCGTAAAGGATCGGATCGAATCGGAGAGCAGCCGCACCGAGTGGAGATAGTTATAGATCAGCACCGGCATAAACACATTCAGCTCAAAATTGCCCTGCGAGGCGGCAAAGCCGATCGCCGTGTCGTTCGCCATGACCTGCACGGCGACCATCGTGACGGATTCGCACTGAGTGGGGTTGACCTTGCCCGGCATGATCGACGAGCCGGGCTCGTTTTCCGGGATCGTGATCTCTCCGATGCCGCAGCGCGGCCCGGAGGCGAGCCATCGCACGTCGTTTGCGATCTTCATCATGCACGCGGCCAGCGCTTTGATCGCCCCGTGGGAGAAGACCAGCGCGTCCTTGCTTGTCAGCGCGCGGAACTTGTTCGGGTCGCTGACGAAGCGGATCCCGGTCAGAGAAGTGATGTGCTTTGCTGCAAGTTCTCCAAAGCCCGCCGGCGCGTTCAGTCCTGTGCCGACGGCCGTGCCGCCCAGCGCAAGCGCGGATAGGGAAGCGGCGGCAAGAACGATCTCGGCCTTGGCGCTCTCCAGCATGCCGCGCCAGCCGCTGATCTCCTGGGAAAAGCGAAGGGGCGTGGCGTCCTGCAGATGCGTCCGGCCGATCTTGATCACGTCCTCGTTTTCCTCCTCCAGACGGCGCAGTACGGAGATGCAGTCGTCGATCACGGGAACAAGCGTTCCCTGCACCGAGGCGAGAGCGGCGATGTGCATCGCGGTGGGGAAGGTGTCGTTCGAGCTCTGCGACATGTTCACGGTGTCGTTCGGGTGCAGCAGCGTCTCGCCCGCAATCGTGTTTCCGCGATTGGCGATGACCTCGTTGACATTCATGTTCGTCTGGGTGCCGCTGCCGGTCTGCCAGACGGAGAGGGGAAACTCCGCGTCGAGCTTGCCGGAAGAGATCTCATCGCAGACCTCGGCGATCAGCGCGCAGCGCCGCTCGTCAAGCTTGCCGAGATCGCGGTTGGCAAACGCCGCCGCCTTTTTCAGCACGGCGAAGGCGCGGATGATCTCAAGAGGCATGCGGTCGTCGCCGATCGGAAAATTCTCAAGACTCCGCTGGGTCTGCGCGCCCCAAAGCCTGTCGGCCGGGACCTTTACCTCGCCGAGTGAGTCGTGCTCGATCCGATATTCCATCATCAAAACACCCCTTAAAAAAGTGGTATGGTACGCTTCTTCTCGTACCATACCACAGTTTTTTGTCCGCATCAAGAGAGCTGCGCCCTTTAGCGTCCGGATTCGAGCGCGCGAGCGCGTCTGACCTTTGCCTGCTCGCGCCCCTCGTTCGCCGCCCGGCGGCAGGCGAGAAGCAGCTTTCGCCCCTCAAGCGAACGGGTATAGACCAGCTCAAAGCGGTCGCCGTTTTTCTCCAGTGCTTTCCGCAGCAGCTCGGCCGTCTCCTTTTTCGTGCCGAGCAGCGCGGGACAGGCATAGCTCTGCGACAGCATCCGCTTGGAAAAGCCGAAGAGAGGCAGCGAGCGGATCAGCAGATAGCGCGGGTTGTCAAGCGGGGAGAGCATCTCGCCCATCGCCTCGGCAAAAAGCGTCTTTTCCCGCGCGCTCGCGCCGTCAAGGGCGCACTCGACGCCGCCCTTTCTCGCCGTTATACAGAGACGCGCCCCCTCGCTTTCGATCTGCCCTGCGCCGCGCAGCGTTTCGAGCAGCGCATCGCCCAGTCTTTTGACGCTCTTTTCCGCCGAGGCGTTGCCGAGACTGCGGCGCAGATCGCCGACCATCGAATAGGCGGAATACCCCATCAGCGGCACAAGCAGCACATAGGCCGCGGCGGGCGGCGCGGCAAGACACACCGCCCCGGCCGCGACGGCCAGCACGCCGTGCAGCGCCGCGGCTCCGCCCGCACCGGCCACGTAGACCTTCGGTTGAATCGCGCGGGAGGCGCGTACGGTCTCGCTGACGCTTCCGGCGTCAGCGGCGGCGAGCGCATGCTCCCAGCTATCGGCCATGCTGCGCCGGTCGGCGGCGCGGGAGAGCATGTCCGCGTTGATCTCGTCGATCTTTTCCTTTGTATAAGGCGGCTTCAGCAGATCGACGCGCTCGATGCCGCTCTCGATCCGCTCGCCGTCATAGGACGGCGCCATAAAGCAGGCAAAGCGCCGCTGTAGCAGCGCGAAATCCTCACCAAGCGGGCGATCCTCGTCCGAATACAAAAAGGCGAGTTTCCTCTCCGGGGGAAGGAGCGTGACAAGGTGCCAGATGTTGGCGGCCTTGTGCGGATCGCTGCGGTCGATGCGGATCGCGCGCCCGCGCATCTGGTTGGAGCTCATAAAGCTGCCGACAAAGCTGGCAAGCACAAGCGTATTGATGCAGGGCGAATCCCAGCCCTCGCCGAGCAGCGCCTTCGTCCCGACCAGAATGTGCAGGATGCCGCGCTCAAGCGCCTCGGTCAGCAGCGTGACGCTCTCGCGGCTGCCGCCGGCGGGGGAGAGAGTCGCATAATGACTGTCGTTCAATTCAGCGAAGCTGCAGACGACACCGCGCTCCTCCGCAAGCTGCAAGAGGTCGCCGAGCGCGGCGTTCGGCACGATCACGAGCGAGCCTGTCAGCAGCGCCAGACGCGTCTCATAGGGGCAGATCCGCCTCACCGTCTCAAAGATCGGGACGGCGCCCATCGCGCTGAGCGGGAGAGAGCTGCCCACAACAGGGAGAAGATTCCCCCGGATGTGATCGGTCAGGATCAGCATCCTCAGCCCGCGCCCGCAGGCGGCGATCTCACTTTCGGTGATGCGCGCGATACTCTCGAGCTTGCCGAGGGAGGAGAGCATTTTCCGCTGCAGCGCGGGGCTTGCCGAAAGGGAAAGCGTCTCGCCGGCAAGCAGCCCCTCCCCCGCCAGAATCTGTCTGACGCGCCCGGACAGGACGCTGCCGACAAGATCGCCGCGTACGATCAGAAACGAGAGCGCGCGCTCCGCCGTCTCTTCACGGCAGGCGGGAAGACGACCGGAAGGGAGAAAGCGCTTGACCGTCTCCTTCGGCACGTCCGACCCGAACGCCGCCGCGAGCGAGAGCAGCGCGACAAGATCATCGGCATACTCCCACAGCTTCTCCTCCGGCTCGCCCGTGTCCTCAAGCCCGAGAGCCTGTACCGCCGCGGGGATAAGCTCCTCGGCCTTAAGTCTCGTGAGCGCGCGGTCTGCTTGCTCGGCATAGCGCTCGAGCATATCTCGCTCATCCCCGGAGGGATAGCTGAAATAAATGTAATCCTGATGGGGGCAAAGCGTTTTCTTCTTCACGAGCTCCGGCACGAAGATCTCGGCGTCGATCGGTCCGCAGACGCGCAGATAGCGTTCCCATTCAGCCGGGGTGCTGTCATAGGGCGGCGTTGCCGTCAGCGCGATGACGGTCACGCTCTTACCGATCGCTTCAAGCAGCGCCTCAAGCGAGCGCTGCCACTCGTTTTGCAGATGGTGCGCCTCATCGAGGCATACCGTGCCGATGCCCATCGCTTTTATTGCCTTTGCCCACAGCGGCGCGCCGCTCTCGTCCGGACGCGAGGCGGCATGCAGCGCCTGATAGGTGATCGAGCAGATCGGAGCGTCGCAGCCGAGCTCGCCGCCGACATAATCCGCTATGCGCTCGCCATCGGGCAGAAACAGCTCGGAAAAGCGCTCGCCCCACTGCTCCTTGACCGTGACGGTGGGGGAGAGGATCAGGGTGCGCTTGCCGGCGCGGCGGATCAGCTCAAGCCCCAGAACGGTCTTACCGCTGCCGGGCGCGGCTACGATATGAAGATGGCCGTCCTTGAGATAGCCCTCCGCCTCGCTCAGGATCTCCTGCTGATAGCTGCGGAAGCTGCCGCGAAAGGCGACGCGGGAGAAAACGTCGGACACCTTATCCCCACCTCCGAAAAATGATTTTTCCTGCTTCTTTTATATCACGGCGGAAAAGGGAAATCAATCGCGGCGATCGGAAAGAAAAATGGCAATGAGCGCACTTTGTGAATTGATTTTCATATCCTGTTCTGATAGAATGAATATTAAGCGAAACTACCGTGAAAGATCAACAGAAACGGGGGAAATCTATATGAGTAAAATCAAACGTATCGGCGTTCTGACCAGCGGCGGAGACGCGCCCGGCATGAACGCGGCTGTCCGCGCCGTTGTGCGCACGGCATTGGCAAACGGCATCGAGTGCGTCGGCATCCGCCGCGGCTGGCAGGGACTGATCAACGGCGACTTCATGCCGCTCTCGCGCGACAGCGTCGGCCATATCCTCTCTCGCGGCGGCACGATGCTCTATACGGCCCGCAGCGAGGATTTCATGACGGAAAAAGGCCGTCAGAAGGCTGTCAACACCTGCAAGATGCTCGGCCTTGACGGCATCGTCGCCATCGGCGGCGACGGCAC
>ONSW01000039.1 GCA_900320595.1 uncultured Eubacteriales bacterium | reverse complement strand
CATGAAGGGCAACTATAACATCGGCGACACCGTCCACTTCACCTTCGACGGCAAGGTCGCGCACGTCTTCTCCAAGGAGACCGACAAGAACCTCGAGTTTTAAGAAAACGCTGATCAAATGCCGTTTCGGCGCTTTTCGGCCTTTTTCCGCCGCAATTTTGTCTTGAAATCTTGAAATACACAAAGTATTCCTGCGATTTTTCGTCTTCATTGCGACAAAAAAATCCTCGAAAATCGCTCTCACGGATCCGATCACCGTTTCCTTGATCAAGTTAAGAAAAAGACGGCCCCGACGGGGCCGTCTTTTCTTATATCTGATCGCAGAGCAGGATCTCAGCCGACCTGCTCTCTGACATAGCGCACCACATAATCGCAAAAGCGTCTGGTCGCCGGGCCGGGATGGCCTACGGCGGAGAAGGCGATGCCGATTGTGCGCTTGGCCTCCGGCACAAGAGGCAGCGTCAGCACGTTTTCGTGCCGCCCTTTCAGCAGCAGCTCCGGCATGATGCTCATGCCAAGCCCCTGCTCGACCATCGCGATGATCGCATAGTCGTCCTTGGTATAAAAGCGCACGTTCGGCTTTACGCCCGCCGCGTCGAGCGCCCGCCGCGCGTCGTGGTCGGAGCTCTGCAGCAGCGAGATGAACGGCTCGCGCTCGCACTCGACGATCGGAAAGCGCGGATAGCTCGCAAAGCGGCTGTCCGGCGGCAGGATCGCAAGCAGCCTGTCCTCCATCAGCGCGATGCACTCGCACGGCGCCTCGCAGGGCAGCGCGACAAAGCCGATGTCCACGCTCCCGTCCGCAAGCCATTCGCTCACGTCGTGATAGTCGCCGTTGAGCAGCCGGAACGACACGTGCGGATAGTCGTGCTGAAACTCCTTGAGCACGGCGGGCAGCCAGTGCACGGCGACCGAGGTGAACGCGCCGATCCGCACCGTGCCCTGATCGAGCCCGCGGATCGAGGCGGCCGTCTGCTCAAGCTGCTCGCCCGCCGACAGCAGCGAGCGCACCGCCGGCAGCATCCGCTCGCCCTCATCGGTCAGCCGGATGCCGGAACGCGCGCGCAGCAAAAGCCGAAAGCCAAGCTCCTGCTCCAGCGACGCGATCGCGTGGCTGACGGCAGACTGGGTACAGCCAAGCGCCTCGGCCGCCCGCGTCAGACTGCCGAGCTCGACCGCGCTCATCAGCGCCCGGTATTTTTCGATCATAGCGTGCCTCTCCCTCCCGAAACATGAAATATTTTCATGTTAAGATGAAATAAATGATTGTTGTTTCTATTATAGCTTTCTTTTTTCAAAAATCAAGCGCTTTAGCGGACAAAAGCGCTTGCGCCCCGCCGCCATTTCGCTATAATGCAGCTATCCAAAGCAAAAGGAGCGGAAAAGACATGAGCGGAATGGTATTTGTACTCGGCGCGATCGCGGTATATCTCATCGGTATGCTGCTCATCGGCGTCGCCTATTCGAAAAACAGCAGCTCCGAGGACTTTTACCTCGGCGGGCGCCGGCTCGGCCCGGTGGTCACGGCGATGAGCACCGAGGCCTCGGACATGAGCGCGTATCTGCTGATGGGCGTGCCGGGACTGGCCATGTTCTGCGGCGTGGCGGAGGCCAGTTGGACGGCAATCGGTCTTGCCGCCGGCACCTATCTCAACTGGCTGATCGTGGCGCGCCGTCTGCGCCGTTACAGCGCGGCGACGGGCAGCATCACGGTGCCGGAGTTCCTCTCGAGGCGCTTCCGCGACTCCTCGCGCGTCATCGAAACGGTCGGCGCGCTTGTGATCATCATCTTTTTCGTGCCCTACACGGCCTCGGGCTTCGCGGCCTGCGGCAAGCTGTTCAACAGCCTCTTCGGCTTTGATTACGAAACGGCGATGCTGCTCTCGGCCGCGGTCATCGTGGCCTACTGCGCGCTCGGCGGCTTCATGGCCGCCTCGGTCACCAGCCTGATCCAGTCCATCGTCATGACGGCGGCGCTTATCATCGTGCTCTTCTTCGGAGCAAAGGCGGCCGGCGGCTGGGGTGCCGTGATGGACAACGCGCGCAGCGTCCCCGGCTATCTCTCGCTCGCCGCCTCGACGGACATCCTCTCCGCCTCTGCCGGGCGCTATACGCCTCTGATGGTCGTCTCGACGCTTGCCTGGGGCCTCGGCTATTTCGGCATGCCCCACATCCTGCTGCACTTTATGGCGGCGCGCGAGGAGAACGAGCTGAAGATCTCCCGCCGCGTCGGCTCGATCTGGTGCGTAGTGTCGCTCGGCGTGGCCGTCGTGATCGGCCTTGTCGGCTTCGGCATGGCGCGCGCCGGGGCGATCACGATGCCCTCGAGCGAGAGCGAGGCGGAAAACCTGATCGTCCGCACCGCCGCGCTGATCGCCTCGAACGGCGCCGTTGCCGCGATCATCGCGGGGCTGATCCTCGCGGGCATCCTGGCCGCGACAATGTCTACCGCCGACGCCCAGCTGCTGGCCGCCGCCTCCGGCGTGACGCAGAACCTCCTGCGGGATGTCTTCGGCGTCAAGCTGTCGGAGAAAAAGAGCATGCTCGCCGCGCGCCTCACGGTCGTCGGCGTGGCGATCCTCGGCGCGATCTTCGCCAGCGACCCCGACAGTTCGATCTTCCGCGTGGTCTCCTTTGCCTGGGCGGGCTTCGGCGCGACCTTCGGGCCCGTCATGCTCTTCGCCCTGTTCTGGAAGCGCTGCAACCGCTGGGGCGCGATGAGCGGCATGATCGCCGGCGCGGTGATGATCTTCGTCTGGAAATACCTGATCGCGCCTCTCGGCGGCGTGTTTGCGATCTATGAGCTGCTGCCCGCGTTCGTGTTTTCCTGCCTCGTCATCGTGCTCGTCAGTCTCTGCACCGGCAAGCCCGACAAGGAGATCTGTGAAGAATTCGACACCGTCCGCGGATAAACAAACCAAGCAAAAAAACCTCTCCGACAGGAGAGGTTTTTTTCATGCGATACGCTCTTGACAAATCGGTAATATGCGGTAAAATATGTCGCATGCGACATATTTTTTAAGGAGTGAACCATGGAGCAGACAAACATGCCGATCGGCGTGAAATTTGCGGTGATCCACCGCGCCTTCCGGCGTGAGATGGACGCCCTGCTGCGGGAAAAGGACGTGACCGGCGCCCAGTTCGGCGCGCTGCGCGCGCTCGCCTGGCTCGAGACCGAACGCGGCGGCGAGATCAGCCAGCGCGATCTCGAGGAGATCAGCCGCAGCACGCACCCGACGATGACCGAGATCTTAAAAAAGCTGGAAAAGAAGGGCTTTATCGAAACTAGACCCAGCGATACGGACCGAAGAAGAAAAGCGATCCGCCAGACGGACAAAGCGCGCGAGCTGAGTCTTGCGATGTCCCGCGCGGACGAGGAGACCTTTGCAAAATTCTGCGCCGGCTTTGACGCCGACGAGATGCGCACATTGAATGAAATGCTCGACAGCCTGCTGAAAAACACCTGCGGCGGCTGCGGAGAGGAGGCATGAGAAGATGAGATATTTTAAAAAGCTGCTCGGCAGCGTGCGGGAATTCAAAGCGCCCGCGATCTTCACGATCATTTTCATCATTCTCGAGGTGTTTATCGAGGTCGTGATCCCCTTTATCACGGCCGACATGGTCAATGCGATCAAGGACGGCGCGGCGCTCGGCGGCGTCGTCAGGACGGGGCTTTTCCTCGTCGTGCTGGCGATCCTGTCGCTGTCGTTCGGCGCGGCGGCGGGCTTTCTGGGATCAAAGGCCTCGGCCGGCTTCGCGCGCAATCTGCGCCACGACATCTATTGCCGGGTCCAGGACTTTTCCTTTGAAAATATCGACCGGTTTTCCTCCGCATCGCTCGTCACGCGTATGACGACGGACATCGGCAACGTGCAGATGGCCTTCATGATGCTCACCCGCATCGCGATCCGCGCCCCGCTGATGTTCATTTTTGCCATCGTGATGGCCTATGTCATGGGCGGCTCGCTCGCGACGACCTTCGTCGTGCTCGTGCCGGTGCTGGCCTTCGGTCTTATTATGATCGCACGCAAGGCGATGCCCGCCTTCCGCGCGGTGTTCCGCAAGTATGACAAGCTCAACGAATCCATCGAGGAGAACGTGCGCGCGATGCGCGTCGTCAAGGGCTTTGCGCGCGAGGAATACGAAAAGCAGAAGTTCGCCGCCGCCTCGGACGATATCCGCAAGGACTTCACCTATGCCGAGCGCGTCGTCGCTCTCAACTCGCCCCTGATGCAGCTGTGTCTGTATTTCAACATGATCTTCGTGCTCTCGATCGGTTCGAAGCTCATCATTACCGGCCGCGGCCAGGCGATCGACGTCGGCCAGCTCTCGGCGATGCTGACCTACGGCTTCCAGATCCTGATGAGCCTGATGATGATCTCGATGATCTACGTCATGCTCACGATGTCGGCCGAATCGATGAAGAGACTGGCCGAGGTCATGGACGAGCAGCCCACGCTCACCAATCCCGCCGAGCCGGTCTTCGACATCCCGGACGGCTCGATCGATTTTGAAAACGTCTCCTTCAAATACGCCCGCACGGCAAAGGTGGACGCTCTCTCCGATGTGAATCTGCACATCGCCTCCGGCATGACAGTCGGCATCCTCGGCGGCACGGGCTCAAGCAAATCCACGCTCATCCAGCTCATCCCCCGTCTGTACGACGTGACCGGGGGCTGCGTCAAGGTCGGCGGCCGCGACGTGCGCGAGTACGACCTTGAGACGCTGCGCAACAACGTCGCCGTCGTGCTGCAGAAAAACCTGCTGTTCTCCGGCACGATCAAGGACAATCTGCGCTGGGGCGACCCCGACGCCACCGACGAGGAGATGGAGGCGGCCTGCCGCCTGGCCCAGGCGGACGAGTTTATCCACTCCTTCCCCGACGGCTATGACACACACATCGAGCAGGGCGGCTCCAACGTCTCCGGCGGCCAGAAGCAGCGGCTCTGCATTGCGCGCGCCCTGCTGAAAAAGCCGAAGATCCTGATCCTCGACGACTCGACGAGCGCCGTCGACACCCACACCGACGCGCTCATCCGCGAGGGCTTCCGCAACTATATCCCCGAGACGACCAAGCTCATCATCGCCCAGCGCGTGGCCTCCGTGCAGGACGCGGATCTGATCCTCGTCATGGACGGCGGACGCATCGTGGCCTCGGGCACGCATGACGAGCTCATGGCGTCCAACGTGATCTATCGCGAGATCTACGAGCAGCAGAACAAGGGAGGTGAGCGCGATGAATAAGCAAAAACGGAAACCCGACACAAACTCCCTTTTCCGCACGATCAAGCTGTTCTTCAGCTTCTATCCCGTTCTCGCGCCGCTTGCGGTCGTGTGCATCCTCTTCGCCTCGGTCGTCTCGTCGATCCCCTCGCTGTTCATCCAGAACGTCATCGCCATCATCGAAAAATGGGTCGGCAGCGGCGACTGGGCCTCGGCAAAGGCCGAGCTGACGCCGTATCTCGTCCTGCTTGCCGTGCTGTACGTGCTCTCGATCCTCGCCATCACGGCCCAGACCCAGCTGATGGCCTATATGACCCAGGGCTTCCTCGACAAGATGCGCCGCAAGCTCTTCGACGGCATGCAGAATCTGCCCATCCGCTATTTCGACAGCCACAAGTTCGGCGACATCATGAGCCACTATACCAACGACATCGACACGCTCCGCCAGCTTGTCTCCCAGACGATGCCCTCCTTCATCCAGTCCGGCGCAATCGTGCTGGTCGTGCTTGCGATCATGCTGTATTTCTCCGTGTGGATGACGCTGGTGCTGCTCGTCGGCGTCGTGGCGATGGCCGTTGTCGCCAAGAGGATCGGCGGCGGCTCGGCGCGCTCGTTCATGCAGATGCAGAAAACGGTCGCCGAAAACGAGGGCTATATCCAGGAGTCCATGAACGGCCAGAAGGTCATTAAGGTCTTCTGCCACGAGGAGAAGGGGATCGAGGAATTCGACGAGATCAACAACCGCCTCTTCGAGCACAGCTACCGGGCCCACGCCTTTGCCAGCACCCTCGGCCCGATCATCGGCAACATCGGCAATGTGCTGTATGTCACGCTGGCGCTGGTCGGCGGCGTGTTCCTGCTCACCGGCGTGCCGAATCTCTCGCTCTCCGGCAAGGCCTTTTCCATCAGCATCCTCATCCCGTTTCTGAACATGACCAAGCAGTTTACCGGCAACGTCAACTCCCTCTCCCAGCAGATCAACTCCATCGTCATGGCCGCGGCCGGCGCGCAGCGCGTCTTTGCCCTGATGGACGAGCCACCCGAGACGGACGACGGTTATGTCACGCTGGTCAACTGCCGCATCGCGCCCGACGGGACGATCACCGAGACCGACGAGCACACCGGCCACTGGGCCTGGCGCCATCCGCACGGCGACGGCACGCTGACCTACACCCTTTTGCGCGGCGACGTGCGCATGGTGAACGTGGACTTTGCTTATGAGGAGGGCAAGGAGGTCCTGCACGACGTCTCCGTCTACGCCGAGCCCGGCCAGAAGGTGGCCTTCGTCGGCGCGACCGGCGCGGGCAAGACCACGATCACGAACCTCATCAACCGCTTTTATGACATTGACGACGGCAAGATCCGCTACGACGGCATCAACATCAACAAGATCCGCAAGGGCGATCTGCGCCGCTCGCTCGGCCTGGTGCTCCAGGACGTCAACCTCTTCACCGGCACTGTGCTCGACAATATCCGCTACGGCAAGCTCGACGCCACGGACGAGGAGTGCCGCGAGGCGGCGCGTCTCTCCGGCGCGGACGACTTTATCACGCGTCTGCCCGCGGGCTATGACACCGTGCTCGAGAACAACGGCGCCAACCTCTCCCAGGGCCAGCGCCAGCTGATCTCCATCGCGCGCGCCGCGGTGGCCGACCCGCCGGTCATGATCCTTGACGAGGCGACCTCCTCGATCGACACGCGCACCGAGGCGATCGTGCAGAAGGGCATGGACAGCCTGATGAAGGGCCGCACGGTCTTTGTCATCGCCCACCGCCTCTCCACGGTCATGGACTCCGACGTCATCATGGTCCTTGACCACGGCCGCATCATCGAGCGCGGCAGCCACGACAAGCTCATCGCCGAAAAGGGCACCTATTACCGTCTCTACACCGGCGCCTTTGAATTGGAATAAAGCATGCAGAAGCAGGGTGAAAACGACGTTTTCACCCTGCTTTGTCAATGCGCTTTGCGGTTGCTTTTGAAGAGGGGCTGTGTTACTATTTGTAAGAACAAATCAACGGAGGAACAGACATGAACAGCCGGATCAAACGAAGCCTTTCTCTTTTGCTTATCGCAGCCGCGGTGCTGCTTTTGCCGCTCTCCTGCGCGGCGGACTCCACCGTCAGCTTTGACGAATTCGGCTTCTCGGTGACCTTTCCCGCGGACGTGATCGTTTTCACCCGGGATACCGAACCGGAGTCTCCGCACTGGGAAGAGATCGGCCTGGATCGTGATCTTTTCCTGACGCTTATGGAGAGCAGCGATATGTACGCGGATGCCATTTCCCCGGATCTGGCCTATGAGATCACCACGATCATCCGGCGCGGCGAGAACTATGAAGGCCTGTATAATATGAACCGGGTCGAATCGGATGAGGAACTGCTGGAGTCCATGCGGGGCGGACTTGACGAGGCGGTTGAACAGACCGGGGTCGCCCTTGAAAACCTCTCCGTATACAGCAGCGGCGAGCTGAAATATGTATATTTTGACCTGACGAACGAGGAGAACGGTCTGACGGTCTACGGCAAAAGCTATATGACGGTCGTCAACGGCATTTCCGTTCAGATCACGCTGCGGTCTTATGACGGCAGCTTCGACGGCAGCAGGGAAGCGCTCCTGCGAGCGGTCGTCGACAGCGTTCAATTTGAGCAGATCAAGAGCAAACCGGCCTCTGCGGGATTGAAAAGCGAGATCCGAAACATCCTCACCGACGCCTTGATCGGCGGAGTGGCGGGTCTTGGTTTTTACGTTGTCATGAAGATCATCAAGAGGATGGACAGGAAGAAGGCGGACGGGGGAGACTCATCCGCCGATACCACTGCCGCATCGACGCTCCGCTGCGGAAACTGCGGGGGAGAGCTGCCTCAAGACGTCAAATTCTGCCCGCACTGCGGTTGGAAAATACGGGACTGAGCAGAGGACGATGCCTTACGAAAAGTCGCTGATCTCAATAAAGAGGACGGCTTTTCCTTTGTGGGCGATCTCGGCGCAGGTCGGCTTCATCTCGCCGTCGAAGAGCACGGTCACGTCGACGTCGTCCTCCGGGACAAGCTTTACGGCGAGCTCGCCGCCCTCTTTCCACACCGAGTCCACGCTCCCCTGCCGCATCGCGCGCACGAGCAGCGGCAGCGCCCCCATCGGCGAGAGCCCCGTTCCGCCGTCGTCGCCGGTGTCGACGGCCACGCTGTCGTAAACGAGCTTTGTCCCGTCCGCGTTCATGCGCGCCTTCACGCCGCGGATCAGCTCCGGCTCGACCACCTCGACGATACAGCCGCCGTCTGTGCTCTCGGCATAGCGCAGCGTAAAGGTACAGGTGTTGTCCTCCTGCTCGGCGCGCACCTCCGCCGTCATCACGACGTCGCCGCGCGAGCGCAGCTCCTCGGAAAAGGCGTCAAAGCGCGCCTCATCCCTGCTGCCGCAGCCGGAGAGCAGCAGCGCCGCGCCAAGCAGCAGGGGAAGATAGGTCCTTTTCATGTTTATGCCTCCCGTTTTGTTTGCTACCATCTTATGCCGCGCCCCGCACGGCTATGCGAAAAACGCGAAAACCCCTTGCCATCGCGCGCAAACTGTGGTACATTAACCTCTGTTAAAAGCCTTGATACGGGAAAATAACGGCAGAAACACCACAGAGAGCGACGGTCAAACGGGCTGAAAGCCGCCGCGGATCGCTTCGCCGTTTGGTTCGCCCGCGAGCTCCGGCCAATCCCCGGCGTCATGAGACACGTTACCGTCTCAAAAAAGTGCGGCTGCCTTTTTGGGAAGCCGAACACGGGTGGTACCGCGGAAGTTTTGCTTTCGTCCCTGCTGTACGGGGACGGGAGCTTATTTTTTTCTCAAAGGGAGAGAGGAACATGAAAGAATTGATGCAGAACCTGCGTGAGGCGGCGCTTCGCTCGATCGCCGAGACCGCCGACATGGAAAAGCTCGAGGCCCAGCGGGTCAAATACCTCGGCAAAAAGGGCGAGCTGACGGCGATCCTGCGCCAGATGGGCTCGCTTTCCGCCGAGGAGCGGCCGGTCATGGGCCAGCTTGCCAACACCGTCCGCGCCGAGATCGAAAAGGCGCTTGACGAGCGGCGCGAGGAGCTGTCGAAAAAGCTGCTGGAGCTCAAGCTCGAGAGCGAGACCGTGGACGTCACGCTGCCCGGCAGGACGTCGGCGCTCGGCCACAAGCACCCGATGTACAACGTCCTCGACCAGATCAAGGATATCTTCATCGGCATGGGCTTCGAGATCGTCGACGGTCCCGAGGTCGAGCAGGCCGAATACAACTTTACCAAGCTCAACATCGACGAGGCCCATCCCTCCCGCGAGTGGACGGACACCTTCTATTTCACACCCGACAGCAGCATCCTCCTTCGCACCCAGACCTCCCCGATGCAGGTCCACGCGATGGAGTCGCGCCAGCTGCCGATCCGCATCATCGCCCCCGGCCGCGTCTACCGCAAGGACGAGGTCGACGCCACCCACAGCCCCATGTTCCACCAGATCGAGGGCATGGTCGTCGACAAGGGCGTCACAATGGCGGACTTAAAGGCCACGCTCAATCTCGTCGTGGAAAAGATCTACGGCGAGGGCACGGTCACGCGCTTCCGCCCGCACCACTTCCCGTTCACCGAGCCAAGCTGCGAGCTCGACATCCGCTGCCACAAGTGCGGCGGCAAGGGATGCCCCACCTGCAAGGGCGAGGGCTGGATCGAGGTGCTCGGCGCCGGCATGATCCACCCCAAGGTGCTCGCCGGCTGCGGCATCGACCCGGACGAGTATTCCGGCTGGGCCTTCGGCATGGGGCTCGAGCGTCTGGCGATGGGCGAGTATAAGATCAACGACCTGCGCCTGATCTTCGAAAACGACAAGCGCTTCCTCGAACAGTTTTAAGAGCGGGGAAAGGAGAACGATCATGGATTTATCAAGAAAATGGCTCAATGAGTTTGTAAACCTTCCCATCGAGGAAGTCGACGACCACAGCTTTGCCGAGGCGATGAGCATCTCCGGCTCCAAGGTTGAGGTCACGCGCGATCTTTCCAAAACGATCCGCAGCGTCGTCGTCGGCCGGATCGAGGCGCTGGAAAAGCATCCGAACTCCGACCATATGCTCGTCGCGCAGATCGGCGTCGGCGTGGAAGCCCCCGTCCAGATCTGCACCGGCGCGTGGAACGTCCACGTGGGCGACCTCGTGCCCGCGGCACTTGACGGCGCGCTGCTCCCGAGCGGCGTCGAGATCCACAGCGGCAAGCTCCGCGGCGTCGAATCCGACGGCATGCTCTGCTCGCTGAAGGAGTTGGGCATGACCGCGCACGATTTCCCGGAGGCGTCGATCGTCCCCGCGGCGATCCTCGGCGACTATCACGCCCTCGACAAAAACAAGCCTTCGATCTCCGCGGACATCAAGGCCGGCGACAAGATCTTCGGCAGCGTCTGCGCCGCCGCGGTCAGGGCCGTCGAAAAAGCGGGCGGCAAATGGAACGTCACGCTCACGCTCGGCGGGGAGGAGCGCGTCTGCCTCACCGCGTGCACCAACCTGCATGTCGGCGACCTCGTCGCCTATGACACGGCGAAGGATCACATCTGCACGCCCGACGACCTGCACGCGAAAACCGAGGAATTCCCCCACTGCATCACCGACGGCATCCTGATCCTGCCCGAGACCTATACCCCCGGCGAGGACATGGCAAAGCTGCTTGGCCTCGACGACCACGTCGTTGAATTCGAGATCACACCCAACCGCCCCGACTGCCTGTGCATGATCGGCCTCGCGCGCGAGACCGCCGTCACCTTCGGCAAGGAGCTGAAGCTCCACGAGCCCAGGGTCGAGGCAAAGGGCGAGGGGAACATCGCGGATCTCGCCAAGGTCATCATCGAGGATGGCGCGCTCTGCCCGCGCTATACCGCGCGCATGGTGCGCAACGTCAGGATCGCCCCGTCGCCGGAGTGGATGCGCGAGCGCATCCGCAACGCCGGCATGCGCCCGATCAACAACATCGTCGACATCACGAACTATGTCATGCTCGAATACGGCCAGCCGATGCACGCCTTTGACTTCTCCTGCGTGAAGGACGGCGAGATCCACATCCGCCGCGCCCGCGCGGGCGAGAGCATCACGACGCTCGACGGCAACGAACGCAGCCTGACTGAGAACATGCTCTGCATCTGCGACACCGACAAGCCCGTCGCCGTCGCGGGCGTCATGGGCGGCGCGAACAGCGAGATCGTCGGCGATACCGCCATGGTCCTTTTCGAGAGCGCCAACTTCTCCGGCCCGAGCGTGCGCCGCACGGCGACGGCTCTCGGCATGCGCACCGACGCCTCCTCCCGCTTTGAAAAGGGACTGGACGTCAAGAACACCGAAAAGGCGCTCGAGCGCGCGTGCGAGCTGGTCGAACTGCTCGGCGCGGGCGAGGTCGTCCCCGGCGTGATCGACGCCGTGGCCGGAGAGATGAAGACTGCGACGGTCAAATTCGAGCCGGACAGGATCAACGCCCTGCTCGGAACGGACATCGCCCCCGATACGATGAAGAAGATCCTGCTCGACCTCGGCTTTGCCTTCGACGGCGAGACGATCCTCGTGCCCTCGTGGCGCGGCGACGTCGAGCACTATTCCGATGTCGCCGAGGAGGTCGCGCGCTTCTATGGCTATAACGAGATCCCCACGCGCTTTACCGGCACGGTCTCCACCTGCGGCGGCTTCTCCGAGCTCCAGCAGTGCGAGCGCCGCGCGGGCGAGATCTGCCGCAGCCTCGGCCTCGACGAGATCATCACCTATTCCTTCATCAGCCCGACCTATTACGATAAGATCCGCCTCCCGGCCTCTTCGCCGCTGCGCGACAGCCTGAAGATCCTCAACCCCCTGGGCGAGGACACCTCGATCATGCGCACGACGATCCTGCCCTCGATGCTTGAGATCCTCACGCGCAACTACAACTTCCGCAACCGCTCGGCCGCCTTCTATGAGATCGGCAAGATCTATTTCAAGCGTCCCGACGGCCTCGCCGACGAGCCGAAGATCGTCTCGCTCGGCGCCTACGGCGAGGGGATCGACTTCTTCGCGCTCAAGGGCTGGGTCGAGGAGCTGCTCGGCACGCTCTGCACGGGTAAAATGCACTTTGCCGCGCTGCGCGATAACCCGTCCTATCATCCCGGCCGCTGCGCCGAGGTCTTCCTTGACGGCGACCGCGTCGGCGTCCTCGGCCAGATCCACCCCGAGGTGGCGGAGAACTACGGCGTCGACACGCCCTTCTACTGCGCCGAGCTGAGCTTCGACGCGATCTTTGCCCACCGCGCGCCGCTGGCTGTCTACAAGCCGCTGCCGCGCTTCCCGTCCGTCAGCCGCGACATCGCCGTCGTCTGCGACAAGTCCGTCCCGGCGGGCGATATGGTGGACTGCATCCTCGAAAACGGCGGTCAGTATCTCAAGGACTGCGCGATCTTCGACGTCTACACCGGCGGCCGGATCGCCCCGGGCTCCAAGTCCGTGGCCTTCTCGCTGACGATGCGCGCCGATGACCAGACGCTGACCGACGAGCACGCCGAGGAGACGGTACGCGCCGTCCTCGCCGCGCTGCGCGAGCGCTTCGGCGCCGAGATGCGCTGAAAAGGGCGCTGTTCCCGCCTGCTTCGCCACTTTTCGACAAAATGTAACGAAAAGAGACCGCTTTGCCCCCACTTTGACGGAAAAACTTAAGAAAAAAACAGGAAACTCCGATAAAATTCGACTTTACTTGACAAAATAATATGCTATAATAAAGTCAGAAATTTGGAAAAAGGGAGGACCCGTCATGGAAGATACGACCAGAAAATTTACCGCGCTTGACAGCAAGACCGAGATGAAGGAGATCCTTTCGAGCGTATATAACTCCCTGATGGTCAAGGGCTACAACCCGATCAACCAGATCGTGGGCTATATCCTTTCGGAGGATCCGACCTACATCACCAACTACAACAACGCC
>ONSW01000060.1 GCA_900320595.1 uncultured Eubacteriales bacterium | reverse complement strand
GCGGTCATCCATGAGCTTTGGATGGCCAACGATGCCAGTGCTATGATTATGCCCGGTTCTTTCCCGCTGGATATTCCAACCGTAAAGGACGAACTGGTAACTGATTTCGGGGTCTGAATGTAAAAAATCGGGCTCCGGAGAAGCTGATCGCCCGCTCCGAAGCCCGATTTCACTGTATTTTGCCCGTTTTTCGCCCAAAATGCACGAAAAAACCTCTTTTGCCTTGGCAGACAAAAGCAAGAGCATTTCCTCTTTCCCGGTTCCGCTGTCACCGTATGTGTGTCATATATTTGAACAATTTATGAAATGTTTCATTTATAGAAAAATCCTATTGACACACTCGCGCAGCCGTGGTATGATGCGATCACAACGACGAAAGAGGTGCTTGTATGGGAACCGTCCGCTTTGACAATCGGAACGATTTGGAGTCTGCGCTTGCATGGATCGCACCGGGCGACTGCGTGGAGCTCGACAGTCTCGACCTGTTTGCCGACAAGGGAAAGGAAATGCTGACAGCCCTTGCGGCGATCGGCGAGCGCGGCGCGGACTTCGTTAGTCTGAAGGAAGGCATCGACACCCGCAGAGGCCAGGGGCAAAGCTTTTTTGCCCTGTGCCGGGCTTTGAGCAATTCGGAGCTGTTTGCGCGCCGCCGCGTCGGCGTCGAGCGCGCGAAGGCGGAGGGCCGCTACAAGGGCCGCAAGCCGATCGCCGTGGACGAAGGCCTGTTCGATTCCGTCGTCGCGCTCTGGCAGAGCGGCCAGATCACCGCGCGCGAGGCCATGGCCCGGCTGGACTTGAAGCCGAACACCTTTTATCGCCGCATCAAGGAAATGGAGGAACTGAAAATGAAAGACTATAAGAAAGTGCAGCACGAGATCAAAGAGGAGATCAAGGAGGCGGCCAAGCAGAGCCGCAAGGATCTCGACGAGCTGAAAAAGCAGGTCAAGGCCGAGGCCAAAGAGGTCAAGAAGGCCGCAGACGAGAAGCTGGAGCTCCACGACGTCGAGCGCGAGATGCGCCACGACCGCATCCGCGCCGAGGTCGAGCAGCGCGACGCCGTCCGCCAGATGAAGAAGGACGTCGAGGCCGAGGCCAAGGAACTCAAAAAGCTCATGGAGGAGAACTGATCTCGCTTGACGATCACAAAAACGGCGCCCTGTATTACACAGCGCGCCGTTTTTTTACCCGACGGGCAAAGGAGGTACCGGTATGGAACGCACCCCCCTGCGGGAGAGAAAACTCCCCGACTATACGCGCGGCGAGGAGATCACGAACATGGTCACACACATCGTCGGCGCCGCCCTCAGCCTGCCGATCCTGATCGGCGGGGTCATTCTGTCCGCTTACCACCGCGATCCCTGGGCGATCGTCGGCAGCTGCGTCTACGGGCTGACCATGCTCTGGCTCTATACGATGTCCAGCGTGTACCACGGACTGCACGACAACACCGGAAAACGGGTGCTGCAGGTGCTTGACCACTGCACGATCTATGCGCTGATCGCGGGGACCTACACGCCGATCCTGCTGGTCGCGATCCGGCCGGAATACCCGGCGCTTGCCTGGACGCTTTTCGGCTGTGAATGGGGCCTCGGCGCAGCCGCGGCCGCCATGACGGCGATCGACCTGAAAAAGTACGGCAAAGCCTCGATGGCCTGCTATGTCGCCATGGGCTGGCTGATCGTGCTGGCGCTCAGGCCGACGATCGAAACCGTCGGCCTGACAGGCTTCCTCTGGCTGCTTGCAGGAGGCCTGGCCTATACGGTCGGCGCAGTCCTGTACGGGATCGGAAAGAAAAAGCGGTATTTCCACAGCGTGTTTCATCTTTTCGTCCTTCTGGGCAGCCTGCTGCAGGCCGTGTGTATTCTGTTTTACGTGTTGTAGGAGATCTCTATGCTGGTATTTTTTGTTGATCTGATCCTTTTGTTTTTCGCTTATTCCTTTTTGGGCTGGTGCATCGAGGTCACTCTCAAATACTTCCAGTTCCACCGCTTCATCAACCGCGGCTTTTTCACGGGGCCGATCCTGCCGATCTACGGCAGCGGCGCCGCGCTGATCACAGTGGCCGTCAGCTCGCTCGCCCGCTTCGAGTACGGATACGGCTCGACCTTCGCCCTGTCCTTCGTGATCTGCGGAACGCTGGAGTATCTGACCAGCTATTGGATGGAGAAGCGCTTCCACGCCCGCTGGTGGGACTACAGTCAGAAGCCGATGAACCTGCACGGCCGGGTCTGGATCGGCAATCTGATGCTCTTCGGCCTGGGCGGCGTGGCGATCATCCATATCATCAATCCGCTGTTCGACCGGATCCTGGCGGCGTTTTCTTTTTCCGCGAAGGAGATCACGGCCTGCGTTCTGACGGCCGTTTTCGCCGCGGACTACGTTCTGACCCATTTCGTGATGAAGCTGGTCAAGATCGGGGTCGAGAGCAGCGAAGCGGACAGTACCGAGGAGATCAGCAAGGAAGTCTATTTGCTTTTATCTGACAAATCTGTTTTCCATAAGCGCTTTGCCGACGCCTATCCCGAGGTGATCTACCGCACGGAGCGCATCACCGCCCGGCTCGCGGAAGTAAAGGCCGAAACCGAACGGCTGCGCGCCGAGGCCGAGCAGCAGCTGGAAGCGCGCCGGGAGGCCGTGGCCGACAGGCTGGAACCGGCGACGCTCATTAAAAGCAAGATCATCAGCAAACAGAACGACCTGATCGAAATGCTGTATCATGAGCAGACGGCAAGTGAGGAAATAAAAGCGTTGAAGTCCGAAATCGACCGGGAAAAAGAGCGTCTGGAGGAGCGCCCGCTCGGCGCTCTCGCATCGGACAGACGCGGCGATCAGCGCGGCAGACGCAGCTCATGATTCGCGTAGGATCCTTTTTTCATGAGAGCTTTTGCCGTCCAGCAAGGTGATCGGCTGCATCTGCAGGCGACAGAAAGCTTTGCTTATGTAAAATGGCGAGAGAAAGAGCCTCCGGGAACGAGTGATCCCGAAGGCTCTGCTTTTTTGCGCAGCCGGACGAGGGTCCTATTTTTGAGATGGATCGGAGTCCTGCTCCTGCCCGTTCCCGCGCAGGAGCCGATCCATGAGCGAAGCGTAGACCCGGCGCAGCTTTTCGCAGGAGGCCAGCAGCCAGCACAGCTCGCTCAGCAGGATGCCTGCCAGCACGTCCGCCATCACATGCTGCCGCGTCGTCAGCGTGCTGATGCACACCGCGACGGCTATCAGCAGCGCCGAGCTGCGCCAGAGCGGCGAGACCTGCCTGTTCCCGCGGATGCCGACCCAGCAGAGCCAGGCGATGAAGCAGTGCAGAGAGGGGAAGAGGTTGTTCGGCTCGTCGATCCAATAGAGGAAGCGCATGCACGCGTCCCAGAAGCCCGGTCCGTTCGGCTCCGGCTGCGTCATCGTCGTCGGGAAGAAAACGAAAAAGAAAAAGCTTATGGCTTTCCCGAGGAGGTTGGCGCAGAAAAAGCGGTCGGCAGTCCGGCGCGGAAGCGCCGCGACCCGGCGGTACAGGAAGAACCAGAAAATGAGGCACGCGAAGAAATAAATGAAAACCGTCCAGGGAAGAAACGGGACCGCAGCGTCGATCGGAAGCGCCAGACAATAATGGCGCTTTCCCTGCGCCAAAAAGCGGGCAAGCTGGAAGGGGATCTGATTGCCCAGCAGCGCAAGGACGAAGGCGAACCAGAAATACCGTTCTTTTTACGGGATCTTCCTGCCTCCGGATATGGTATCGTTTTGAAGAATGTCTCTATTCATAGCAGAAAACCTCTACAGCACGTATAACGTAATAGTTCCGCCGGCCGTGATCGGCAGGCTGAAAGCGGTTCGACCGTGTTCACGATCTCTTCGCCGCGCGAGTAGGGTGAGCAATATAATCCGAACCATAAACAGGGGAGTGGAGGCGAAATTGAGCTTTTCCTCCTCCGACCAGACGCGCCGCCAGACGCTCTCGTCCGCCTCGGCGGAGAGTCCGAGCGCCCCGAGCTGCCGCAGGTCCCAATCCGGGCGGCGGACGTTTGAGAGAGGCAGACGGCGGGCAATATCGTCCATGACATGGAAGTTTTCTCCGACGTTCTGGTCCCATACGCCCTGCTCGGCGCTGTTGAGCCTGTCGCGTTCATACGCGGCCTGCGCATCACGGTCGAAGAGATAGGCGTACCAGTTGGCGTCGAAGTTCAGCAGCAGGCCGCCCGGCTTCAGCACGCGCGCCCACTCGGCGCAGGCCTGCTCCGGATGCGGCAGGTTCCAGGTCAGATTGCGGCTGATCACCGCGTCGAAGCTCGCATCCGCGAAAGAGAGCGCTTCCGCGTTCATTTCCATAAAGCGGATCTCGCCGGCCAGAGTGCCGGCGTTTTCTTTTGCCTGGGCGAGCATGGCGGGCGTGAGGTCGATCGCGGTCACGTCACAGCCCAGCTCCCGCAGCAAGATCGCGAAAAAGCCCGGTCCGGTGCCGACCTCGAGCACGCGCAGCTCCGCAAAGCCGCGGTCGGGGAACTGCCGCGCAAGCTCGGCACGCAGACAGGCCTTCCACTTCTGCCGCTGCGCGGTATTCAGCTCCAGCCGGCTGACCTCCGAATAGCCGGAGGCGCGCCCCGTCCAATAGCCTCTGTTTTCTTCAAGGATCGTCTGTCGATTCACCGTCGTCACGTCGCCCTTTCTGTTTTTCTCCGTTTTAGCACGAGGGAAAGCCCGCTTACAAGTCCCCGGGGGGATTGAGATCAAAGGATTTGACAGGTCAAAAGTGAAACAGCGAACAGAAAAGGAGAGGCATGTTTGGATCCTCTCCTATTCTGTTCCCGGCAGACAACACACGTCTATTTTGAAATCAGAGTTCCTGTTTTGTCAGATGGCTCAGGATATTCCGATCCATTTTCTCATCCAGGCGGCGATACGAGGATAGCTCCTCGGCGCTGAAGCCGGCAAAGCAGATGGCGGCATAATCCCGTTCCATTTGCTCCAGATCCGCCGACAGCATGGGCGCATGATAACAATATCCTTCCGCGGGGACGTCCAGCGCGCTGTCGCGCGTGATCAGTCCGGCGGCCAGCAGCTTCGCCAGGAAAACGACCACGCTCATCCGGCTCAAGCCGGTGAATGACGCCAGCATTTCCACCGAGCAGGGCGCGTCCAGCTTTTTCATCGTATACAGGATCGACAGCTCACCTGGCTCCAGCTCATGCTTCTTCGCCAGCGTGTCAAGCAGCCGCTTTCTGCAGCGCGCGTTCAGATAGGCGGACTGAAACGGCGAGCCGTCCAGCCTCCGGTCGTAATACACCGGCTCTCCGGCTTCCGTGCCGAGTCTCTTCGTACCGGGCACAAAGGGCAGAGACAGGCTGTCCCTGCTGAACGCCAGAAGATAACTGTAGATCACCGGGAGGCGCTCCTGATAGCCCTGCGTGTCGAACGTGCCTTTATAAAACCGGGCATAGTATCCGATGACTCCCGTTTTCATCTTGATCGTGCTGCTGAGGTTCAGGTTCTGATCGACCAGAGAGCCTTTGGTGTAATGATAGTAATAAACGGGCGCTTTCGTGACGGCGACAGCATCCACGTGGAGAAGATACTCCAGATTGAAGATCATGTCTTCGCTGTAGCTGATGCTTTCATCCATGCGGAGAGCCTGCTTTTCGATGATCTCCCGTTTGTACAGCTTATTCCAGAGGACGCCGTAGTACAGGTCCGCCGGGCTGCGCAGCATCTCGTCCGCGAAATCCTGACGGCTCAGGATCCCGCTCTTTTCGATGGAACCCTTCTGGGAAACGTTCTCACCGACGACGCGGTAAAAGTCACCGACGACCAGCTCCACCGGATGCGCTTCCATTTCCCGGACGAGCAGCTTGGTCGATTCCATCGGCAGCCAGTCGTCCACATCCACGAATTGAATGTAGCTGCCGACTGCCTCGGCCAGACCGCGGTTGCGGGCGGAAGACGCGCCCCCGTTTGCCTTGTGGATCGCCTTCACCCGTGCGTCCTGCCGGGCATAGTCCTCCATGATCTGCAGCGAGGAATCCCGGCTCCCGTCGTCCACCAGGATCAGCTCGAAGTCGGGATAATCCTGCATCAAAATGCTGTCCACGCAGCGCTTCAAACGCTTTTCTCCGTTGTATACGGGTATGATGATGCTGACTTTATTCATGGTTGATCCTTCTTCTTAAACAGTACATATTTCTCCAGCGGGAACAGAACGGCGAACTGAATGAGGCCGGCCGCCATCGCAGCCAGCGTCCGCGCAAACGGCGCGATCGCCGTGAGAGCCAGCTTTGCTGTGATCCATCCCTGCAGCCAGGTGGAGAACAGGATCAACAGGATCAGCGTGACCAGATAGGCGGAAAGGCCTGCGCGGGTCCCCTCGCCCTCGAAGGTGGCCTTCATGTTTATAAAGTAGCCGTAGACGTTGGCGATGAAATTGGAGAGGAAGAACGGAAGCACATAGCCCCACGTAACGACTCCGTTCACCACGTAAGGCGACGGGCCGTCAAACAGGGCCGCCGGATCGAAAATCCCCCGCAGAAAGCCCGGCAGCGGCACGCTCACGCTGTTAAAGAAAAGCGGCAGGATGTTTGCCAGCAGCAGCTGCAGCAGCGAGACGCTGGTACTGACCAGATTGAATTTCACAAATTGCCACAGCGAATTGTTCTGATAGCGTTCATCCCATTGCTTCCAGAAAGCCGTTATCCTCATGCCCGTACAGTCTCTTTCCTTTCCAATAACAGAAAGCGCCCCGCTATCTGCGGGGCGCTGTTGCGGCAACATTATCCCTGGATTTGGATCGACCTGCGCTCCGGCAGCTTCTTCGGCTCTTCCTTCGGGAAGTCCAGCGTCAGGACGCCGTCCTCGAATCTGGCTTTCACGTCTTCCTCGGCGACATGCTCGCCCACATAGAAGCTCCTGCTCATAGAGCCGGAATACCGCTCCTGGTGAACGATCCTGCCTTTCTTGTCCTTGCCTTCCTCATCAATGCCCTTGGTCGCTGTAATCGTCAGATACCCGTTCTGCAGCTGCAGATCAATTTGATCTTTCTTGAAGCCCGGCAGGTCTACTTTCAGCTCATAGCCTTCATCGTGCTCCTTAAGATCTGTCTTCATCACGCGTGCCGCATGCTTCCCATACAGCTTGCGGTCCACATCGGATTCGAAGCCCCTGAACGGAAAGTCAAACCAGTCATCAAACAAACTCTCTCCAAAAATACTCGGTAACATAAGTCATGCCTCCTTTTGCAATCACTATGTTTGTTACCTGAGCAAGGGGATGGAGGTCATCCATTCGATCTCTGTTCCTTTGTT
>ONSW01000028.1 GCA_900320595.1 uncultured Eubacteriales bacterium | reverse complement strand
CAGAACTTTTTTCATTTTGGATCCTCCTCTTTCAAGTTTGATACTCGTATTAAGCCTCTTCTCGAGGCTTTCATAAGCAGATTTTACAAATGTTTTAACAGAGTGTCAAGACAGTTTTTGCGTTTTTAACTTTTCTTGTGCGTTATAACCGGCTTTTCTTTTATGCAACTAGGCAAAATGCTGCAAAACCGTTTCCTGATTTATAAAGTGACTTTATAAAAATTGCGAAAAAGGGCTTGACTTGGCTGTTTTTTCCCGTACAATTGGAAACAGACGAGCCGAAAGGAGGAGCGGACGATATGAAACAGCTTCGGGGAAGCAACCCGATCCGGGGAAAGATCTATCGCACGCTGTATGAATCGAGAGAGTTCTGTTCGAAGCAGACGCTGGCTGCGCGCTGCGAGATCAGCATGCCGACCCTGTATCAAAATCTCAGCGAACTGCTTGCGGCAGGGCTTGTTCACTATACCGGTGAGGGTGAGTTTACCGGCGGCAGGCGCGCCCAGGGGCTGGACATCGTGCCGGAGGCGCGTGTCGCGCTCGGCGTGTCGATCACAGAGCACAGTCTGCGCATCGTGGCAGCCGATCTGCGGCTGCGGGAGCTTGCGTATCGCTCGGTGCCCTACGACATGGTGGCCAATCTGCCGACCGGCGCGGCGGATCTCGGGCGCATCATTGAGGAATTCATCGACGAATTCTCGATCGAGCGCGACGTGCCGCTCGATGAGCTGACGCAGGGGCTCCCCTATCCCGTACGTGTCGACAACGACGGCTCGGCAAGCGGTCTTGCCGAGGGCTATGCGCGCGGGGCGAAGGGGAATCTCGCCTATCTGTCGCTGGAGGACGGAGTGGGCGGCGCGGTGCTGATGGGCGGCGAGCCCTATACCGGCGACCATATCCGCAGCGGCGAGTTCGGCCACATCTGCGTCGAGCCGGGCGGTCTGCCCTGCTCCTGCGGGCGCAACGGCTGTCTGGAGGCTTACTGCTCGGCAAGACGTATCGAAGAGACCTTCGGCGTCTCGCTCGACGAGTTCTTCGATGGGGTCGCAGCGCACGAGCCGGCGTATGAATCGCTGCTGTACGATATACTGCGGCATCTGGCGCTGGCCGTGAACAACATCCACATGTCGCTCGACTGTGACATCGTGCTCGGCGGCTTTCTGTCGGAATACCTCCAGCCCTATCTGCCCATGCTGCGGCGCTATGTCCAGGCGCTCGACGCTTTTTCGGAAAAGGGCGATTATCTGCAGCTCAGCCGTCTGCGCCGCCATATCACGCCGCTCGGCGCCGCGCTGTATTTCATCCATGATTTCATCGCGTCGGTCTGACGCCTGTTCCAATATAAAAAAGATCTCCCGTACATGGTACGGGAGATCTTTTTTGGTTTAGGCTCAGCTCAGCCCCTCGCCCGCCAGAACCGTACGGCGGCGGAAGCGGCGGTAGATGAGGAAAGAATAGAGCGCCACGATGCAGTCGCTGACAAACTGGGACCAGACGATGCCGTAGATGCCGAAGAGCGCGTTGAGCACGAAGAGCATCGGGATGTTGATCAGCGCCCAGCGGCTGGCGGCCAGGCCAAGCGCATGGCCGCCGCGGCCGACGGCCTGGAAAAAGTGGACGTAGATAAAGCTTAAAAACATCACGATCGTCGCGAGCGCCCGCACGCGCAGAAAGCGCGAGCCGTAATCGACCGTGACCGCGTCGTTGAGGAAAAGCCGGATCAGATCCGGGGCGAAGAGCTCGTAGAGCACGATGCTCACGACGCTGATCGCGATGCCGACGCGGCGCGTAAAGGTAAGCACGTCGTCCATGCGCTTGAGGTTGCCGGCGGCAAAGTTATAGGCGGCCAGCGGCACCATGCCCAGGCACAGCCCCACGCCCGCGTTGAGCGGCAGACGCTCGACCTTCAGCACGATGCCGATCGCGGCCAGCGCGCGGTCGCTGTAAGAGGCCATCAGCCGGTCGATGACGATATAGTCAAGATCGAAGAGGAACGGCCCCATCGCGGCCGGAAGCCCGACGGCGAAGAAGGAAGAGATCTGTCTTCCCTCCGGCATGCCGACACGCTGGGAGAGCGTGAGCACCGGGCTGTGGAGCCGGCCGATGACGACGCAGAAAAAGCCGAGCGTAAAGATATTCGACAGCGCCGTTGCGATGCCCGCGCCGAGGATCTCGTTTCCGCGCGGCAGCAGGACGAACATGAAAAGCGGGTCGAGCAGGATGTTGAGGATCCCGCCGAGCGAGACGCCCAGCCCCGCCTGCTTCGCGCAGCCGACGTTGCGCAGGAGGTTGCCCATCGTCATGGACAGCACCGTCGGCACCGCGCCGACGACGATCACGCACAGGGCATAGCGGCGGGCATAATCAAAGGTGTCCGCGCTTGCCCCGAGCAGGCCCAGCAGCGGCCGCATCAAAAGCAGCGTGAGCAGCGAGAACAAAAGCCCGCCCAGCGCCGAAAAGCGCAGCGAAAACGCGGCGACTTTGCGCGCCTCGTCGCTCCGCCCGCTGCCGAGCAGGCGCGCGACGAGCGTGCCGCCGCCTACGCCCGCGATGTTCGCCACGGCGATCGTCACGTTGAAGATCGGCAGGATCAGCGATGCGCCGGCGACCATGAAGGGGTCGTTCGCGCGGCCGATAAAAAACGTATCGGCCATATTGTAAATAAGAATGATGAGCTGGGAGATGATCGTCGGCACGGCCATCGTCATGACGGCCCTGGGAACGGGCAGCTCTTCAAACAAAAGCTTGTTTTCTTTTTGTTCGTCCTTCATGGCTCTCTCCTTTTTTCGCGCGCCTATCATAGCACGCCTTCCCTCTTTTCGTCCACAGAAAAAGCTTCCCCTTAAAGTATTTTTTAGTTTCCCCCTGTATCCTGTGGGCAGAAAAGGAACAGCGCGCCGCGGTTTCCACCCGGCGCGCAGGAAGGAGAAGACCATGACAAAGACTGTTTCCGACCCCGTCACCGTGATGAAGCGGCACGAGATAAAATATCTGCTGGACGCGAAAAAGGCAGTGTATCTCCGCGAAAGGCTCGTCGGACACATGGTGCCGGACGCCTTCGGGCTGACCTCGATCGCCTCGCTTTACTATGACACGCCGGACCGCCGGCTGATCCGCGAGAGCATGGAAAAGCCGGTCTTCAAGGAAAAGCTGCGTCTGCGCTCCTACGGGCTGGCAAGCGGCGACTCGCCGGTTTTCCTCGAGCTCAAGTGCAAGGCCTTCGATACGGTCTACAAGCGCCGCGTGCAGAGCACGATCGGCGGCGTGGAGCGCTTTTTCGCAGGCGGCGAGGAACTTGGCGAGGGACAGATCTTCCGCGAGATCGACGCCTTCTGCGGCCACTACGACGCGCTCGCGCCGAGCTGTCTCATCATCTATGACCGCACGGCCTATTACGAGCCGGACGGGAATCTGCGTCTGACGATCGACGAGAACCCCCGCTACCGCATGCAGGATCTCGCGCTCGACCGCTCGCTCGACGGCATCCCGCTCCTGCCGGAAGGCTGGACGATCCTGGAGATCAAGGTACAGGACGCGATCCCGCTGTGGCTCGCCGAGATCCTGTCGACCGGGAAGATCTACCGCGGCAGCTTTTCGAAATACGGCGAGGCCTACCGCCGGGAAGCGCAAAAGCGCGCCGGCTGATTGAGATTGACAAGGAGGATATTTCATGTTTGAATCTGTTTATACCAGTTCCGTTTCTCCCGCGGCCGTCGCGCTGATGGCCGCCGCGGCGCTCGTCTCCGGCGTGGTCTACGCCTGGATCATGAGCTTTTCCATCCGCTCGTCGAAGCGCTTTTTTCTCGTCGTATCGCTGCTGCCGCTCGTCGTGGCGTCGGTGATCTGCTTTGTCAGCGGCAGCATCGGCGCGGGCGTCGCCGTCGGCAGCGCCTTCGGGCTGATCCGCTTCCGCTCCGCTCCCGGCAGTGCGGACGAGATCGCCGCGATCCTCGTCGCAATGGGCGCGGGCATCGCCTTCGGCATGGGTTATCTCGGCTACGGCGCGGCGCTGCTGCTGGGGCTGGCCGCGGTATACTGGGTGCTCGCGAGGCTCGGCATTTTCGAGCACAGCTCGCTTCCGAAGGAGGCGCTGCTGCGCATCACGATCCCGGAATCGCTGGAATACGCGGGCGCGTTCGACGACATCTTTGCCGCGTATCTCTCGCATGTGGAGAGCGCCGGCGTCAAGACGACCGGCATGGGCAGCATGTTCCGTCTGTCCTATAAGATCCGCATGAAGGATCCGGCGCAGGAAAAGGACTTTATTGACGCGCTCCGCACGCGCAACGCCAATCTCGAGATCTCGGTGCTCCCCTGCGGAGAGGAGCAGCCGGGGCAGCTGTAAAACCGGATAGCAAAGGGAAGGAGGGCACACCATGCAAACAAAGGCGCAAAAACGTTTTTGCTGTCTGCTGGCGGCCGTCCTTCTTTTCGTTTTGTGCGGCTGCGGCACCGTGGCGCAGCAGTCCGCCGCCGCGGCGCAGACGGACGTCTCCCCCGCTCCGCTTGCGGTCTATTTCTTCGACGCGGACAAAGCCGACGCCATCCTGCTTACGACCGAAAATGCCGCCGTGCTGATCGACTGCGGCGAAAAGGGCTTCGGCGGCACGATCGCCGATACGCTTGCCGCGCGCGGGATCGCAAAACTCGATCTCCTCATCGTGACGCACTTTGACCAGGACCACGTGGGCGGCGCGGCGAAGGTGATCGGCACCGTTGAGATCGGCGAGGTGCTGCAGAGTAACTGCCCCAAGGACAGCGGCGAGTATAAAAAGTATGTCCGCGCGCTGAAGAAAGCGGGGATCGAGCCGCTGACCGTCCGCGAGACGCTGTCGTTTGAATATGACGGCGTAACCATCACGATCGATCCTCCCCTGGAGG
Source organism: uncultured Eubacteriales bacterium (assembly GCA_900320595.1). Taxonomy (GTDB): domain Bacteria; phylum Bacillota; class Clostridia; order Oscillospirales; family Oscillospiraceae; genus Limivicinus. Next base: position 19,990 of record ONSW01000028.1, on the reverse strand, counting down.
AAACGTATGCGGAGAATGCGAGCAACAACTCCTCGCTGATCGTCACGGTCACGCTAGGTGAGCAGACGCTTCTCTTCCTGGGCGACGCCGAGAGCGCGCGCATCGCGGAATATCTCGCCGGTGCTCCCGTCGACTGTACGCTGCTCAAGGTGCCGCATCACGGCGGGAAGGAGCCGATGACGGAGACGCTGCTCGAGGCCGTGCGGCCGGAATACGCCGTGATCACCTGCTCGGATGCCGAGCGCGAATCCGCCTCGACGACCGCCGCGCTGCGCTCGTGCGGCGCCGAGATCTTTCTTACAAGGCTCGGGGCCGTCTCCGTCCGCTGCGACGGCGAGACGATCGAGGTTTTCTACGACCGTTCCTGAATCCATCAGCGAAAAACCGTCCGTGCCCTTTGGGCACGGACGGTTTTTTATTGAGCTCCGAAGCGTCAGGATACGAACTGATAGACTGTGAAGGCCGCGTAGATCGCAAGGAGCAATACGCCCTGGATGCGGCGCAGCTTGCCGCTCTTCAAAGTCGGCAGGCAGAGGATCGCCATGACGGCGAACATGACCGGCAGGTCGACGACGAGGCTGGAATTGAAGCCCGCGATCGTCTTCTCGGCCGGGACGGCAAAGGGCGCGATCGTGATCGCCATGCCGCTGACGAGGATGATGTTGAAAAGATTGGCCCCGATGATGTTGCCGAGCGAGAGCGCGCCGTGTCCCTTGATAAGGCTGGTAATGGCGGTGATCAGCTCCGGCAGGCTGGTGCCGAGGGCGACCATCGTCAGCCCGATCACGCTGTCCGGTACGCCGAGCGCGGCCGCGATGAGCGTGCCGTTGTCGACGAGGAAGCGCGCGCCGAGCGCGATCGCCGCCGCCCCGACGACAAGCAGCGCCAGCTCCTTCCACAGGGGCGTCTCTCCGTTTTTGCTCTCCTCTTCTCCCTCTTCGGCCGCCAGCTCCGGGTGCTTTTTCATCTGCACGGTCGAGAGGATCATATACCCGACGAACACGCAGAGATACACGATGCCCATCCAGCGCTCAAACTTGCCGAGCGTCCAGGCGACGGCGGCATAGCTCAGCGCCGCGGCAAAGAAGAAGGCCGTCGGCAGACGGAAGGACTTGGGGTCGACCTTGCCGGGGCGGATCGCAACGGTGAGCGCGGCGATCAGGCTGGTGTTGCAGATGATCGAGCCGATGGCGTTGCCGTAGGAGATGCCGGCGTTTCCTTCGGCGGCCGCCTGTGCCGAGACCATGACCTCCGGCAGCGTCGTACCGATGGATACGATCGTGGCGCCGATCAGCAGCTCCGGCAGATGAAAGCGGTGGGCGATGCCGACAGCACCGTCGACGAACCAGTCGCCGCCCTTGATGAGCAGCGCAAAACCGGCAAGAAACAGCAGCACAGGTACAAGCATAGGGCTTATCCTCCGAAAAATGGTCGTTTATTTTCTCTTGTTCCGTCCCCAGAACGTATTGTAGCGGTCGGGCTTCCATTCCGGATCGACGTCACGGACGGCCTCCGCCGCGGTGATGACGGCGTCGCCGTTGTCGATGTCGATGAGCGTGTAGCGGTCGTTGCCCATGCCGAGTTCCTTCATATAGCTCAGCTGCCTGAGGCCGTGGCGGCTCTCGACGCGCTCGATCATGGCCTTTCCTCCGCCGCCGGGCAGCGCGTAGATCAGATCGATGCAGGCGTTGTCCGCAGCTAAGATGTCAAGCGAGGCGACAAGCCCCACGTCCGGCGTGACGACCGGCTCGGCCTCCGGGCCCTCACAGTCGCAGGAGACGGACATGTTGCGCATCGTGTTGATATAGCAGACGTGCGGCGCGAAATGGTCGATCGTGGCCTTGGTGCTCTCGGAGATGCGCTCCATCAGCTCCTCCTCGGCGATGCTCCACATGCCGGCGCCGGGATGCGTATGGATCTCCTTCTTGCCGATTCGCCCGTCGGCGCAGCCGATGCCGATGTTCTTGTTGCTGCCGCCGAAGCCGCCCATCGTATGGCCCTTGAAGTGTGTCAGCACCAGGAGCGAGTCGTAATTGAGCATGCTCTTGCCCACGTGCATCTCGCTGAACCATTTGCCGCCCTTGACCGGCAGCGCGGCAACGCCCTCGGCGTCCGTGATGTCCACCGGGCAGAAGGTCCATCCGTTGATCTGAAGCGTCTTGCGGTGCTCCTCGGTGGTATAGCGGCTGCCCTCGTAATAGGTGTTGGTCTCGATGATCGTGGCCTCCGGCAGACGGGAGGAGATCAGTTCCTTGACCCAGGGGCGCGGGATGATGTTGGGGCCTTCGGCCTCGCCGGTGTGCAGCTTGATCGCCACCTTGCCGCAGAGCACGGAGGAGACCCTGTCATTGATCTTCTTCAGTCCCTCTTCGGAGAGGTCGCGCGTGAAGAACACCACCGAGCTCTCGCCCGTGCGTTCGTCAAAGGGGATATACCTGTTGCCGTCTTTTCCGGGAACGGGTTTTTTATCAGCCATGATCAGCTCTCCTTTATCATAGATGGGGTCATTATAGCACGCCGGCAGCTGCATTTCCAGTACCGCGGGCAAAGATTTCCTTTTTCGGGAGGATTGCGGCATTGACTTTTTGGGGGTTAGAAGATAAACTGGAAATGTTGAACAGATGAGAAATCTGTTGTCTTTCGGCTATATCCGATCTATCGAAAGAGGGGTCAACATTTTAAGGAGGGAATCAATTTGGAAGTCAGGCAAAACCTGATCAAGCTCTGTGAAAAGATCAACGACGGGCATTATAAGATCACGCCCGACTGTGCGGAGTACAAGATGTTCGAGCAGTGGATCACTGACGAGCAGATCACCGTCATGATGGCGCTGACGAGCATGAAGCCGTCCTTCGTGCCGATCATCGCGCGCAAGGCCGGCATGAGCATCAAGCGCACCCGCGAGGTCCTGCACGAGATCACCGACATCGGTCTTGTCGTCCAGGTCGTCGTGCCGAAGGTGGGGCTCGAGGTCTATCTGCTGCCGCCCTACACGCCCGGCATTTTCGAGTTCCTGCTGATCAACGAGAAGTTCTGCATCGCACATCCCGAGATCGCATACGCCTTCCATCAGCACGCCACCACCAGCCAGATCGAGCATGCGCCGACCACCCCGATGGGTGCCGGCATCATGCGCGTTATCCCGTTCGAGAGCGCCATCCCCGCCGGGACGGAGCAGATCGACCACGAGCGCGTCAGCAAGTTCCTTGAGGATAACGAGGGACACATCAGCATCACGCCCTGCCAGTGCCGCCGCGTGCGCCGCATGATGGGCGAGGGCTCCGGCGACCTTGACGAGGGTCTTTGCGTGTTCCTGGGCCATGTCGGCGACATGTTCAACCGCACCGGCAAGGGCAAGCCCGCCACCGTGGCCGAGGCCAAGGCGCTGATCGAGAAGTGCGAGGCGCGCGGCTGCGTCCACCAGGTCACCACGCTCCACACGGACGAGACGCTCGCGATCTGCAACTGCATGACCGAAAGCTGCCTCGCGCTCGGCGTGTCGCAGTATTACAACTGCCCCGCCACCTCGGCGAGCAACTATGTGGCCGAGATCGACCAGGAAAAGTGCGTGGCCTGCGGCCAGTGCACCGACCACTGCGCGAACAACGCCATCCAGATGGGCCAGAAGCTCTGCGCCAAGACGCCGATCGAGCACAAGCCCCACGAACTGCCCGACGACATCGAGTGGACCGAGGAGCACTGGAATCCCGAGCACCGCACCAACCGCGAGTACATCGCGCCTGAGGGCACCGCGCCCTGCAAGACCGCCTGCCCGGCGCACATCGCCGTTCAGGGCTATTTGAAGCTCGCCGCCCAGGGCCGCTACCTTGACGCGCTGGAGCTCATCAAGAAGGAAAACCCGCTGCCCGCCGTCTGCGGCCGCATCTGCAACCGCAAGTGCGAGGAAGCCTGCACCCGCGGCGACATCGACCGCGCCGTCGCCATCGACGAGGTCAAAAAGTTCATTGCCGACCGCGAGCTTGACCGCGACACCCGCTTCGTCCCGCGCAAGCTGTACGACTTCTCCGACAAGAAGGTCGCCATCATCGGCGCCGGCCCCGCGGGCCTGAGCTGCGCCTACTTCCTCGCTGCCGACAACTATAAGGTCACCGTATTCGACCGCAACGAGCTGCCCGGCGGCATGCTGCGTTACGGCATCCCGTCCTTCCGTCTGGAAAAGACCGTGCTCGACGCCGAGATCGACGTGCTCAAGGAGCTGGGCGTGATCTTCCGCTGCGGCGTGGAGGTCGGCAAGGACGTGACGATTGAAGAGCTGCGCCGTCAGGGCTTTGACGCGTTCTATCTCGCCGTCGGCGCGCAGAAGAGCTCCTCTCTCGGCATCCCGGGCGAGGATCTCCAGGGCGTCTGGGGCGGCATCGACTTCCTGCGCGAGGCCAACGCCGGCGCGCGTCCGGCCATTGGCAAGAAGGTCGTGGTCGTCGGCGGCGGCAACGTTGCGATGGACGTCGCCCGCACCGCGGTGCGTCTCGGCGCCGAAGTGACGGTCGCCTACCGCCGCAAGGAGAGCGACATGCCCGCCGACCCGGCCGAGGTGGCCGAGGCGAAGGAAGAGGGCGTGAAGTTCCTCTTCGAGCACAAGCCCGTTGAGATCGAAGGCAAGGACGGCAAGGTCGCCGCTCTCGTCTGCGAGGGCGACAAGAAGATCGAATGCGATGCGATCCTCGCCGCCATCGGCCAGCGCATCGACCTCGGCGGTCTGGATCTCGGCGAGCTTGAATGCGACGAGAAGGGCCGCGTCAAGGCCGACGCCATGACCTATCAGACCGCGCAGAAGGACATCTTCGTCGGCGGCGATGCCTTCACCGGCCCGAAGTTTGCCATCGACGCGATCGCCCAGGGCAAGCAGGCCGCGATCTCGATCCACCGCTATGTCCACCCGGGCCAGAGCCTGGTGATCGGCCGCGACAGACTGACCTACCGCGCCTTTGACAAGGAAAACGTCGACTTCGACACGGTCAAGCGTACCTACGACGCCACCGCGCGCCAGGTGCCCGGCAAGGACGAGGCCAAGGCTTCTTCCTTCCGTGACGACAGAAAGACCTTCACCGAAGAGCAGGTCAAGAAGGAGACCGCCCGTTGCCTCGGCTGCGGCGCCTCGTTCGTCGATCCGAACAAGTGCCTGGGCTGCGGCGTGTGCACCTCCCGCTGCAAGTTCGACGCCATCCACCTGCGCAAGCGCACCTTTGTCGAGAACATCCCGTACCACGATCGCCCGAAGGTGCTGCCCCAGTTCATCGCGGAGCGCGAGAAGCGCATCGAGATCCGCAAGATGCACGAGCAGGCAAAGTAATCTTTTTTCCCCCCCCATAAAATAAGTCCCGCAGTCCTCAGGGCTGCGGGACTTTTGCTTCGCCGCGCGGTTGTTTTTTCCCGCAGAGATGGTATAATAAGCGCAACCATAACCGCCGGAGGATGATGTTTATGCCGATCTCCTACTCGCCCGAGAAAAAGATCTTTTCCCTGCACACCGACCGCTCGACCTATCAGCTTGCGGTCGACGGCTTCGGTGCGCTGCTGCACCTGTATTACGGCGCGCGCTGCGAGGGAGAGGCGGAATATCTGCTGACCTTTGCCGACCGCGGCTTTTCCGGCAACCCCTATGCCGCCGGAGACGACCGGACCTGGTCCTATGACGCGCTGCCGCAGGAATTCCCCGCATGGGGCAGCGGCGACTTTCGCGCGCCCTGTCTCGGCGTGCGCGCCGCGGATGGCACGGCGGGCTGCGCGCTGCGCTATCGCGAACATGAGATCCTTCCCGGCAAGTACGCCCTGCCGGGGCTGCCCGCCGCCTATGCCGAGGACGGCGACGAGGCCGAGACGCTGAAGATCGAGCTTTCGGACGAGCGTCTGGGGCTTTCGGTCACGCTGCTCTACGGCGTGCTGCCGCACTGCGACGTGATCACGCGCAGCGTCATCGTGCAAAACCGCGGAGAAGAAACGCTGACGCTCGGCAGGCTGCAGAGCGCCTGTCTCGATTTCGTCGGCGGGGATTATGATCTTGTCACCTTCCCCGGCCGCTACGCCTTAGAGCGGCAGTTTGACCGCCGGGAGCTCGGACGCGGCACGCACGCGATCGGCAGCCGGCGCGGCTATTCCTCGCACCAGTACAACCCCTTTGTGATCCTCTGCGACCGGGACGCGACAGAGAGCGCCGGGCGCGTGTGGGGGATGGAGCTTGTCTGGAGCGGCGGCTTTCTTGCCGAGGCGGAGCGCGACCAGCTTTCGCAGACGCGCCTTTCGATCGGCATGGACGAGGTGCAGACGGCATATCCCCTCGCCCCCGGCGAGTCGATCTGCGCGCCGGAGGTCATTTTGTCCTACAGCGCCGCGGGCTTTGAGCGGCTGAGCCACAATCTCCACCGCTGTCTGCGCAGCCGCGTCCGCCGCGGCAGATACCGTGAGGAAAGAACGCCCATCCTGCTCAACAGCTGGGAGGCCTCATACTTTGATTTTACGGGCGAGAGCCTGCTCACGCTGGCAGAGGGCGCCGCGAAGCTCGGCGTGGAGATGCTTGTGATGGACGACGGCTGGTTCGGCGCACGGCGGGACGACAAGAGCTCGCTCGGCGACTGGACCGTGAACGAGGAAAAGCTCGGCATGCCGCTCGGCGAGCTGGCGCGCCGCGTGAACGCACTGGGGCTGAAGTTCGGCATCTGGATGGAGCCGGAGATGATCAGCGAGGACAGCGAGCTCTGCCGCGCGCATCCCGACTGGGTGCTCGCGGTCCCGGGGCAGGCGCCCGTCCGCTCGCGCAGCCAACTGGTGCTGGATTTCTCGCGCGAAGAGGTGCGGGAGCATATCTTCCGCGCGATCTGCGCCGTTCTTGACAGTGCCAACATCGAATACCTCAAATGGGATCTCAACCGCTCGATCGCGGACGTCTATTCCCACGCCGCGCCCGACCAGGGCCGCGTGCTGTATCAGAATATGCTCGGCGTGTATGAGGTGCTGGAAAAGCTCTGTGCGCGCTATCCCGATCTGCTGATCGAGGGCTGCAGCGGCGGCGGCGGGCGTTTTGACGCCGGGATGCTGCACTACTGTCCCCAGATCTGGTGCAGCGACAACACCGACGCGATAGACCGGCTTTTCATCCAGCACGGCACGTCGTTCGGCTATCCCGCCGTTTCGGTCGGCTCGCACGTGTCGATCTGCCCGAACCACCAGACCGGGCGGACGACGCCCTTTGAAACGCGCGGCGCCGTGGCCGCGGCGGGGACCTTTGGCTATGAGCTCGATCCCGCGCAGCTCACGGGAGAGGAGTGTGCGGCCGTGAAGGAGCAGATCGCCGCTTACAAGGCCGACGCCGCGCTTGTCCGCGACGGGTTCTATTACCGGCTGAGCGACCCGGCGAAGGATGTCTGCTGCGCCTGGGTCTTTGTCGCAGAGGACGGCAGCGAGGCGCGCCTTAGCGCCGTGCTGCGCGAGAAGCACGCAAACGAGCCGGCGCACTATATCCGTCTGCGCGGTCTCACGCCCGGCGCGCGTTACCGCGCACGGGAGACGGGGCGCGTCTATTCCGTCGACGCGCTGATGGACGCGGGGCTTCCCCTGCCGCTCGACTGCCGGGAGTATGGCAGCTTCACGCTGCATCTGGAAAGAGAATAAGAAGCCTTTTAATCAGCAAAAAAGCACACGGCTGCCGCCGTGTGCTTTTTTGTCTGCCGTTGTCATATTCCCCGGAAGCGGAACGTGAAGGAGAGGTCTTCTCCGCCCGGGAGCAGGTATTCCGGATGGGTCCTTGCGCCCCAGCTGTCGTCGCCGCCGACGCCCATCTGACCGAGTGCGGCGCGCACGACCGTATAGTGCGCCTCCGGCAGCTCGTAGGCGTGCGAGGCGTTTTCCAGCTCGTGCGGCGTCCAGGGCAGCGCGCTGAAGAACATGCCGTCGCCCTCGAAGAGCATGCCGCGTCCCTTGCGGTCGACGACCTTGGCCCAGCGCACGCCGCAGTGGCCGCCGCTCTCCTGGGGGACCAGATAGCGGGCGAGGCTGTCCGAGACCTTCTTTTCATAGACGCCCAGACGCGCGCCGTGTTGCCGGTCGGCATAGCTTTCCTCGGGGCCGAGACCGTACCAGATCACGCGGTCGAGATCGGCGCTGAACTTGAACAGCACGCCGAACTCCGGCATGTCGCCGAGGCCCTCGACCGCCTTGTAGGAGAGCGTGGTCTCCACGGTGCCGTCGCCGAAGACCTCATAGCGCAGCTCGCAGCCGCTCTCCGGCACGGTGGGCATCTTGTAGACAAAGCTGACGCAGACGCTGTGCGCGCGCTCCTCCACCTGCGGGAAGAGGGGCATCCCCGGTCCGAGGCCGATCGCATACAGGCTTGCGATCTTCCACTGGGCATAGCGCTGGGGCATGCCGTTGCCGCAGTCGTTGTCCGTGGGGGCGCGCCAGAAGTTCGGCATCGGGATCTTTTCGATGCGCTCGACGCCGCCGTAGACATAGCTCGTCAGTCCCGCGCGGAGCGCGGAGAACTGGGCGGAGAAATGCGCGCCGCGAACGCCAACATTCCATTTGCCGCGCACGACGGTGAGCGGCGCGGTGCAGGCGTGGGGCGTGAAGTCGCGCCGGAAGACCTTCTGGCCGAAGGCGACCTCGTGACCGGCCTTTGCCCAGAGCGTATCGGCACGCAGACGGAAGGACACCGTCAGCGCGAACTCCGGCAGCGCGCGGGAGAGCGAGATCGCCGCCGCTTCGCGCGCGGCCATGGTCTCGACAAGCTCCGCGGGGATCGGATAGCGCTTTTCCGAAAGGGGCGGCACGCTGATCGAAAGCGGCAGCTCGGCGCACTTCTCGCCGTCCGCGAGAAGGATCGCGCAGGCTTCAAAGCGGTCGGTGTCGATGAAGAGGTTTTTGTTCTTTACGGTAAAGCCGCTCTCGTCGAAGACAACGGAGATGTTCTGATAGTTGTACTTGACCTCCTGCATCTTCGGAGACGGCGCGCGGTCGCCGCCGTAGACGATGCCGTTGCCGGAGAAGTTATAGTCCGTCGGGCGCTCGCCGCAGTCGCCGCCGTAGGCCTGGTACTCGCGGCCGAAGCGGTCTTTTTTATACAGCGACTGGTCCACATAGTCCCAGATAAAGCCGCCCTGATAGCGCGCCTCGCGGTCGGTGAGGTCGGTATACTTGTGCATCGCGCCGCAGGAGTTGCCCATCGCGTGGGTATATTCGCAGTTGATCATCGGCTTGCCGGGGTGCTCGGCGAGCCATTTTTCGACCTCGACCACCGGCAGATACATGCGGCTTTCGATGTCGCTGGTCTCGTCGTAGCTGCGGTCGTTGCTGATGCCCTCATAGTGGACAAGACGGTGCGGATCGAGCGAGCGGAGGAGCATGCTCATGTCGCGGATCACGCTGCCGCCGAAGCTCTCGTTGCCGCAGGACCAGATCAGCACACAGGGGTGGTTCTTGTCGCGCTGAAACATCGAGTTGATGCGGTCGAGCAGCATCGGGGCAAATTCGCGGTGATCCTTCGGGATCACATAGTCCGCGCCGGCCTGCTGACGGTATACGGCATCCCAGCTGCCGTGGGTCTCCATGTTGCACTCGTCGATGACGTACAGTCCGTAGCGGTCGCACAGCTCGTAGAGCGCGCTCTGGTTGGGATAGTGCGAGGTACGGATGGCGTTGATGTTGTTTTGCTTCATCGTGACGATGTCGCGAACGAGCTCTTCGCGCACCGGAACACGGCCGCAGACCGAGCTGAAATCGTGGCGGTTGACGCCCTTGAAGACGATGCGCTTGCCGTTGAGGCACATGATGCCGTCGATCAGCTCAAAGCGGCGGAAGCCGACGGCCTGTGCGATCTCGCCCGTCACCGCGCCGCTCTCGTCCGTCACGGTGAGGCGCAGGGAATAGAGCTTCGGCTCCTCCGCGCTCCAGAGCGCGGGATGCGCGAGCGAGAGTGTGAGCTTTGTCTCCTCATTAGCCTCCGCCTCGCTCTCGGCGGCCGTCCCGCCGCTGCGCAGAAGCCGCGCGCGCACACGACCGCGGCCGCGGCACTTGGCCGTGACCGCGACCGTACCGGCGGCAAAGTCTTCGCTGAGCGTCGCAACGACCGAGAGGTCCGTGACAGCCGTGCGCGGCACGCGATAGAGATACACGCTGCGGAAGATGCCGGAGAAGCGGTAAAAGTCCTGATCCTCAAACCAGCTGCCCGGCGTCCATTTCCAGACGCGGACGGCCAGACGGTTGACGCCCGGAACGAGCGCGCCTGAAAGGGCAAAGTCGGCGGGGGTAAAGCTGTCCTCGCTGTAGCCGATATAGGTCCCGTTCAGCCAGAGAGCAAAGCCGCTTTCGACGCCCTCGAAGCAGATGTTGACCTCGTCCGCGCCGAAGGAGGCGGGCAGCGTGAACTCCGTCACATAGTCGGCCACCGGGTTGAAGTGCAACGGCACCTCGCCGGGGCGCAGCTCCTCCTGTGCGTCCCAGGGGTACTGGGTGTTGACATAGGCCGGGCGGTCATAGCCCTCCATCTGGATGTGGGCGGGAACATGGATCTCCTCCCAGCCGGAGAGGTCGAAGTCCTTCTCCCAAAAGCCGTCGGGCGCAGAGGCGGGATTGGCGGAATAGCGGAATTTCCACAGCCCGTCGAGCCGCATACGCAGGCTGCTCTCCCCCGCCGCCATCTCCGCCGCGGAGGCGTAGGTCACATGGTCGGAGTGGGCGGGCAGACGGTTGTCTGCAAAGACGCCAGGGTCTCTTACGATCGCATCAAAGGAAAATGTTTTCATAAAAATCTCCTGAAAAACAATATTTTCTATCTGAAAAGCAGCATATCCCGCCACGGGGCGGATGTCAAGGATGCAGGCGCGTCAGGGCGTCTTTTCTTCCTTCGCCTGCTTGATCGAGAGGCTGATGCGCCCCTTTTTCTCATCGACGTCCAGCACGACCACGTCGACGACGTCGCCGACGGTGAGCGCCTGGGAGGGATGGCGGATAAAGCTGTCGGAGATCTCGGAGATGTGCACAAGCCCGTCCTGGTGCACGCCGATATCGACAAAGGCGCCGAAGTCGATGACGTTGCGCACCGTGCCCGTCAGCTTCATACCGCGCTTCAAGTCCGCGATCGAGAGCACGTCCGTGCGCAGCACGGGCTTGGGCAGGCTGTCGCGGATGTCGCGGCCGGGCTTGAGCAGTTCATTTACAATATCGCCGAGCGTCGGCAGCCCGACGCCGAGCTCCGCCGCCGCGCGCTCGCGGCCGTAGCTTTCCAGTCGCTGCGGCAGCTCCGTGAGCGTATGGGCGCGCACGTCGGCTTCCGTATAGTCCATGAGGGCAAGCAGCTTTTCCGCCGCGCCGTAGGATTCGGGGTGGACGGCTGTATTGTCGAGCACCTCGCGCCCGCCGGGCACGCGCAGGAAGCCCGCGCACTGCTCAAAGGCCTTGGGGCCGAGCTTGGGCACCTTTTTCAGCTCCCTGCGGGCGGAAAAGGCGCCGTTTTCCTCGCGATATCGGACGATGTTCTGCGCCGTTGCCGCGCTGAGACCGGAAACCCGCCGCAGAAGCGAGGGCGAGGCCGTGTTCAGATCGACGCCGACGGCGTTCACGCAGTCCTCGACCACGTTGTCGAGCGCCGCGCCGAGCTCCTTTTCCGGCATATCGTGCTGATACTGCCCCACGCCGATGGCCTTGGGCTCGATCTTGACGAGCTCGGCCAGCGGGTCCTGCAATCGCCGCGCGATCGAGACCGCGGAGCGCAGATTGACGTCGTACTGCGGAAATTCCTCGGCGCCGAGCTTGCTCGCGGAATACACCGAGGCGCCCGCCTCGGAGACGATCATATAGCTCAGATGCGCGCCGCGCTCGTTTTCCCGGCGGATCAGCTCAACGGCCATCTGCTCGGTCTCGCGGCTGGCGGTGCCGTTGCCGATGGCGATATGCTCGACGCCGTGGCGGCGCACCAGGGCGGCGAGCGCGGCGATCGCCTCGCGCTTCTGCCGCTCGCCATAGGTCGGATAGACGACGGCGGTGTCGAGCACCTTGCCCGTACCGTCGACGACAGCGACCTTGCAGCCCATGCGGTAGCCGGGGTCGAGCCCCATCGTGACCTTGCCCTTGACCGGCGGCTGCATCAGCAGCGCGCGCAGATTGGTCGCAAACTGGCCGATCGCGCCGGTGCAGGCCATGTCGGTCAGATCCGAGCGGATCTCGCGCTCGAGGGAGGGGAAGAGCAGACGGTCATAGGCGTCCTCGGCCGCGGCGCGGATGAAGGCCATCGCGCGCGAGCCGGGCACGACGACGGCGCGGTTGACCGTCTGGAGCGCGCGGTCGCGCTCGAGCTCGACGGAGACCTTTAAGAAGCCCTCCTTCTCGCCGCGGTTGACGGCCAGCACCTGGTAGCCCTGCAGACGGGAGAGGGGCTGGGAGAAATCATAATACAGCCGATAGACCGAGTCGTCCTCCCCCGCCGCCTTCGCGCGCAGCAAACCGCTGCGGTGGAACAGCTCGCGCAGGCGCTTGCGCAGCGCCGCGTCGTCGGAGATGCGCTCGGCGATGATGTCGCTCGCGCCGGCAAGGGCCTCTTTGGCCGTGGAGACACCCTTTTCCTCGTTTATATACTTTGCCGCCTCCTCGAGCGGCTCGGGACAGTCGCGCTTTTGGGCAAAGAGCAGCTCTGCGAGCGGCTCGAGCCCCTTTTCCTTCGCGATCGTCGCGCGGGTGCGGCGCTTGGGCTTGTAGGGGCGGTAGAGATCCTCAAGCTCGGCGAGCGTCGCGGCGTTTTCGATGGCGGCGGAGAGCTCCTCCGTCAGCTTGCCCTGCTCGCCGATCGCGGCGAGGACGGTCTCGCGCCGTTCCTGGAGGCCGCGCAGATACTGCAGCCTGGTCTCGAGTGTGCGCAGGACCGTGTCGTCCATCGCGCCGTGCATTTCCTTGCGGTAGCGCGCGATGAAGGGGATCGTGTTGCCCTCGTCGAGCAGGCGCACGACGTTTTCGATATACTCTTCCTTCTGTCCCAGCTCGCGGGAGAGAAGCGCGGTGATCTTATCCATGGGTTGTCTCCTTGTGCCTTGATTTACCAGTGCAGTATAGCACAGCCGCCGTCGTTTTTCCACTCGCAAAAACGTCCCGGAAGCGGCAAAGCTCTTGCGCGCACGACGCCCCTTGCGGTATAATGGCGGAGAAATCAAAAAGGAGGTCACGTCATGGGCAAAAAGCATAAGAACAAAGGCCGTTCGCCGCATCGTCTGCGGCGTTTTCGGCGGCGCGCTGCTGCTGGGGGCGGGCTATTTCCTCGGCGTGCATCACCGTGTGATCGCGGCGTACTTCAAGGGCGGGAAAATGCCAAAAGCGCCGAAGGGGCATTTCTGTCATTGCTGACCGTTTGAAAGCGAAAAAGGCTGCCGCAGCGTCTGCTGCGGCAGCCTTTTTTTGTTTTTTCGTGTTTGAGGGGGCGGATGCAGCTCAATCGATGTGGATGACTTTCTCGGAGAGCTCCGCGGCCTTGATGTTCGGGTTCGGGAAGCGCTCGCGTTTCTCGGTGATCTTGCCGACGTTGATGGCGCCCTTCGGGCAGAACTGGACACAGCTGAGGCAGCCGATGCAGTTGGTGCCGAAGCTGGGCTTGCCGCGGGCGATCTGGATGTTGCCGCGCGGGCAGATCCTGACGCAGGTGCCGCAGCCGATGCAGCTGCCGTTCGCGGCAAACTTTTTCGAGCGTGCCGCGTGCATGCCGGAAAAGCCCTTGCTCTCGAGCGCGAAGAAGGCTTTTTTCGGCGGCTTTTTGTCGCTGCGCTTCATGGCCTTGACTGCGGCGGCGACCTCGGCGGCCGTGATGTTGAGACGCAGCTGGGCCTTGTCCTTGCTCGTGGGCGGGAAGGTCAGCGTGTGGGGCATCAGCCAGATGCAGGTGGAGTGGTTGGAGATCGTGTTCCAGTAGTCAAGGTCGACGATCTCGTCGATCTTGTGCAGGCCGCAGCCCATGTAGCCGGCAAACTGCTCGACGGCAAAGGTGTAGGTGCCGGGCTCGATATGGATCGCCTTGACGTATTCCTCGACGTCGCCGGGCAGACCGCCGCCGTAGCACGGGAAGACGAAGCCGACGCGCTTGGCGCCCGTGGTGTCGGTGACGGCGGGGAAGCTGCGCATCAGGACGATGTCGGTGTCGCCCAGCGCTCTTGCGATGCTCTTTGCCATGTCCAGGCAGTGGCCGGAGCCGGAATAGCAATAGATGATGTTTTCGCTCATGGTGCTCTCTCCTTTTCGTGTTGGTTTAGAACGTTTTTTCCCTCTTTTATATCATATATATCATACTTCCCGGGCGTTTGCAAACTTCTCCGCCGCGCCATATATCTTTACACTTCGCGGCATTTTGCTGTATACTGTAAGAAAACAATCGCAAGGAGGCCATGAAATGGATTTTCAGGACAAGCGCTATGACGTCTTTCGCATGTTCAACGACCGCTGGGCGCTCGTTACGGCGGGCGACATCGAGCACTACAACACGATGACGATCGGCTGGGGCAGCCTCGGGACGATCTGGGGGCCGCCGCACAACGGGCGCAGCATCGTGACGGTTTATGTCTCGCCCGACCGGTACACGCATGAGTTCCTGGAGAAGAACGACTACTTCACCGTCAGCTTTTTCCCCGAGGAATACCGGCGGGATCTCGAGCTGCTCGGCAGCCGCTCGGGGCGCGACGGCGACAAGGTGGCCGAGACCGCCCTCACGCCGCTTGCCGTGGAGCACGGCGTGGATTTCGCCCAGGCGGAGCTGACCTTCGTCTGCCGCAAGCTGTATTCCCACCAGTTTGAAGCAGAAAAGGTGCCCGAGGCGGTGCGCGAGTGGATCTATACGCGCGTGAGCCCGCACACGATGTTCATCGGCGAGATCGTGGACGTGATCGAGCGATGAACGAGCAGGAAACGATCCGGTTTTTGAACCGCGAGCTGCTGGACGAGATGCCCGCCCTCCGCGCCGAGGCGGCGCGCTTTTCCGCTTCGCGGGACGATCAGCGGGCGCTGCTGCGCGCGCTGATGAACGTACGCGAGCCGCACGCGCTCTCCGAGCGCTTTGTGCGCGCGCAGGACGAGCTGCTATCCGCCGAGAGGGAGAGAAAGGGCGTCGTCTCCGTCGCTTCGCTGGAGACCGTGCCCGGGGAGGATCGTATCGCGCTGTGGCAGGGCGACATCACACGCCTTGACGCCGACGCGATCGTCAATGCCGCGAACGCGCAGCTCCTCGGCTGCTTCCGGCCGGGGCACAACTGCATCGACAACGTGATCCACTCCGCCGCCGGGCTGCAGCTGCGCGAGGCCTGCGCTGCCCTGATGCGTGCGCAGGGGCACGACGAGCCGACCGGGCAGGCCAAGATCACGCCGGGCTTCAATCTGCCGGCGCGCTATGTGCTGCACACGGTCGGGCCGATCATCACCGGGCCGCTGAGAGAGCGCGACCGGGAAATGCTTGCCTCGTGCTATCGCTCGTGTCTGGCGCTGGCGGAGGAAAAGGGGCTGAAGAGCGTGGCGTTCTGCTGCATCTCGACGGGGGTGTTTCATTTCCCGAAGGACGAGGCCGCGCGGATCGCCGTCAAGACGGTGAAGGATTGCTTGAAAGAGAGCGCGGTCGAAAAGGTGGTCTTTTGCGTCCACGGCGAGGAAAACCGCCGGATCTATCACGAACTGTTATATTAAAAAGACGGCTGCTTAAGCAGCCGTCTTTTTATGTCTTTTGGGTATCTTTTCGTTTTGCAAGCGCCGGAAGCGTGATCCCCGCGAGGATGCAGGCCGGGTCAGTCGGTGATCACGATGCTTTCGATCACGGGCTGCTGCTCCGGCGGGATCGTGCCGTTGTTGTCGACAGGCCGTGCGTCCTTTGCGATCTTCTCGGCGATCTCCATTCCCTCGGTCACGCGGCCGAAGGCGGCGTAGCCGCCGTCAAGGAAGGTCGCGTCGGCGACGGTGATGAAAAACTGGGAGCTGGCGCTGTCCGGGTCGTTGGCGCGGGCCATCGAGATCACGCCCTTGACGTGGCGGATGGGGTTGGGGACGCCGTTTTGCGAAAACTCGCCCTTGATCTTCTCCTCCGCGCCGCCGGTGCCGTTGC
Organism: uncultured Eubacteriales bacterium; assembly: GCA_900320595.1. Taxonomy (GTDB): domain Bacteria; phylum Bacillota; class Clostridia; order Oscillospirales; family Oscillospiraceae; genus Limivicinus. Next base: position 3,924 of record ONSW01000028.1, on the reverse strand, counting down.
CCTTCGGGTCGCCGCCCTGGATCATAAAGCCGTCCATGATGCGGTGGAAGGTCAGCCCGTCGTAAAAGCCGGACTGGGCGAGCTTGATAAAGTTCGCCGCCGTGATCGGCGCGCTGCCCTCGTCAAGCTCGAACTTGATCGTGCCGTAATCGCGGACCGTGATCTCGGCGTGGCGCACGGTCTGGAACGGCTCGGCCGCCCCGGAAACTTCCGTCTTTTTCCCGCAGGCGCCGAGCGTGAGCAGCGCGAGCGCGGCAAGCAGGATGCAAATCGTTCTTTTCATATCGTTCTCCTTTTTTACGTGAGCTCTTTTCCGGCCAGATAGCGGGCGCGGATGTGCTTCGTCTCGCCGGCGTAGCAGAAGCGCTCGACGATCTCGGCCGGGGTCAGGCTCTCGAAGCTGTCCTCAAGGCCGCCGATGCGCAGCGCGTCGAAGCGATACCCCGGCTCCAGGCTGCCGACCCGGCCGAAGAGCGCGCCGGACTGCTTGGTGGCCATGGAAAAGGCGCGGGCAAAGGAGATCGCGCGGTTGCCCTCCGGCTCGTAAAAGCTCTTGATCTTCGAAAGCTGCACGGCCCTCGCGGCCTGACTGTAGATCCCGGCGCTGTGGCCGGCGGCGAGGTCGCTGCCGAGGGCGAGGGGGATGCCCGCGTCGCCGAGCGCGGCCGTGGGCATGATGCCGGCGATGATGCTGACCGTGGCGTCCGGGCACTGGACGGCCCAGCCGCCGTGCCGTCTCAGGATGCGGATGTCCTCCTCCGACGGGAAGATGAAGTGCGCGGCGACGACGGGGCCGCCGTCGAGAAGGCCGGCGCGCTCATAGATCTCGGTGTCGCAGGAGCAGTCAGGGAAACGGCGCACGGCCTCGGCCGCCTCCCAGAGGGATTCGACGACGTGCGTCTGCATCCCGACGCCGTATTTCTGCCCAAGCGCGCCGAGACCGAAGAGCAGCTCCCGGCTGCAGGTGGGGGCAAAGCGCGGCGTCAGGATGGGTTTGGCAAAGCGGTTCGCGGCATAACGCGCGAGAAAATCCTCGGTCGCGCGCAGGCTGCCCGCCGTGGTCTCAAGAAGAGAGGCGGGGCTGTCGCAGTCCATGTTGACCTTGCCGACATAGGCGTCAAGGCCGCGCGCTTCCATGCGCTCGAGAAGATAGCCGGTCGCCTCCGTGTGGATCGTGCCGAAGACGACGGCGTGCAGCGTGCCGTGCTCGACGAGATCGTCGAGGAACGCGTCGTAGACGGCGCGGGCATAGTCCATGTCCGAAAAGCGCGCCTCCAGCGGGAAGGTGTGGAGCGCGAGCCACTGCGGCAGCAGCTCGTCCATCGCGAGGCCGCGCTGGGGATACTGCGGCGCGTGCACGTGGAGATCGGAAAAGGCCGGGATCAGCACGTCGCCGCCGAGTTCGGTGATCTCGGCGCCGCGCAGGCTCTCCGGCAGCGTGGGATAGATCCCCTCGACCGTGCCGTTGTCGACGGCGAGATAACTGTCGGTATAGGAGGCAAGCTCCTCCGTCGTGCGGGAAAAGACGATGCTGCCGTGATACAGTTCCATGCTATTGTCCTACTTTCTTCTGTCTGTTTCGATGGTTCGCGATCGCGCGCGAAAGCGCCCAGATCCCATAGCCGAGCGCACAGCCGAGCGTGTTGAGGAGCAGATCGTCTACGTCGGTCGCCCGCTCGAAAAAGGGGAGCTGGCAAAGCTCAAGACACAGCGAGAGCAGCGCACCCGCCCCCAGCGTTTTCCACCAGCGTCTCAGCCGGGGATAGAGCAGCGGGCAGACGATCCCGCTCGGGAGGAAGAGGAAGACGTTGCCCAGCAGATTCACGAGCATGTCGCGCCGCGTCGCAAAGCGCAGGATGTGCACGATCGGGACGAGATTCAGCCGCGGCGGCCACGCCAGCGCAGCGTCGAACAGCAGCGGCGGCACCCGTCCGCCGACGCGGGAAACGGAATAGAACACAAAGCGGAGGATGACAGCGAGATTGATGTACATGACAAGAAGCTGCGCCTCGCGCTTCGGATTGATCTGTTTGGTTTTCAGCCAGACGGCCGCTCTGAAAAGAAGCCAGAGCGCGGCAAAGAGCAGCTCGCCCGAAAGAAGAGAGATGTGGACCATGCTCTCACCTCTTGTTTTTCGCCCCGCTCGATGGGGCGGGGAAGCGGAATGGTGTCACGCGCGCCTCAGCGCTTGTCGCGGTCGATGAACTCCAGCGCGATCATCGCGCCGAGCGCGAATACGACGATCATAATGACGAGCGCGTTCCAGTTGTGCAAAACGTTTTCCAGCGTGGCGGCATAGGCCTCCTTCTGGTTATAGGTGCCGGACCAGAGCAGGAAATCGTCGCGCGAGCCGTCGCGCTCCATCGCGCGGATGATCTCAAGCAGGGGCTTCTCGCCCATGTAGTCGATGTTGCGGAACTGGAAGAGCGTGTTCCACAGCGTGACCATGGGCTGCTCGTTATAGCGGCCGATCGCGCAGACGCTGTCGAGCCCCCAGCGGGAGATCGTCAGCACCGTGATCTTCTGGGCAAAGCCCGTGAGCGCAAAAAAGCCGCCGGAGAACACCAGCTGGAAGATCAGCAGGAAGGGCATGACCGTCATGGCCGTGGTCGTGGTGCGCACGAGCGAGGAGATCATCAGCGCCAGCATGTCGGAGGCATAGGTGATCAGCAGGATCGTGATGCCGAGATCCGCGATGCCCCAGGGTGTCACGACGCCCCGCTCCGGGAAGGTCACGCCGGCGAGCTTGCAGGTCGCAAGCGTGACGGCCGTCTGGGCCAGGCAGAGCAGAAGCTGATAGATCATCTGGGCGCCGACATAGGACGACATATGCAGTCCCGCGCGGTGCTCGCGCTTGATGAGACCACGCCCGCGATGATCGCGGCCATCGGCAGCACCTTCCAGTCGCTCTGGAAAATAAACATACGAAGGAATTTGCCCAGATAGATCCCCGTCTGGGCCAGTCTTCCCTTATGACGGATCTTTTCTGTCATGATACCGCCTCCTCTTCCGTTGTCTCACGCTCGCAGGCAAAGCGCTCAACAAAATGATCGGCCAGACCGTCGCCGCCTTCTTCCCTGCGGTTGACGCTCATGACGATGCCCTCCATCGTATCCTTGCCGAAGAAGGCCCTGGCCTCGTCGGGACTGCCGTAAAAGGCCAGGCGCCCCACGCGGCCGGAGTCGCGCGCAAGCACGATCACCTTGTCAAAGAGATCGATGACACGGTCGGGCGTGTGGGTGATGACAATGACGATCTTGCCGCTGTCGGCGATGCCGCGCAGCTTGGTGAAGATCTCGCGGGCGATCACGCCGTCAAGGCCGGAGTCCGGCTCGTCGAGAACAAAGAGTTCGGGGTCGGTGACCAGCTCCATCGCGATCGAGATCCTTCTGAGCTGGCCGCCGGACTTTTTGCAGACAAGGCCGTCCGCGCCGGCGGAAAGGCCCAGCAGATCCATGACCTCGCCGACCTTGCCGCCGCGCTCCCGGCGCGAGGTGGCCGCCGGCAGACGCAGCTCCGCCGCGTCGGTCACAGTGCGGATGACGGTGTCGTTGCCGCGGATGAGGTTCTTTTGCGGAACAAAGCCGATGCGGTATTTCATCTGGCCATAGTCCCGATAGATGTTTTTGCCGTTGAGCAGAATCTCGGCGTCCGCCTTTTCATAGCCGATCACGGCGTTGACGAGCGTCGTCTTGCCGGAGCCGGAGCCGCCGAGCAGCAGCACCATCGAGCCGTTGGGGATGTCGAGCGAGATGTCCTTGAGCAGATAGCGCTTTTTGCCGAAGTCGCTTACCGTACGCTCGCGCAGATCGATCGAGAGGCCACTCTCGCCCGCTCCGAGGTGATGCGCCGCCGCGGCGTGCGCGATCGCGGCCGGCGCGGTGCCCGCCTTCTGGCCCTCCTCGGGGTCGGCGATCTCAAGGG
>ONSW01000104.1 GCA_900320595.1 uncultured Eubacteriales bacterium | reverse complement strand
TTGATGTCAGCGTAGAGGCTGTCCTTCTCCTTCTGGCTGCGCTTGCGGTAGTTGTCATACTCCGCGAGCAGCCGTAAATAGGCGTCGGAAGCGCCCTGCGGGCTCTCGGCCTTTTTCTCATCCTTTGCTTCGGCCTTCTCTTCCTTTGCCTTTTCTTTCTTTTCTTCTTTTTTCTCTTTCTTCGGCGCTTCCGCCGCTTTTTCCCCGGCCTTGTCTTCGGCTTTTTCTTCGGCTTCGGCGGCCTTGGTTTCTTCCTTGACCTCTTCGGCCTTGTTCTCGTCACACATCGTTCGTGTCTCCCTTAATGATCAGCTTGTTGTGCATGCCCTCGGGCGGCGCCTCGCCCCCGCCGAGCCGTCTGGAAAGACCGTCGGCCAGGAAGCGGAGCTTGGCGGCGACGGCGGAATAATCCATTCGCGTCGGACCGACCACGCCGATCAGCCCGCGGGTGTTGTCGCCGGCGTCGTAGCTGGCGATCACCACGCTGGAATCCTTCAGCTCCTCGGCCACGTTCTCCGGGCCGATCAGCACGCGCACCTCGTTGCTGTCGAGAAATTTCCCGCCCTCCGGCAGGATGTGCCCGCCGCCGGCGAGATAGCTCATCAGGCGGTGCGCCTTGTCCGGGTCGCGAAACTCCGGCTGATTGAGGAGTCTGTTCTCGCCGGAGACAAAGGCGGACGGCGCGGCGGAAGAGGACAGCACCTCGATGGCAAACGAGGAAATCACCGCGGTGATGCCCATCGTATCGTCGGCGCTGCGCTCGGTCGAGGCGATCAGCACAGGCGTGACGGCATCCTCGGCGATATGGGTGAAGTTGGCGTTGAACAGCGTCGAGAGCTTGCGGATCATCTTCTCGTCCACCGAGATCGGGAGCCTCACCAGTTTGTTGCGCACCGTGTGATCGGAGAGCATCACGACAATGATGAAGGTGTTCGCGTCCACATAAATGAGATCGAAACGCACGATCGTCACAGCTTCCCGCGTGGTCAGCGCCATGGCCGGATAATTGGTCAGCTGGCTGGCAAGGCGGCTGACGTCGCTGATCGTGTCGTCCAGCTCCTGCAGCTTCTGGTTGAGGCGGCGGTTGAGATCCTCGCTCTCCTCAAGGCTCAGGCGCTGCTGATCCATCAGCTCGTTGACATACATGCGGTAGCCCATCGGCGTCGGCACGCGGCCGGCGGAGGTGTGCGGCTGCTCGAGATAGCCCATCGCCACCAGCTCGGCCAGCTCGTTGCGGATCGTTGCCGAGGAGCAGCCCAGGCCCGCGCTCTGCGCGATGGCCTTGCTGCCCACCGGCTCGGCGGTCTGGATATAGGCGTCTACGACGGCGGCAAGTATTTTCTTTTTTCTCTCGCTTAATGCCATCTTGTCCTCACAAGCTCCGCTTCATTCCACTGTGCTGGCACTCTTCCGGACAGAGTGTTGGCACTCTTCCTTTTCGAGTGCTAATATAGCATTGAAGCGGGCCCTTGTCAAGAGCTTCCCCGGAAGGAATAGGAAAATTCACAGTTTGGACAAAGAAAAAAGAAGGCAAGGCGCCTTCTTTTCTGTTTATACCAAGCTCTGATAAGAGGGGGACAGAACGTGCCCGAACTTTATTGGAGCTTCGCGTTTATTCGTCTTTACCGGGGAAAAAGCCCTCTACCGAGAACTGTCCCTCCTGGGAGCGGATCTTTTTCTTCCAGCAGCGGTGGCACATGGCCACATAGCTGTCGTTTCCGCCGAGAAGGATCTGGCCGCCGGAGGTGATGACGCGGCCGTTTTCGTCGATACGGGCGTTGACCGTGGCCTTGCGTCCGCAGGCGCAGACGGTTTTGATCTCGGTGATCGAGTCGGCCAGCTCCATCAAGCGCGCCGAGCCGGGGAAGAAGTGCGTCAGAAAATCGGTGCGCAGCCCGAAGCACAGCACGGGGATGTCCTCCTCGTCGACAAGGGTGCGCAGCTGGTCGATCTGCGCGGGGGTGAAGAACTGGGCCTCGTCGGAGATGATGACGTCGTGCCGCCCCGCGGCGCGGCAGGCCTCGACGATGTCCTGCTCCGGCGTGATGATCTGCGCGTGCGCCTCAAGCCCGATGCGGCTGCGGATCACATCGGCGCCGTCGCGCGTGTCGACGCTGGGCTTGATGAGCCAGAC
>ONSW01000013.1 GCA_900320595.1 uncultured Eubacteriales bacterium | reverse complement strand
CACAATGCTTATCTTTTGGTCTTTGGTTCGGAATAGTGTAGTGCTGGCGGTCTATCTCTTGTTTTCGGTTGCTTGCTTCCTTACCGTACATGAGCATTCCATCATGGGATGCCGCGAGGGTGGGCCTTTCTGGGTATATTTGTTTTGTTTCGCTGCGCGCCCTAATCTCAGCGGCGTCTTTTCCTTGTTTATTTGAGCGAGGACATATACTTCTTTCGCGTGATCGTACAGGCGGCGTCTCGTTTCTTTTTAATAATGAAACATCAAAAAAGGTGAACGGTTTCCGTTCACCTTTTTTTGATTATTTCTGATCAGGTCGTTTTAGCCTCGCTCTTGTCTATTGACTTGGAAACGAACGCAAGGCCGTTTTCGTAATACAACGCAAGGCCGTTTTCGTAATACGCGGGGCTTGAACTGTTCCGGGGCAATATGGTATAACGGAGAAAAGATTTTGTATGATCGGAAACGCATTAATGAAAAAGAAATTCAGCGCAGAGCTTGCCTATGTCCTCGGCATCGTGTTTGTGGCGATCGGTGTGGTATTGATGGAGAAGGCGGATTTCGGCGTGTCGATGGTCGTTGCGCCGGCCTATCTGCTGTACCGCTGGCTCTCGCCGACCTGGAGCTTTGTCACCTTCGGCATGGCGGAATACTGTCTCCAGGCCGTGCTGCTGCTCGTCATGATCCTGATCCTCCGCCGTTTTCGCCTGTCCTACCTCTTTTCCTTTATTACAGCCGTGGTCTACGGCTTTGTGCTTGACGGCTTCATGCGTCTGGGCGCGATGCTGCCGACGGCTTTCCTGTGGCAGCGCGCGATCTATTACGTCGTGGGCATGCTCTTTTGCTCCGCCGGCGTTTCGGCGATGTTCCACACCTATATCTCGCCGGAGGTATACGAGCTCTTCGTCAAAGAAGTGTCCGGGCATTTCCGCGTGGACATCAATAAATTCAAAACCGGCTATGACTGCGTCAGCAGCCTTGTCGGCGTGGCGATGAGCTTTCTCGTCTTCGGGCTGTGGCATTTCGTCGGCGTGAGCTGGGGCACGATCCTGTGCGCGCTGATCAACGGGACGATCATCGGGCGCTTTTCCGCCTTTTACGAAAAGCACTGGACGTTTTACGACCGCTTCCCCTGGCGGCGCTTCTTCGAATCGGCGGTGCCTGAAGATACATGATTTTACTCCTCCCGCTCCGAGAGGACGGGTTTGTTTCATTCGTTGCCTGCGTTCATCGAGATCGGCGGGCTGACCATCACGGCATCGGACAGGCCGCAGGGATAGGAGGCCCTTCATGAACATCATCCAGACCTTTTATGACGACATGGCTACCCGGTACGACAAGCTGTTCCTTGACTGGGAAACAGAATCGGACGAGCAGGCGGTCATCCTAGACAGGCTGTTCCAAGACCGCGGCTTTGGCCGCAGCGCCCGCATTCTCGACTGTGCCTGTGGGATCGGGACCCAGGCGATCGGACTGGCCCGGCTCGGCTATGACGTGAGCGCGTCGGACATCAGCGACGGCGAGCTCAAAGAGGCCAAAGTGCGCGCAGCGCAGCGCGGCGTCTCTCTCCGCCTTGAACGCGCGGATTTCCGCACGCTCGCGGACACCTTTGCCGAGACCTTCGACATCGTGATCGCCATGGACAACGCGCTGCCGCACATGCTCACGGCCGCGGATCTCGACGCCGCCGCGGCGAGCATCACCGCCCGGCTCGCTCACGGCGGGATCTTTGTCGCGAGCATCCGGGATTATGACGCGCTTTTGCAGACAAAGCCGCCCTACTCCCCGCCCTACATTCACAAGACGGCGGACGGCCGGCGCGTCTCCTTTCAGACCTGGGACTGGAGCGGCGAGAGCTACTGCCTGACGCAGTATATCATCGAGGATGAGAGCGAGCTTACTGTCAGCCGCTTCGTCTGCGAATACCGCGCGATCCGCCGGGCGGAGCTGACCGGTTGCCTCATCTCCGCCGGCTGTGGGGAAGTGAACTGGCTCTTTCCCGAGGAAACCGGCTTCTATCAGCCGATCGTGATCGCCCGAAAATGATTTTCCCGCCGTGCCGGAACGACAAGTCTTACAAGCAGGGAGCGATTTGCATGAGCTATAAGCTGATCGACAGAGAAAGCTATTACCGCAGGGGCGTGTTCCGCCATTTTACCGAGGACTGCAAATGCTCCGTCTCCATGACGGCGCGCCTCGACGTGACGGAGCTTGCTGCGTATTCCCGCCGGAGCGGGACGAAATTCTATCTCAATTTTCTCTATCTTCTCTCCCGGGTCCTCAACTCACGCGAGGACTACCGGATGGGTTACCTCTGGCAAACGGACGAGCTGATCGCGTATGACGTGATCCACCCGACGCAGTATGTCTTCCACGAGGACACCGAGACCTTCACGCTCGTTTATTCCACGTACCACAGTGACTATGCGGCGTTTTACGCCGGGGCGCTGCGCGATCTCGAGCGGGCGAAGGAGACGCGCGAATACGGCCTTGATGCGGAGCATCATCCCAACTGGTTCGACGCCTCGTGTATCCCGTGGCTTTCGTACGATTCGCTCGAGCTCGAGCTGCCGGACGGCTATCTGTATTTCGCGCCCATTGTCAACTGGGGCCGCTGGCGTGAGGAAAACGGGCGGCTCATGATGCCCATGACCGTCCGGATGAACCACGCGGTCGCGGACGGCTATCTCGTTGCGAATGTGTTCCGTCTGCTGCAAAAGGAGATCGACGCGTTCGCCGCGCAGGATAAGCAAGGCTGGCAGGTACAGGTTTTCCCGGACTTTTGAAGTGATGACCATGAAAACAAACTCCTCCGGCGGCGTCAGGATCGCGCTGTTTTACGGCGTGTATCTCCTCTCGATGCTGATTTTCGGGACGAACGGCCTGATCGTCTCGCACCTCTCCGCGCCCGCGGGCGGGATCGTGCTGCTGCGCACACTGATCGGCGGCGCCGCTTTGAGCGCGGTCGTGGTGCTGCGCGGCGGCTTTGACCGCGCCTCCGTCCGCGCCGAGGCCGTGCCGCTGCTGCTCGGCGGGGCGGCGCTTGGCTGCAACTGGGTGGCGCTGTTTGAGGCCTACCGTCTTTTGAACGTCAGTCTCGCCACGCTGATCTACTATGCCGGGCCGATGCTGGTGCTGCTCCTCTCCCCCGTCCTCTTCCGCGAGAAGCTCGGCGGGCGGAAGATCGCCGCGCTCTGCATCGTCGCCGTCGGCCTCGTCTGCATCAGTGGGAGCATCGCCTCCGGCGCGATGAGCCTCGCGGGGCTGCTGGTGGCTGTGCTCTCCGCGCTCTTTTACGCGGCGCTGATCGTTTTCAACAAGCGCATCGTACGCACCGGCGGGCTGCAGACCGCGGCTATCGAGCTTGACGTCGCGTTTGTCGTCGTTCTGGTATATGTTCTGCTGACGGCCGGGCTTCCCCGTCCCGTCCGGGCAGAGCTGCCGTATGTCGCGCTCATAGGGCTTGTCAACACCGCCCTTGCCTACCTTTTGTACTTCACGGGCCTGCAGCGGCTGCCGGCCTCGTCCGTCGCGCTGCTCAGCTATGCCGACCCGGTTTCGGCACTCTTCTTCGCGGCGCTTCTGCTGCATGAGAGCATGACGCCGCTGCAGCTTTTCGGCGCGGTGCTCATTCTCGGCGGCGCGATCCTGGGCGAGCTGCGCCGGCGTTAGACCGTTGCCTGCCACGGGATCGGATCAAGAAAGGATACCATGAGTCTGTATGCCATAGGAGACCTGCATCTTCACTTTACCTCGCCGCTGAAGGCAAAGGCGCAGATGAAAGAGCGGGTTTGGAAAAATCACGAGGAAAAGTTCAGGAAAAACTGCTCGTCGCTCCTCACAGAGGGCGACACGCTCCTGCTCCTCGGCGACCACAGCTGGGGGCGCAGTCTCGGCGAAAGCGAAGAAGACCTGCGCTATATTGCCGCCCTGCCGGGGCGGAAGATCCTTTTGCGCGGCAACCACGACATGTTCTGGGACGCAAACAAGACCGCGCGCCTCAACGAGCTTTACGCCCCTCAGCTTAGCTTTTTGCAGAACAACTATTTCCCTTATGGCGACTATGCCATCGTCGGCACCAAGGGGCATACCTTTGAAGGGCCGTTCTATCTCGACCGGAACGGGCGCATCATCGGCTGGGACGAGGAGGCCGAGGCGCATTCCGAAAAGCTCATCGAGCGCGAGCTGCAGCGTCTGCGCTGTTCCTTCGAGGCGGCAGAGAAGGACGGATACCGCAAATTCATCATGCTCCTGCACTATCCCCCGACGAATATTCTTCAGCGTGACAGCGCCTTCACGCGGATGGCGGAGGAATACGGCGCCGAGCAGGTGGTCTATGCCCACAGTCACGGTGAGAGCCGCTTTCACGACAGTCTTGAGGGCGAGCACAACGGCATCCTCTACCATCTCGTCTCCGGTGATTACCGGAAATGGGTGCCGCTGAAGCTGATGGACTGAAAAAAGCATCAGGAAAATCAAGCCTTTCCTTGTACTTTGGCGGGGGAAGGCTTATACTGTGTCGAAACAAAATTATTGGGAGAAAACCATGTCAGCCATCCGTTCCTTTATCCGGCGCGAGCCGGTGCTGATGATCGCGGCGCTTGCGGCGCTTGTCAGCTGTTTTTTTGTGCCGCCGGACAGGCTCTATCTTTCCTATATCGACTTCCGCACGCTCGCGCTGCTCTATTGTCTGATGACCGTCGTCGCCGGGCTGCGCGGCGCGGGGCTTTTTTCACATCTGGCGCACACGCTCTGCGAAAAGGCGGCAAACGTGCGTCTGATCGGGCTGATCCTCGTGCTGCTCAGCTTCTTCTCCGCGATGCTCATCACCAACGACGTGGCGCTTTTGACCTTCGTGCCCTTTGCCGTCGTCGTGCTGGGGCTGGCCGACCGCCGGGGCGATCTCATCCGCATCGTCGTGCTGCAGACCGTCGCCGCCAATCTCGGCAGCATGCTCACGCCCGTGGGCAATCCGCAGAATCTGTATCTCTATTCCTTTTACGACCTCGCCTTTGCCGACTTTATCCGCACGACGCTGCCCTTCTGGGCGCTGTCGCTCGTGCTTCTCGCCGCAGGCTGTCTGACGCTCTCCGCCGCGCCGCTGACGCTCTTCCTCGGCGAGGAGCCGGGGCTCGACCGCCGCGCGCTTGCGCTGTATCTGGCGCTGTTCGCCGTGTGTCTGCTGGTTGTGCTGCGCGTGATCGTCTGGCCGGTGATGCTGCTTGCGGTGCTGGTCGTGCTGTTGATCTTTGACAGGAAGATCCTGCTCAAGGCCGACTTTCTGCTTCTGCTGACCTTTGTCGCGTTTTTCATTTTCTCCGGCAATCTCGCGCGCGTCGGCGCGGTGGACCGGCTGTTGCGCAGCCTGCTTGCCGGGCGGGAATATCTCGTCTCGCTGCTTGCGAGCCAGGTCATCAGCAACGTGCCCGCGGCGCTGCTGCTCTCGGGCTTCACCGGCACTGCAAGGGAGCTGCTGCTCGGCGTCAACATCGGCGGGCTTGGCACGCCGATCGCAAGCCTCGCCAGTCTCATCAGCATGAAGCTCTATGCCCACTCCGAGCACGCCCACACGGGGCGCTTCCTTTTGGAGTTCACGGCGGTCAACGTGCTTTTTCTCTTGCTGCTCTCCGCCGTCCATCTGTTTCTGTTATGAAGAAAGAAGGCAAAGCCCGGCCGGCTTTGCCTTCTTTTCATCGTGTGGCGCGAATTGATTTCCCCGCGCGTGCATGTTATAATGATTATCTGATGGCGAAAAGCCAAAAAAGCTTTTCGCCGCGCCGCTTTGCGGCGCAGCAAAACAGGGCAGCTGTTTTGCCATATAATCATTGCAAGGAACACCGGGCGAATGATTTTAAGAATCATTCGCTGCCGAACCTGTCGTTTGGCAGCGAAAGCAATCAAATCCTCGATTGCTTTTGCTATCCGATGGTCGTTATAATGATCCGTACGATAAAAAAGCGCCGCGGCGCGGGCGAGGAGCGTGTAAGGAATGGACGAAGCAAGCGTGACACTGAAACAGCAAAACGAGCAGCTGCAGAGAGAAATCGAATCGCTCCGTCTCCGTCTGCAGGAGGCGCAGAACGCCAATCTGGCCAAGGAATCGTTTTTGAGCAACATGTCGCACGACATCCGCACGCCGATGAACGCGATCGTCGGCATGACGGCGCTGGCGAAAAAGCATATCGACGAGAAGAGCCGCGTGTCCGACGCGCTCGACAAGATCGAGATCGCGAGCTCCCATTTGCTGAGTCTCATCAACGACGTGCTCGACATGTCCCGCATCAATTCCGGTCGCATGACGGTGGTGGAGGAGCTTTTCTCGCTCGGCGACCTCCTGCACGAGACGCTGACGATCGTCCGGCCCCAGGCCGAGCAGCGGCAGCACAGCTTTCATTTTGACGCGGAGAACATTTTTGCCGAAAGTCTGTACGGCGACGCGCTGCGTCTGCGGCAGATCTATGTGAACATCATCAACAATGCGGTGAAATATACGCCCGAGCGCGGTGAGATCACCCTCTCCGTCCGCGAGGAAGAGGCAGATGGGCGCTGTGTGCTCGTCTTCCTCTGCCGTGACAACGGCATCGGCATGAGCGAGGACTTTTTGCAGCGCATCTTCGACCCCTTTGAGCGCGTCAGTTCCTCGACGCTCTCCGGCGTCGAGGGCACCGGCCTCGGTATGAGTATCGTCAAAAAGCTGATCGACGCGATGGCCGGCACGATCGCGATCGAAAGCGCGCCGGGCAGAGGCACGACCGTCACGATCCGGATCCCGCTGCGCTATGAGTCCGTGCACCTCAACACCGCACCGCTGGAGAGCAGGCGGCTTTTGATCATCGAAGCCGACGAGGCCTTGCAGACTCTGTACCGGCGTTTTCTGGACGAGGCCGGGCTTTCGTATACGATCGTTTCCTCGTCGTCCGCCGCTGTTTCCGCAATCACCGAGGCCGACTTTCGCGGCGAGGGCTATTCCTGCGCGATCCTCGGGCGGGACGTCGGCCGCAGCAACAGCATTTTTGAGCTCGCCTCCTATCTCCACAAAGCGAAGAGCGAGCTGACGCTTGTCCTCGTCAGCGACCTCGACTGGGGAGAAATCGAATATCGCGCAAACCGCAGCGGTATCTCCGCGTTCATCCCGATCCCCTTTTTCCGCAAATCGCTGATCAACGGTCTTGCGCACGCGCTCGAGTCCTCCGATACCGGCACCGTTTCCTCCGCCGTTCCGGATCTGACGGGCAAGCGGATCCTGCTCGCGGAGGATAATGACATCAACCGCGAGATCGCCTGCGAGATCCTCAGCGCCACAAAGGTCTCGGTCGACTGCGCCGCAAACGGGCAAGAGGCCGTCGATCTCTTCCTCGGCTCGGCCGTCGGCACCTATGATCTGATTCTGATGGACATCCAGATGCCGGTCATGGACGGCTATGCCGCCGTGGCCAGGATCCGCGGCGAGGCGCGCGAGGACGCGCAGACGATTCCGATCTTTGCCATGACCGCGAACGCCTTCGCCGAGGATATTGCGCGCGCACGCGCCGGCGGTATGAACGGCCATATTGCCAAGCCGATCGACATCAACCTTCTGATGCAGACGCTGCGTCAGGCTCTTTGATTTCTTTTCAAACCAGACGAAAGGAGGGGCGGAAGCCATGCTTTCTTACCAGCAGCAGTATCTTGAAAATGTCAGGAAGATCGCCGCGCTGAGCGATTTTTACGGTATCTCCGCCCCTGATTATGAAAGCTGGTATGAAAAGCAGCTTCTCTCGCGGAGGCAGATCGCCACGCTGAGAGAAGAGAACATTGCGCTTTTAAGCGGCTATCTCTTCCCCGCTCTCGACGAGCTGCACACCGCCTCGGAGGCGGATATCAACGCGCTTGAGGAGTTTGCCGGCGCGCTGATGGACTGGTCGACCAATCTCGACTGCGGGATCTATCTGCTGATCCACGACTCGCTGCTGAGTCTGTATCGCTTTCGGCGTGACCGAAACCGGGTCATCAAGGAGCTGTACATGGTCGGCATGGGGCTCTATTACCAAAGCCGCAGTCTGCAGGGCATAGAATGCGAGGCTTTGACCGCTTTGCGTTTCCGCAACGAGATGGTCTTTACGGAAGGCGGCTCGTATCTGAAATTCTTTTCCGAACTGGACGATGAAGAGACCAAAGGGTACATCATCCGCAGTCTCGCCAACATCGCCATCTGCTCGTCGGATCTGGGACGCCGTGTTGCGATCAGCAAGCGCGTTTTGCAGATCGTGCAGGACGATTATTATCGCTCCCGCGCCCCCTCTCTCCCCTGGGACACGTTTTTGCAGCGCACCCACATGCAGATGAGCTCCAACCGCGCCGTCCTCTCCAAGGGCGGGCTCAGCGCGGAGGAACTGGCCGCGGTGCTCGAATCCTGCGAGGTCGTGTTCAAGCCCGAGTCCGGCACCGAGACGCCGAACGTCCGCTGGCTCTGGCCGTATTACGAAATGGAATACAGCTGCGGCTTTGTGGATCTCGCCACAACGCTTTCGCGTATGGAGCGGCTGATCGAAGACGCGCCCTATGACAGCTATGACGTCTCCGGGCTCTATGCCAACGTCCAGCTTCCGATCTACTACGGCCGTCTCGTGCGGGACAATCCCTCCCTGCAGACAAAGCACGAGCATATCCGCTTTCTCGACCGGGCATACCGCAAGATGATGCGCACACTGCTGAGCTGCCCCGCCGAGAGCTTTACCGACTTTTTCTTCTACAACATCTGCCTCGTCGTTACCGATTATTTTGAGATCGACGGTGTCGAGAGCTATCGCGACATCACGACAAAGCTGATGAAACGTCTGACCGGGCATCTCTACATCCGCTCGCGGCGCGCGGGCGAGCTGATGCGGCTGTGCAGCACCGCCATATACCGCAGCGATCCCGCTTTCTTTGACGACATTGGCTTTCTGCGGTCCGTTCCGAACGGGGCTGAAAAGGAAAAGGCCGTCGCGGACTATGCCGAGCAGTGCGGGCTGTACCATGATTTCGGTCTGATCAAGATGAACTTCGAGCGCCTCTGCCAAACCCGCGACCTTTTCGAGGGCGAGCAGCGCATGTATGAGCTGCATACAATCTCCGGCCATGACGACCTGGCCGCGCGGCGCTCGACCGCGATCTTTGCCGACGCGGCGCTGGGTCACCACCGCTGGTACGACGGCTCGGACGGCTATCCGGCGGACTATGTGCGCAACAGCTCTCCCTACCGTCAGATGACGGATCTTGTCGCCGTCGTCGCTTTTATCAACGACTGTGACGCTCTTTCTCCGCGCGAGGCGGTCGCATCGGTCATCGCGCAGGAGCACAGCCGCTTCTCCCCGCTCATCACGGCGTTTTTGTCCGATGAAGCGCTGCTGGCCGGGATCGAGGAGATCTTCCGTCAGCATGACGAGCCATATTACCGTGAGCTGTACTGCGGGCTGACGGGAAGCGACAGTGAAACGACTAATTAAGGGGAACGGAAGCAATGGATGATTTACGAAAAAGGACCTGGGCTGAGATCAGCCTTGCCAATATCCGGCACAATTACGACGCGATCCGAAGCCGTCTGCCGGCGGGCTGCCGCTTTCTCGGCGTCGTCAAGGCCGACGCCTACGGCCATGGCGCAGTTCAGGTCGCGAGACTTCTGCAGGACGCGGGCGCGGACTATCTTGCCGTCGCCGGCGTGGACGAGGCGATGGAGCTGCGCCGGAGCGGCATTTATCTGCCGATCCTGGTCCTCGGCCATACGCCGGCGGAGTTTACCGAAACGCTGATCCGCAACGACCTGACCCAGGCGGTGACCTGTCTGGCCAAGGCCGAGGAGTATTCGCGCGAGGCCGCGCGGCTGGGCAAGACGCTGCGGGTGCACATCAAGGTCGACACAGGCATGTCCCGTCTCGGCTTTCTCTGCGCAGGTCGGCACTTTGACGAGGGAGTCGCCAACATCATCTACGCCTGTACGCTGCCCGGTCTGCAGAGCGAGGGCATTTTTACCCATTTCGCCGTATCCGACGAGCCGGGAGAAGAAAACGAGCGCTATACGCGCGAGCAGTTCGCGCTCTTCCTGCGCGTGATCGACGCCGTGGGAGAGAGCGGCGGCATCCATTTCACGATCCGCCACTGTGCCAACAGCGGCGCCGTCGTGCATTACCCGGAGATGCTGCTCGACATGGTTCGCCCCGGGCTGCTGCTCTATGGCTATGGCGACGATACGGGGACGCTGGGGCTCAAGCCCTGCATGCGGCTGATGACCCGCATCACGACGATCAAGCATTACGACAGCGGCACCTCCGTCAGCTACGGCCGCCGCTTTACGACCGATCGGCTCACGCGCATGGCGGTGCTCGCCATCGGCTATGCCGACGGGCTGCCGCGCCTTTGCTCGAACAAGTGCAGCTTTTATACCGCGGGCGGCTATGCCCCGCAGCGCGGCAGCATCTGCATGGACATGTGCATGGCGGACGTCTCGGATCTGCCCGACGCCGTTGTGGACGGCGAGGTCGAGATCTTCGGCGAGCACTGCGACATCTGCGCGCTCTCCGGCGCGGCACAGACTATTCCCTACGAGCTGCTGTGCGCGGTCTCCAAGCGCGTGCCGCGGGTCTATTCCTCCAAATAAAACGATTGGGACGCTGCGTTTTTTTATGCGCAGCGTCCCCGTTTTTCCGCTCTTTCGTTGAAAAGAACAGCGGGATATGCTACAATATTTTATTATTAACAACAGGATACGGGGGCTTGAACAGATGAAAATCACGTTTCTCGGCGCAACGCACGAGGTCACCGGCAGCTGCACCTATCTTGAGGTGGGCGGCCAGCGCGGTCTGGTGGATTTCGGCATGGAGCAGGGCAAGGACGTATTCGTCAACCAGGATCTGCCTGTCGAGCCGACGGCACTTGACTTTGTTCTGGTCACGCACGCCCACATCGACCACTCCGGAAGATTGCCGCTGCTGTGCAAAAACGGCTTTCGCGGCGGGATCTATCTGACCGAGGCGACGGCCAACCTCTGTGACATCATGCTGCGCGACAGCGCGAACATCCAGATGCAGGAGGCCGAATGGCAAAACCGCAAGGCCAAGCGTGCCGGTGAGGACGTCAATGAACCGATGTACGACCTTGACGACGTGCAGGCGGCCGTCAACTGCTTCCGTCCCTGTAAGGTCGGACAGCTTGTGCACATCGGCGACAACGTCGCGCTGCGCTTCGTCAACGCCGGCCATCTGCTCGGCTCGGCCTCGATTGAGGTCTGGCTGACGGAGGGCGGCGAGACGAAAAAGATCGTCTTCAGCGGCGATCTCGGCAACCGCAACATGCCGATCATCAGCCCGATGGACCACATCCATGAGGCCGATTATATCGTCGTGGAATCCACTTACGGCGACCGCCTTCACGACAACAACACCGATTCGGTCCACTTCCTTGCCGACGTGATCCAGCGCACGCTCGACCGCGGCGGCAACGTGGTCATCCCCTCGTTCGCCGTCGGGCGCACGCAGGAGATCCTCTATCTGATCCGCGAGCTGAAAAACGCCCATCTTGTCCGCGGCCACGGCGACTTTCCCGTGTATGTGGACAGCCCGCTCGCCGTCGAGGCGACCAGCGTCTTTCTCCAGTGCGACCGGGACTGCTTCGACAACGCCACCCAGCTGCTTCTCGACTCAGGCGTCAATCCGCTGATGAGTCCGGGGCTGAACGTCTCGGTCTCCACGGACGAGTCCAAGGCCATCAACGACGACCGCACGCCCAAGGTCATCATCTCCTCGTCCGGCATGTGCGAGGGCGGCCGCATCCGCCACCATCTCAAGCACAACCTCTGGCGCGAGGAGAGCACGGTGCTCTTTGTCGGCTATCAAGCCTACGGCACGCTCGGACGCATCCTGCAGGACGGCGGCAAGGACACGGTAAAGCTCTTCGGCGAGGACATCGCCGTCAAGGCCGAGATCCTGAGCATGCCCGGCAAGAGCGGCCATGCCGACCGCGACGGGCTGATCGACTGGCTCTCCGCCTTTA
This sequence comes from uncultured Eubacteriales bacterium, assembly GCA_900320595.1. Taxonomy (GTDB): domain Bacteria; phylum Bacillota; class Clostridia; order Oscillospirales; family Oscillospiraceae; genus Limivicinus. Next base: position 15,452 of record ONSW01000013.1, on the reverse strand, counting down.
CCTGCAAGCCCGCGATGGTTTTTGTCAACCACGGTGACGACGCCGTGACCGAATCGTTTGCCGGTCTGGTCGCCGAGCGCTTCGGCTGGAAGACATGCGCGCCGTACAGCGGCACGGTCTATGACCTGCTCTCCGACGCCTTTGCCGTCCGTCCCGAGGGGATCCCGATCGTCAAGAAGGCCGCCGAGACGCCGCAGGCCCAGCGCAAGCGCATGCTCTTTGAAAAGCTCGTCGCGGCGGGGCAGCGTCTCGTCACGGTCATCCGCGCCTGCGAGGGTATGTCCAACAAGGACGTCAGCAAATTCACCGACCAGATCACCCGACTCTGCGAGAAGTGGCAGAGATAAAGCATACGAAGAAGGATCAAAGAATGCGCTGGATAGAAGTTTGCATCAACACCCCCGGCGACGAGATTGACGCGCGCTGCGAGGAGCTTGCCGCGCTCGGCGCCGGCGGCTTTGTGATCGAAAACGAGGATGATTTCCGCGAATTTCTCGAGAACAACCACCAATACTGGGACTATGTGGACAAGGAGCTGGAGGACAGTTTCTCCGGCGTCAGCCGGATCAAGACCTACCTTGCCGACGATGAAGACGGCCGCGCGATCCTCGCCGCGATCCGGAATGCCTGCGGCGAGGTCGCCGTCTCGTTCGTCGAGGACAGCGACTGGGAAAACAACTGGCGGGAATACTATAAGCCGATCGAGATCGGCCAAAAGCTCGTCGTCGTGCCGGAGTGGGAGGAGATCCCCGCGGGGAGGCGCATCCCGCTGCGGCTCGACCCAGGGCTGATCTTCGGCACGGGCAGCCACCCGACCACGCGCATGTGTCTCGCCGCGCTCGAGCGCTATGCCGCGCCGGGCAAGCGCGTGCTCGACCTCGGCTGCGGCAGCGGCATTCTCGCCATCGGAGCGCTCAACCTCGGCTGCAACAGCGCCGTCGGCTGCGACATCGACCCCAAGGCGCCGGACGTGGCCTGTGCCAACGCCGCGCTCAACGGCATCGGATCAGAGCGCTTTCGCGTCTATGCGGGCGACATCCTCTCCGACGCGTCGATGCGCCGGACGCTTGGCGGCGGATATGACATCGTGCTGGCCAACATCGTTTCCGATGTGATCATTCCCCTCTCTGCGATCGCGGGCGCGTTTCTCGCCGAGGGCGGCGTTTTTATCACCTCCGGCATCATCGATGGCCGGCAGGACGAAGTCGCCGCAGCCATCCGTACAAACGGCTTTGCGATCACCGCGCACCACTGCGAAGAGGAATGGCACTGCTTTGAATGTGTCCGTGCATGATCCGGTCGAGTCTGAAAAAGGAAAGGGAAAGCTTTTCCCGGTTTGAACAAACGCATGAAACGTAAACTGCTTGTTTTGACAGTCGTCCTCTTTGTGCTTCTGCTGCTCGTCTCGCTGGCCCTTTTTCTGCAGGGCAGAGATTCTGACGACGTCCCGGTGCAGACCGGAGCGCCGGCCGAAGCCGGGACGACCTCAAAGCCGTCGCCTCCGCCCACACCGGAGCCGACGCCTATTCCCACGCCCGCCCCCCAATATGCCGCCCAGCTTCTGTCCCTCACGCTCGATGCGCCGCAGGCGGCCTCCTCCGCGGTTCTGGACGGGAATCTCTATACCGACTATACCTTCGAGGGCGGCACGACGCTCACGCTTTCGTCTGACAGCGAGATCTTTGCTCTATACGTCATTTTCGGCACCTATCCGGGCAACTGGACGCTTTGCTCCGGCGGCACAGAGCAGCCATGCGGTCAGGACGGTTTCCTGCACGAATGTGTGTTCCTTGACCGGCCCGGTACGAGTATCGAGCTCGTTTTGCCGGACGAGGACGTGATGATCCGCGACATCTATGCCTTTTCTGCCGGCTATCTTCCGACCTATGTCCAGACCTGGCACAACATCCGTGAAGACGAGGGCGCAGACATCCTGCTCTTCTCCACCCACTATGACGATGAGCTGCTCTTCTTCGGCGGTCTGATCCCGTACTATTCCGCCGTGCGCGGCCTGCGTGTCCAGGTGGCGTATATGACCAGCAATTATCTCACCCGTTTTTCCAACTATCGCTTCCGTCCGCATGAGGCGCTCAACGGTCTGTGGACGGCCTGCACGCATTTCTATCCCGTCACGAACGAGGTCAGGGATATCGGCTGTGAAACCTACTGGGACGCCGTGTCGATCTACGGCACGGAGCAGTTCGTCGAATTTCAGGTCGAGCAGATCCGGCGCTTCAAGCCGCTCGTCGTCGTCACCCAGGCGGAGAACGGCGAATACGGCCACGGCGCGCACATCCTCACAGCGTTCTCGGTCGAGCGTGCCGTTGAGGCCGCCGCCGATCCCTCTCAGTTCCCGGAATCGGCCGAGCGCTACGGCGTCTGGGACACGCCGAAGACCTATCTGCATCTGTACGGCGACCGGAGCGAGAGCACCATGCTGAACTATGAGCTCATAGCGCCGGAGCTGGGGCTTCTCTCTCCCTTCCAGGTGGCGCAGGCAGCCTATCGTCAGCACGTCACCCAGCAGCAGTGGGTAGCCTTTTATGTGTGCAGCTACGATCACCCGCATGACAGCCACCGCTTCGGTCTGTACCGCAGCCTTGTCGGCCCCGACGAAGAAAAGAACGATCTGATGGAGCACGTCTCGCGTGAAGCGTTCCCGATCGGATAACAGCAAAAACAGCCTGCCGCGGCAGGCTGTTTTCTTTTATTTCTTTCTGCCGTAGCTCATCGCCGCAAGGGCGAGCAGCGCAGTCCCGGCCATCGGGTAGACGGCCATCAGCGGATTTTCCGTTCCGTAGATCGCGAGAGCGCCCTGCAGCAGACTGCCGACCGTGAGCACGCCGACCGCGAGCTCCCAGAGAGCGGCGCAAAGCTCGCCCGCCGCGCGTGCTCGCAGCGAGAGCATCAGGATGTTCACGCCGCTGCCGAGCACAAGCGGGATCAGAAACGCGCCGACCATGAACGGCGACACCACGCCGTGGCTGAGGCTTTCATATCCGACGGCGAAAAGCGCCGTCAGCACACTGACCGCCGCCCACAGCACAGCCGTGCGCAGCATCCTGTTTTTATCCGACATAGACAATGTCGCTCACACTCCTCTCTGAAACGCGTTTGCCGTTGGTCGTGGGGTTGTTCACGACCTCGCCGAGAAACACCATCGTGGACGATCCGCCGCCGTCGAGATTATACGCCTCCCGGCAGCCCATCGCCGCCATCAGTTCCGCGAGCTCGCTGAGACTCAGCCCCTCGCTTTCGCCGGTTCGCCCGTCGGAGACAAGGAAGAGATAGTGCCCTTCCCCCAGCATGCCGATCGCCGTGCGCGGATTGGAGGCCTTCGCGTGGCCGACCTCTTCTCCCTCCTCGACAGCGATCACGCCGTCCTCCACCAGCCCAGGTCCGAAGCAGAGCACCTGCCACGCGCCGTCGGAGAGCAGCTCCTCCGCGCTTGCCGCCGATGCGGAAACGATCTCAAAGCTGCCGTCGGCGCGGATCAGCAGCATCTCGCCGTCCGAGGCGCTGTCGCGGTAGAGTACGCCGTTGCGGATCACATATCCGCTCTGCCGCGCGCCGTAATAATCGCCGTTGACGGCGAGCAGCGCGCCGGCCTCCCGGGCGATCTCGGAGGTCTTGTCTGTCACATTCCGTCCGTAGGTGCTGTCGGCAAAGGCGGTTTTCAGATACTGCGCCGAGGAAAGCGTCACATCCGCGGCATAGACCTGGGTGTCGGCATAGCGAAAGGTATACAGCGCGATCGCAATCTCGCCGTCGTCATAGCTTCCGATCGTCTGTGTCCCTGCGGGCAGGGAGAGTGCTGTCTCCTCGTCTGTCTCCTCGTCTGTCTCCTCGTCTGTCTCCTCTGGCGCATCGTTCCCCACGCCCGCCGCTGTCGGGACAAGGCAGACTTCCTCCAGCACCGGCTCGGCGGTCTGACAGGCAAAATGCGCCGATGCGTCGTCCGTGACGATGGCGGCTCTGCGCTCGATCACAAAGCTGTCGAGCAGCACATAGACGGAAAAGGCCGCCGTCAGCAGCGCGCCGACGACCTTGAGTCGTTTTGCTCTTATCATCTTGCATTCCTCCTTGCTTCTTTTGCCGCAAGGATAACCGCGCAAGCTAAAAAAAGCCTAAAGCGCATTGACATTTTCGCGCGCAATCGGTAGAATAAGCGACGCTGAATTCTTCCGATCGGAGTAAGCTATGACTATCCGCAACTATATCGGCGACCGCATTTTCTACCGCAAGCTGTTTTCCGTTCTGGTCCCGATCCTGATCCAAAACCTTATCACGAACTTTGTCAGTCTGCTCGACAATATCATGGTCGGCCAGGTCGGCACCGAGCCGATGTCCGGCGTCGCGATCGTAAACCAGCTTCTGTTCGTGTTCAATCTCTGCATCTTCGGCGGTCTTGCCGGCGCGGGGATCTTCACAGCCCAGTTCTATGGCAAGGGCGACGACGAGGGCGTGCGCAACACCTTCCGCACCAAGCTGTACATCGCCTTCGGCGCGGTCGTGCTCTTTACGCTTGTCTTTCTCTGGAAGGGCGAGGCGCTGATCCTGCTGTTCCTGCATGAGGGCAAGGAGGATCTCGACCTCGCGGCCACGCTCGGCTACGGGAAAGGCTATCTGCGCGCGATCATGCTGCAGATGCCGCTCTTCGCGCTCTGCCAGGTCTATTCCGGCACGCTGCGCGAGACGGGCGAGACGCTGCTGCCGATGAAGGCGGGCATCGTCGCGGTCTTTGTCAATCTGGTGTTCAACTATCTTCTCATTTTTGGCAAGCTGGGTCTGCCGCAGATGGGCGTGGTCGGCGCCGCGGTCGCGACCGTGATCGCCCGCGTGGTCGAGTGCGTGATCGTTATCTTCTGGACGCACCGCCACACGATGCGCTGCGGCTTCATTGCGGGCGCGTACCGTTCGCTGCGCGTCCCCGCTCCGCTCTTCGGGCGGATCGCCCGTCTCGGCGCGCCGCTGCTCATCAACGAGGTGCTCTGGTCCGCCGGCATGACGACGCTGAACCAGTGCTATTCCGTCCGCGGGCTGGAGGTCATCTCCGCGCTGAACATCTCCTCGACGATCTCCAATCTTTTCTTCTGCGCCTTTTTCGCCACCGGCAACGCGATTTCGATCCTGGTCGGCCAGCTGCTCGGTGCGGGCGAGACGGAGCGCGCCGTGGACGAGGACCGCAAACTGATCGCCTTCGCGGTTGCGCTCAGCGCGCTGATCGGCGGCGTCATGGCGCTGGTAGCCCCGCTCGTCCCGCAGATCTACAACACGACCGACGCCGTCAAGGCGCTGGCCTGCGATCTGCTGCTGGTGAGCGCGGCGATGATGCCTATCAACGCCTTTACCAACTCCTGCTACTTTACGCTGCGCAGCGGCGGCAAGACGATCATCACCTTCATCTTCGACAGCGCGTTCCTTTGGGTGATTGCCGTTCCGGTCGCCTTTCTTCTCTCGCGTCTGACGGCCATGCCGATCCTGCCGATGTACATCACGGTCAGCCTGCTCGAGCTTATCAAGTGCATGGTTGGCTATTATCTGGTAAAGCGCCGCAAATGGGTCAATAATATCGTTTCATTTGAAGAAGCATAAAACAAAAAGGAAGGACTTGAAAAAGTCCTTCCTTTTTTTCTTTTGTTTATGATCTCCGAGATCTTTTTTCGTCAGACGAGGCTTTTGGGGCGGGAGAATACGGGTTGGTATCTCCCGCCCCAAGTAACGAAGTCTGGCGGAAAACAATCCGGAGCCTGCCGAAAGAAGCTTATTTGGAAACTTCCATGCCGGCAAGGAGCGCCGCCTTGTTGCCCTCGAGGAAGCGGGCCTTGCGCTCGCCAAGCTCGATGCGGATGGCCTCGACCATCTTGTCGAGACTGACGGAGGCGTCGTCCGCGCCCATCATCGCGCCGAGAATGGCCACGTTCGCGCCCTTGGGGTTCTTGACCTCGTCGGCGATGCGGGCCGCGTCGCAGTAGACGACCTTGACATCGTCGCGCTCGACCTTGCGGTCGATGATCGAGCTGTTGACCACGATCAGTCCGCCGGGCTTGACCGTGTGCTCGAACTTGTCAAGGCTCGGCAGGTTCATCGCGATCAGAACGTCCGCGTTGTCGACCATCGGGGAGCCGACCTCTTCGTCGCTGACGATGACCGAGCAGTTGGCCGTGCCGCCGCGCATTTCGGGGCCGTAGGAGGGCAGCCAGCTGACGTGCTTGCCGTCGAGCATGTTGGCCATGGCGACAAATTTACCGATCAGCAGCATACCCTGGCCGCCGAAGCCTGCAAAAACATACTGTTTTTTCATGGTTATTCAGCCCCCTTGTCTTTCTTCACGCCGAGCGGATAGTAGGGGATCATGTTGTCTTCCAGCCACTTCATGGCCTCCACAGGGTTGAGACCCCAGTTCGTGGGGCAGGTGGAGAGGACCTCGATCATGCAGAAGCCCTTGCCTTCCAGCTCGTACTGCATGGCCTTCTTGATCGCCTTTTTGGTCTTGAGGATGTTGGCGTTGTTGTTTACGGCGCAGCGCTCGATATAATAGGAGCCCGGGACCTCGGCGAGCATCTCGGAGACCTTGATCGGCGCGCCGCACCAGGCCTCGTCGCGGCCGTAGGGAGAGGTGGTCGTCTTCTGGCCGACGAGCGTGGTCGGGGCCATCTGGCCGCCGGTCATGCCGTAGATCGCGTTGTTGACGAAGATCGTGACGATCTTTTCGCCGCGGTGGGCGGCGTGGACGATCTCAGCGGTACCGATCGAGGCCAGGTCGCCGTCGCCCTGATAGGTAAAGACCAGCGTGCCGGGGCGGGCGCGCTTGGCGCCGGTGGCGACAGCCGGGGCGCGGCCGTGGGCGGCCTCATACATGTCACAGTTGAAATAGTCATACGCAAAGACCGAGCAGCCGACAGGCGCAACGCCCATGACGTTGCCGGCCTCGAGCTTGCCTTCCTGGATCAGCTCGTCGATGCTCTCGGCGACCAGACGGTGGATGATGCCGTGGTTGCAGCCGGGGCAGTAGTGGAACTGCTTGTCGGTCAGGAGCTTTGTTCTCTCAAAGACAACAGACATCTTATTTGCCCTCCTTTATTTTGAGGATCTCTGCCTTGATCTCGTCGGTGGTCGGGAACTGGCTGCCCAGGTGGCCGAAGAATCGCACGTCCTTGCCGCCGTTGATGGCCAGCTTCACATCCTCGAGCATCTGGCCTTCGTTGACCTCGACGTCCAGCACGCCCTTGACCTGATCGCGGACGGTGGTCTCGCGCAGCGCGTCATACGGGAAGGGCCATACGGTGATGGGACGGAACAGACCGACCTTGACGCCCTCGGCGCGCATTTCGTCGACGACGGTCTTGACAACACGGGCGACCGTGCCGAACGCGGTGACGATGACCTCGGCGTCATCGGTCTTGTAGCATTCCCACATCTGCTCGTTCTCGCGGGCGGCCTTGTAGGACTTCTGCAGCTCGGCGTTGTGGACGGTCAGGGACTCGGTGTCGATGTAGATGGAGTTGATGACGCCGCGCTTGGCGGGATCATCGCCGGGCTTCCAGCCGGTGCAGGCCCAGGGCTTCTTCTCCGGGTCGACCTTGAAGTCCACCATCTCGGGCATCTCGACAGGCTCCATCATCTGGGCGATGATGCCGTCGGCGAGGAAGAGGACCGGCATGCGGTACTTTTCGGCCTTGTCAAAGGCAAACATCATGATGTCGATGGCTTCCTGGACGGAGGAGGGAGCGTAGGTCAGCAGATGGTAGTCGCCGTTGCCGCCGCCCTTGGTGCCCTGGAAGTAGTCGCCCTGGGAGGCCTGGATGTTGCCGAGGCCGGGGCCGCCGCGCATGACGTTGAGGATCACGCAGGGCAGCTGAGCGCCGGCGCAGTAGGAAATGCCCTCCTGCTTCAGGCTGACTCCGGGGCTGGAGGAAGAGGTGATGACGCGCGCGCCGGTACCGGCGGCGCCGTACACCATATTGATCGCCGCGACTTCGCTCTCGGCCTGGAGGAAGCATCCTCCGACCTCGGGCATGCGGGCGGACATGTACTCAGGGATCTCGGTCTGCGGGGTGATGGGGTAGCCGAAGAAGAAACGTGCGCCGGCGCGAATGGCAGCCTCGGCGATCGCTTCGGACCCCTTCATAAGAGTCAGTGCCATAGTCATATCCTCCTTAATCTCTCTCGATCCGGATAGCCACGTCCGGGCAGGTACGGGCGCACGACGCGCAGCCGATGCACGCTTCGGGAGCAACTACCTCAGCCGGGTGGTAGCCTTTTGCGTTGAGCCTGGTCTTTGAGAGCGCCAGAACGGCCTTCGGGCAGGCTCTGGCACAAAGGCCGCAGCCCTTGCAGATGAGCTCATCGATTGTAACTTTTACCATGATACTCCTCTTTTCTGTTAGTTTTTGCCATGATTTCAAGCTATCTTAAAACCGCGGATGCGGGGTTTGCGCAATAGAATTCCCCTTACTTTTCTCCCACGCCGAAGGGGTTGGCGTTGAGTCCGTGGACCCAGCTGTCCCAGTCGCGCTGCATATAGGTGTCGATCTCGAGCGGCATGCCGATATATTTCGGGTCGTGCCCCTCGGCGAGGAAGATGTCCAGCATCGCCTTTTTCCCGGAGGTATACAGCACCGGGACGCCCGTCTTCTCCGAGACCTCTCGGATCATCTCATAGCCGTCGCGCAGCTCGGCCGGTGTCGTGCACTGGGCGAGGTTCGTGTTGTTGATCATACCGGTGATCTTCAGACGGGAGTGGATCTGCATCTCCTCCTGGAGGTGGATGATCTTTTCCACCGTTCCGGCCAGCGGGCGGCGGATGTTGACGACGTTGAGCACCTCGAGCTCGGACTCCTCAAGCTCCATGAAATCCTGGTGATAGCGCCCCAGCGCCGTCGAGCCCACCGCGTCGCCGCCGACGTCGAACACAACACAGTCCCAGTCCATCGCAAAGGCCGAGGCGACCTCGGCGGGAAGGGAGAGCGTTTCGATGCCGGAGGAGGCGTAGTTCGGGCTGACCAGGCGGATCTCCTTCATGCGCGCCATCTTGCCGCGTTCGGTCAGACGGAAATAGGTGTTGACCATATCGAGGTCCAGCAGTTCGGTCCTCAGCCCTTTGGCCGCGGCATTAAAGGCAAAATTGAGCGCAAGCTCGGTCTTGCCGCTTCCGTAATTGCCGATCAGCACATAATACTTTTTCATACTGCACCTCGAAACGAGCCGGTCATGCTCACACCTTTTCTATGTATCATTTTATCATTGCCCTGTCTATGCGTCAATGAACAAACTGCCGATAATCGCCTGCCGTTTGCCTGCAAAATGACGAATTATTTTTTGTTGTGTTTTTGTTTATGTGCATTTTTAACTTGTTCACATTGATTTTGCATTTTTCTTTCAGTCTCTGACGCCGGGCATGCCGAAGAGGGCGGCAGTTTGCCAAAACAGTTTGGAAAAGTTCGGGAAAATAAAAAAACAGGTGCGGAAACGCACCTGTTTTTTTGCTTAAAATTTGCCGTGTGTACTAAAGTGGCTGTGTCCGGAGGATGAAAAATGCATTGTGCTTCCTCCCCCGCCGCCGCCCGTGCGGTGTTCCTCGCGCGGGATCGGAGTCCGGTGGACGTTGGAGTAGAGGAAGCGGTCTTCGCTGCGGCGCATCTGCAGACCGCCGCGCGCATAGTTCCCCGCGCCGTAGTTTTTCTCCACGCTCTTCATCTTGCGCTTCATCGCCCCGGCCGGGATTCCGCCGGAGAAGAAGCCGATGATCGCGGAGATCAGCGCCGCGCCGGGCGCGACGTCCTTCACGGTTTTCTTTTCGTGCTCTACAACAGTGTTGCTGCCGTAGTTGTCATAGGGTTGACCATTTCTGGCCTGTTCAAGAAGTGTTCCGCAATCGGTAATGTAGCACCTGATAGCTCCTGCCCAATCGTCTACACCGCCGCGCGATCCCTTCAAATATTCTTTAAAATGCGGACTGAGATAGTTTTCTCTCCCGTAATCGGTAAAGGCTACCGCTCCGTAACCTTCTCCGGTGAAATCGAAATCCCGTTCCTCCAAAGAAAGCAAAAGCAAGATGCCGTCCTTATTCTGACCATAGCCATAACCGTTATAGTCGTAAAAATCATCCGCGTATTCCACGACGCTTTTCCCGCCAAGACTTTTTACGATTACAGCAGCCACGTCGCAGGCGTACTGCTCGCTCACCTCGTCCGCCATACGGTTGAGTTCGGCAAGCGTATTGCTGTCGATCACGCCGGCGAGGTCGACCACGCGGTCATACTGCCGCTCCACCGGCACCTCGAGCCCCGGGCCGCCCAGCTTGGCATAGGTGAGGTTCATGAAGCTGTAAGCGCCGTCAAAATAGCTGTTTGCGCTGTTGTAGGCGCCGACAAGCTCGTTGATCTCCTCCTCGCCGAGCGAGCCGAGCCTGTCGCCGTAGACGGCACAGGAGACCATGTTCGCCGCCGGGTTGTGCACGAGGATGATCCCCTCATCCGCGCCGCAGCGCTCCGTCCAGAACTGCTCGGCATAGCTGTGGAGATCCGGGCCGGTTTCGTCGGTGATGCAGACGCAGACCGCCGCGCCGGTGTCCTCACGGATCGTCTCACCGAGCTGCTGCAGAACGGCCATGTCTTCGGCGGAGATATGGCCGGTCTCGTCGACGATACAGCTCTCCCCCGCGGCCATGGCCGCGACTGAAATGGACAGCGCCAGCGCCAGGATCAGCAGTAGGGACAAAAGACGTTTTTTCATCATCTTCGCTCCCCTCCTCACATCAGCTGCAGCAGCATCTGCAGGGCGAAGGCCGCCGCCGCGACAATGCCGCCGTAGAGCAGGCGGTATTTCCAGTAAGCGCCGTTATCCGTCGGCAAGTCGCCGACAAACTTGCCGGTCTGGCCGTTCATGGCAAACTGGTAGTTCTTCCCGTACCAGCTCGTGTTGAGGATCCACACGGGCAGCAGCGCGTATTTCGCCCTGGCGTTGTGCAGACGGATATTGCTGCCGCAGCAGTTCACGCCCGCATAGCCGCCCGTGGTCTGGGAAAAGGCCTGGACCGTGCTGTTTTTCACGCGCTCGTTCGCCCTGCCCACGCTGTCGGCGGCGGAAACGTCATAGCGGTCGGCGAAATAGCCGGTGAGATAGGCCTTTTTGAAGGGAACCGCCTTTGCGGTGTCGAAGGGCTCGAGCGATTCCATCACATCGTCCGGCATTTTCTCCGAGCCGTCGACGGGCACGTTTTCAAAATGAATGAAGCCGTTGCGGTACAGGCGGTAATAGCGCGTTTCGGTATAGTTGAAGTTCCGGTCGCTCCAGCTGCGCAGGTGCGTGGCGTTAAAACGCATATCCGCATCCGCGTCCGCGTCGAACAGCCAGAACGGCACATAGACGCCCTTGATCTCGTCAAGGTGGTTTTCGGACGAGAAGGCGCGCGGCAGCAGCTTTTTTCCCTTGAAATGCTCGCGCAGCGCAGCCTTGGCGGCCTCCTTGTCGAGCTTGAAGGGAATGACCAGATCCGGCCGCAGCGTGCCGGCAAACTGGCCCGGCACGATCGTCGGGTTGCCGCAGTAGGGGCAGCTCGTCGCCGCGGTCGTGGCGTCGCAGAACAGCTCCGCCCCACACTGGGGGCAGCTGTACGCGCGCAGCCCCTCGGCCTCCGCGCCCCAGTTCGACCCGGCGTTTGCCAGATCCCAGTTAACGTCCATGCTGTCGCCGATCTCATCGTCGTCGGCGGCGCTTTGCTCCGCGGCAGCCTGGAAGGCGGCGGTCGCCTGTTCGTCCTTGGCCTCGTAGAGAGCCTCGATCTCGTTGACCGTAAAAACGCTTCCGCAGTATTCACACTCCATCTTTCCGGTGCTGCTCTCGAAGTGGAGCGGCCCGGTACAGGCGGGGCATTTGTAATTGGTTACCTGCGATGGCATAACAGTCCTCCTGTGCAAAAAGGGTAACAGCCTCGTATGCTCCTCTCCGGGACGATCGTCGGCGGAGCGGAACGCTTATTGGGGAAAACAGCCCGGGCCCGTGCCGGATACGGCGCGGGCGCGGGCTGTGTGTGAGATGCTCAGATCTTGTCCTCGTCGGTGAAGGGATCGCCGCACTCGGGGCAGAATTTGGGCGGATTGGCCGGATCGGCCGGCTCCCAGCCGCACTTGGCGCAGCGGTAATGGGCGGCCGCGGGCTTCTTCGCGCCGCACTGGGGGCAGAAGTTGCCGGTGTTGACCGAGCCGCATTCGCACTTCCACGCGCCGGCGGGAACGGCCTCGGGCTTCTTTGCGCCGCACTTCGGGCAGAATTTGCCGGTGTTGACCGAGCCGCACTCGCACTTCCAGCTGTCCCCGGCAGGGGCGGCGGGAGCGGACTGCGCCTGCTGCGCGCCCATCTGATAGAGATTCTGCGCGTTGACGCCGCCGGCGTTCTGCGCCATGTTCATGCCCATAAAGGCCATCGCGGCGCCGCCCTCGTTCTTCGCGGCGTCCTGCATGGCGGCGGCCTGTGCGCCGACGAGGTGAGCCGCGGCCATCGTGGGATCGCGGAACATCGCGTTGCGCTGGGCCTCCTTGATCATAGCTTCGTCCTCTTCGCTGGCCTTGACGCTGGACACGCCGAAGGAGACGATCTCGATGCCGCGCAGATCGCGCCACTTGCCGGAGAGCTCCTCGTTGAGGGCGTCGGCCAGCTCGCTTGTGTGGGCGGGGATGGCGGAATAACGCACGCCCTTGTCGGAGATGCGGGCAAAGGCGGGCTGCAGCGCCGTCAGAAGCTCGGTGCGCATCTGGCTTTCGAGACGGTCGACCGTATAGTCGGCGATCACGTTGCCGCAGACGTTGGTGTAGAACAGCAGCGGGTTCGAGATACGCACGCTGTACTCGCCGAAGCAGCGGATCGCGATGTCGACGTCAAGACCGATCTTCTCGTCGACGACGCGGAAGGGCACGGGATTGGCCGTGCCGTACTTCATGCCGGGCATCTCTTTGGTGTTGAAATAATAGATGCGCTGATCCTTCGGAGGCTCGCCGCCGAAGGTAAAGCGCTTGCAGACGTTTTTGAACACCTCGGCGATGCTGCTGCCGAGGCTGCCGGAGAAGACGGACGGCTCGGTGGAACTGTCATAGGTGTATTCGCCCGGCTCGGCGCACAGATCCACGACTTTACCCTGCTCGACGATCAGCATGCACTGGCCGTCGGCCACGGCGATGACGGAGCCGTTGGAAATGATGTTGTCGCTGCCGGAGGTGTTGGACGAGCGGCCGGAGACTTTCTTTCTGCCCTTGACCGCCATGACGTTGCTGGGGAGCGCCTCACAGTAAAAATACTCTTTCCACTGGTCGGCAAAAACACCGCTTGCCGCACCGAGTGCCGCTTTGATAAGACCCATTTGTATTCTCCTTTCGGTTTTTCGTTTCTTTCGATCCTTTTATGTCAGCTTTTTATGATATGCCTATTCATCCTCAGCGTCGGAGAATTCATCGTCATCCTCCTCCGCTTCGCGGTGCTTCTTTTCGACCGCGCGCAGCACGAGCAGCGTCGCGGCGATGGCCAGCGCCGTCAGCAGCAGCACCGCGCCGAGCACAAGCAGCAGTGCGTTGCCGTGGGAGAAGAGCGGATTGCCTCCCCCGCTGTTGCGCGGCGTCTGGAGCGTCTGGGTCGGCGCCGTTTCCGGCGCGGGCGTGGGAGAGGGCTCCGGCTCGGTATAGACGATCGCGACCGGGGTCGTGTAGATCGGCGCGCTCGCGTCGCGGCCGCGCACACACCACACGCCGACGAAATAGAACACCTGGCCCAGCTCCTCGGGCGGGGTGTAGCTTGCCTCCGTCGCGCCCAGGATCGCCTCGCCGGTGTTCCGGTAGGCCGAGTAGCTCCTGTACCACTGGTATTTGATCTCATCGCCCATGCGGGAGCTCGCCTCGACGGAGAGCGTCTTGCTCTCGCCCGGGACGAGTCTGGCCCCGGCGCTCTTCGGGACGATGCTCGGCGAGGGGACCAGCCCCTGCAGCACCGTGATCTCCGCCGGGTCACTCAGCACGTAATTGCCGTCCTGATCGATGAACTTGGCCCGGACGAACCAGCCGTTCATCGAAAACGGGATGGAGATCAGCTTCAGCTCCTCGGTCTCGACGCCGGCCATCTCCAGCCCCGGAAACGCGTTGATCGCCTCGTCGTTCTGCCATACCGTACTGCCGTCGGCGCTGACGAACATCCAGATCAGGCCCTGATAACCCTCGGCGCGGGCGATAAAGGTGGCGTCGTCGCCCTCGTTTACCGTCTCGCCGTAGGGGGGCTTGGTGATCTCGATATAGGCGCTCCCCTCCTCCGCGAAGGCCGTGGGGGTCATCCCGGCGACGGCCGAGACCGCCAGAAGTAAGGCAAGCAGAAACGAAACTGTTTTCTTCACGGGGAATTCTCCATCCTCCTGCGCAGATCAGGAACTTTCCCGGTCCGCGTTTTTCTCTGTTTTTTTAGTATAAAGCAAGCCCGGGGAAATAGCAAGGGCGTTCGCCCCTGCGCGGCGACTTTGCGCTCAGATCAGGCCGCGCGCCTGCAGGCAGCTGATGATGACCTTGACCGCGCCGTCCACGCCGATCCGGGCGGAGTCGATGCACAGATCATAGTTCCCCGCCTCGCCCCAGATCTGGTCGGTATAATAGCGGTAGAAGCTCGAGCGGTCCTTGTCGACCTCGCGGATCAGCTTTTTCGCCTGCTCCTCGTCGAGAGAATAGCGTCCCTCGATCGTCTTGAGGCGCGTTGGCATATCGCTCATGATGAAAACGCGCAGCATGTCGTCGCGTCCGCGCAGGATATAGTCCGCGCAGCGGCCGACAAAGATCGCGTCGCCCTTTTCCGCAAGCGCGCGGATCGCGTCAAACTGGGCCGCGGCGACCTGCATGTTCAGCCGAAAGCCGTCGTGGATGCCGAAAAAGTGCGGCTCGTTTGCGATAAAGGTGGCGACACGCTTTTCGTCGAAGCTGTCAACGACTTCGCGCGAGAAGTTGGAGCTGGCCGCGGCCTCGTCGACGATCTCCTTGCCATAGCAGCTGATGTTCAGCTGTTTGGCCAGTGCGCGCGCGATGTCGTGGCCGCCGCTTCCGTGCTGTCTTCCGATGGTGATGATCATATCCGATGCCTCCTGCTTTCGCTCTTTTGGGTTTCTTGTTGTATCCATATTACACCGCACCGGAAAAAATCGCAACGCTTTTTGCACACGGCGGGGCGTGCGCAAATCAAAAAAAGAGCCACCGGAGAGATCCGGTGGCTCTTGAAAAGCTTATGGAGCTTACTTCTTGGCAAGGCCCTTCTGGCGGGCATATTCGGCAGCGCCGAGTGCGCCCATCAGCTGCGGGTCGGTCTTCAGGTTGACGACCTTCAGCTTCAGAACATGCTCGATCGCTTCCTTCAGCCCGTCGTTCTTCGCGCAGCCGCCCGTCAGCGTGATGCTGTCCGTCGCGCCCGCCTTCTTCGCCATGACGAAGCAG
>ONSW01000006.1 GCA_900320595.1 uncultured Eubacteriales bacterium | reverse complement strand
CTGCCTTTCGGTTTTGTCTCGACAACTCAACCTTAATACAGGCCACTCCTATTCGCTATCTTTTTTTACTTACTGTCACACATCATTGTAAACCCTACAATAAAGAAAAGCCTTCTTCCTTGCTCTGAGTTGATGAACGGGCGGAATGGTGTTATAATCATTTTATTATGGCCGCATTGCCTTGACAGGATTATGACGCTTGAGTAAAATAAACGGGCCGATGGAGGGCAGAAGAGATGACGGTGAGCATTTTCTTCGAGCATGTGCTCGATCTGCTGTTCCCACCGCGCTGCCCTTTTTGCCGTGCGCTCCTGCAGGATTATGAGAAGAATCTCTGCCGGAAATGCTCAAGTACGCTTCCAAGCGTACCGGAAGCTGCCGACAGTCAGAGCTTCCGGCATATCGAGAGGTGCGTTTCACCGCTTTATTACACCGGCAAGGTCAGAGAATCGCTTTTGCGCTACAAGTTTGGGGGCCTGAGGATATACGCAAAGACGTATGCCGTCCTGATGGCGGAAAGGCTTGAAAAGCGAGAGCTGTCTTTTGACGTGATCACCTGGGTCCCGCTCAGCGCAAAACGTCTGCGTTCGCGCGGATATGATCAGGCAAAGCTTCTTGCCGTCGAGATCGCAAAGCGATGCGGCGCTCCCTGCGAGTGTTTGCTGATCAAAGCGACGGACACGCCGCCGCAATCCGGTACGCATTCGCGCAGGGAAAGAGAATCCAACATAAAAGGTGTATACCGTCCCACAGCGCTGCCGCTCATCCGGGACCGAAACATCCTGATCGTGGACGATATCGTTACGACGGGATCTACGCTCGGAGAGTGCGCTCGCGTTTTGAAAGCCGCCGGAGCAAAGAGCGTTTCGGCCGTCACGGTTGCCCGCAGTGCAAATTGAAAAGGAATAAAGGCTCCATATCTACTATGAGGTGAGAAAATATGGTCATATTCGAGAAAGATATAGCAATCGACATGGGAACGTCCTCCACGCTCGTCTTTGAGCAGGGGAAAGGCGTCGTCCTCCGCGAGCCTACGGTCGTTGCGGTCGACAAGTTTTCCGGAAAGATCCTGAAGGTCGGTCAGGACGCCCAAAAGATGCTTGGCCGTACGCCGGCAAATATTGTGGCGATCCATCCGGTCAGCGCAGGTGTGATCTCGGATTATGAGATGAGCGCACAGATGCTGCGCGAATTGATCGGCCGGATCACCTCCTTCAGCTTTTTCAAGCCCTGTGTCCTTGCCTGCGTTCCAAGCAGCATTTCGGGTGTGGAAGAGCGAGCGGTCATCGATTCCGCCATCGAGGCCGGCGCCAGAAAGGTCTATCTTCTCGAGACTGCCGTCGCGACTGCACTTGGTGCCGGTATTGATATCTCAAAGCCCGACGGGCATATGATCATCGACATCGGCGGCGGTACGACTGAGGTCGCCGTCGTTTCCGTCGGCGGCGTTGTTGAGTGCGAGTCGATCAAAACCGCCGGCAGCAGCTTTGACGAAGCGATCGTCAAATATGTGCGCCGCAAGCACAATTTGCTGATCGGTCTCGGAACGGCGGAGGAGATCAAGCGCAGCATCGGCTGTGTGATCCAGCGCCCGGACGTCGGTGTGGAAGAGGTCAAGGGGAGAAGCCTGACAAACGGCCTGCCCAAGACTGTTTCGATCACCTCAACCGATCTGATCGAAGCATTTGTCGAACCGATGAACCGCATCCTGGAGGCTGTGCACAATGTTCTCGAGCGGACGCCGCCCCAGCTCGTCGGTGATCTTGACAGAAACGGCATCGTGATGTCCGGCGGCGGAAGTCTTATCTATGGCATCGATCGTTTGATCGAACGCAGTACCGGCATCCGTACGATCGTTGTGGACGATCCTGTTTCCTGCGCCGCCTATGGCGCGGGCAAGATGCTCAAGCATCTGGAGGATATGCAGGACGGCATGATGAACTTCTATCGTAAACGCCAGCTGAAAGGCTGAGAAAAGGAGCAGCGAACGATGGGCCTTTCCGATCTTTTTAGAAAAAGCGGCGCGGCGCCAAAGTGCTCCGCTGTTATAGTAGCTGCGGGCAGTTCGACCCGGATGGGCAGCGATAAGCTTGCGGCAGATCTTTGCGGCATGCCGGTCCTTGCGCGGACACTTCAAAGCTTTGAAAGCTCGGATTATGTCAGCGAGATCGTAGTTGTTACGCGCATGGACAAGGTGAGCGAAATTGCCGATTTATGCGCCAGGTATGCATTCAGTAAGGTATCGAAGGTCATTGCGGGCGGAAAGACGAGGATGGAATCGTCTCTGATCGGCGTTTCTGCTGTGAAAGCGAGCGCAAAATTGATCGCTATCCACGACGCTGCCCGACCGCTCGTCACCGAAGCCGTCATCAAACGCACCGTGTGCGCAGCGGCGCAGTATATGGCCGCGGTTCCGGTCATCCCGAGCGTCGATACGCTGAAGGTCGTCAACGAGAAGGATCGCATCGTCGGAACGATCGGCCGGGATACGGTCTATCGCGTTCAGACGCCGCAGGTCTTTGACGCGGTATTGATCAAAGGCGCATTGACAAAAGCGGCCGAAAAGGGACTGGCGCTTACGGATGACAGCGCCGCAATGGATATGACCGGCTTTCAGACCTATACTGTCGCAGGAGAAGAGGACAATATCAAGATCACAACGCCTCGCGATCTGATGATAGCCGAGGCAATCTTGAAAAGCAGGGATATGGTATGAGGATCGGACACGGATACGATGTGCACAGACTTGTCGAGGGCAGACGATTGATCCTCGGCGGGGTCGATATCCCCTGGGAAAAGGGACTTCTCGGTCATTCTGACGCTGACGTGCTGCTGCATGCGCTGATGGATGCGATGCTCGGCGCGGCCGCGCTCGGAGATATAGGGCAGCATTTCCCGGACAATGACGAGCGATACGCCGGCGCTGACAGCATGCAGCTTCTTCACGCAGTAAGAGATCTGCTTGACCGGGAAGGCTACGAGCTTGTCAATGCCGACTGTACGATCCTGGCCCAGCGGCCGAAGCTGATGCCGCATATCCCGCAAATGCGGCAGAATATCGCGCAAACTCTCAAAACGGAAATCGGCAGAATAAGCGTGAAGGCCACAACGGAAGAGGGCCTCGGTTTTACCGGAGACGGCTCGGGGATCGCTGCCCACGCGGTTGTTTTGATCGAAAAGAAATGAGCAGCCCTTTCCACCGGCGCATACAATGGTGTGTACCATGCGGGTATACTACGAATACAAAACAGAGCATGGATTGACCATGCTCTGTTTCTTTATGGGGTGATATGCTTGACTGTATATTTTGTTATGTGCCGATCCGTCACCAGCGCACAGCGCTGCGCCAGATTGCTGGATCGGGCGCTGATCCGTACTGCTGTCGTAAAAGCACCGAAAGAATTGACGGCACACGGCTGCGGTTATGCGCTCAGACTTCACGGCAAGGTGGACAAAGCAGTTGTTCTGCTGCGAAAAAACGCCATGCCGATCGGAAAGATCTTTGCTTATGAGCCGGACGGAGAATACCGGGAGGTGAGCATTTGATCTATCTTGACAGTGCGGCAACATCTTTTCAAAAACCTTCGTCTGTGATCCGGGCTTTCGAAAACACCCTGAAAACAGCAGCCAGTCCCGGAAGAGGCGCCTATCGTGCCGCTTTGCGCGCAGCCGAAGCCATGCTGGATATGAGAGAGGATGCCGCCGCCCTTTTTCATTTTCCGGATCCCGAACGCATCGTCATGACGATGAATGCGACACACGCACTCAACCTGGCGATCCGATCACTTGTCTCGGCAGGGAATCGTGTCGTTATTTCCGGCTTTGAGCACAATGCCGTTTTACGTCCGTTATATGCGTTGGGTGCGGAGGTTCGTGTTGCCGGACGGACGCTGTTTAACAGCGAAGAGATGCTGGAAGAATTCCGAAGAGAACTGCCGGGAGCGAAAGCCGCTGTCTGCACGCATGTGTCAAATGTATTCGGCTATGTTCTGCCGATCAAAGAGATCGGCAAACTGTGCAAAAAAAACGGTGTCGCGCTGATTCTGGACGCATCGCAAAGCGCAGGCGTCCTTGATATCGACTGCCGGGAGCTTGGGGCGGATTTTATCGCCATGCCGGGACACAAATCGCTTCTCGGCGTGCCGGGGAGCGGATTGCTCCTTTGCGGCGCAGAAGCTTCGCCGCTCTTCTTCGGCGGTTCGGGCGGCGACAGCATGGATCCGGAAATGCCGACTTATCTTCCGGACAGACTGGAGGCCGGAACGCAGAACGCCCCAGCAGCCGCTGCGCTTTCGGCCGGGATCGGGTATATCCGAAAGGCGGGCCGTTCCCGGATCGAAGCGCATGAAAAAGAGCTCATGCGGCACATGTCGGCGCTGCTTGGAAAACACGAGGAAATCGAACAATTTGTCTCGAATGAAGACGAGATGAGCGGCGTGCTGTCCTTTCGCGTCAAAGGACGCGATTGTG
Organism: uncultured Eubacteriales bacterium; assembly: GCA_900320595.1. Lineage (GTDB taxonomy): Bacteria > Bacillota > Clostridia > Oscillospirales > Oscillospiraceae > Limivicinus. The sequence goes on along the minus strand of ONSW01000006.1, from coordinate 38,018 downwards.
AAATGATTGCGCAAAGTCTGGGAGAGCAGGGGATCTGCGTACGAAGCGGGCTGCACTGTGCTCCGCTTGCGCACGAAAGCGCCGGAACGCTGGAGAGCGGAACAGTGCGCATGAGCTTTTCACCCTTTAACACACATGCCGAAATCGAAACAGCTGCTGCAAAATTAATAAAAATTATATAATTTACAAGCGCTTTCCATTTGCCTTTTTTCTTCTGATGATTTATAATAAAGTGATAAAAAGGGCTATTGTGTAAACTTGACAAATGAGGATGCTTTATGGAAGCAATAAAGACGGCACTTGAGCGTTCGCTCAATCTGCTCGCAACGATGGGGATCGCCGACATCGTCGACATTCTTCTTGTTGCATATCTGATTTACAAAGCGATATGGTTTGTCAGAAGGACCAATTCCTATAATCTTGCAAAAGGAATTCTTGTCTTCCTGATCGTTATGCTGATCGCCAATCTCTTCCGCCTGAAAATGATCAGCTATGTGCTGCGCAAGGCCGCAGAACTGGGATTGATCGCGCTGGTCATCTTGTTCCAGCCCGAGCTTCGGCGCCTGCTTGAACGAATGGGCAGCAGCTTTTCCGCTTCCCGCAGTCAAAGCGGGACTGAGATGGATTCGGCGATCGCGCATACGGTTCTGGCCTGCACGGAGATGTCCGCCTCCAAGACCGGCGCTCTGATCATTTTCGAAAGAAACGTTAAGCTCAACGAGATCATGAGCACGGGAACGATCATCAATGCGGACACGAACGCCGAACTGATCAAAAACATTTTCTTTAACAAGGCACCGCTGCATGACGGCGCGCTTATTATCCGGGCGGGCCGGCTGGCTGCTGCGGGCTGTGTCCTCCCCCTCACGAAAAGCACAAATCTGAGCAAGGAACTTGGTATGCGGCACCGCGCGGGCATCGGTCTGAGCGAGCAATCCGACGCTGTTGTCGTAATCGTTTCGGAAGAAACGGGCGCGATCTCTGTCGCGGTTGACGGAATGCTCAAGCGGCATCTAACAGCTGCCACATTCGAGAGACTTCTTCGTTCAGAGCTGATCGTGGAAGAGGCGGATGACAAACCGCGCGGCTTTATTCAGACGTTGAAAAAGCTCATCAAGGGGTTAACCAATGAAACAGACAAGCATAATGAGAAAACTGTATAACAGTAAGGCGTTCTGGCTTGTGATCGCGTTGCTCGCCTCTCTGTCTCTTTGGATCTACGTCATTAGCCAGGAAACCGAGGCATATAAACAGACCTTCCGCGGCGTCAAGGTGGAGCTTGTCGGCGAGGATATTCTGCTTAATTCCCGAAATATGGTGATTACCGATCGCAGCACAGGCACCGTCACGGTTGAAGTGTCTGGCCCGCGCCGTATCGTCGGATCCTGGAGCTCGGACGATCTGATCGCGCAGGTCGACGTGAGCAAGCTTACGCAGCCTGCCTTTACCTCGCTGCAATATACGATCAAATTCCCCGACGGGACGGATACAAGCAGCTTGAAAACCGGATTGAAGACGCCCGAAACGATCAACTTCATGGTTTCGGCTCAGACAAAAAAGGTCGTTCCGGTCGTCGGCAGCTTTGAAGGAAGCGTTGCGGACGGTTTTACGGCCGAAAACCCAGAATTCGAGCCATCTACCATCACGGTCTCCGGGCCGGAAACCTATTTAAAAAATATTTCCCGCGCATGGGTGGAATTCGGCTCACAGGAGATCAACAGCACCTATTCCGTTGATGCGCCCTATGTCCTTCTTGACGAGGAAGGCGAAGAGTGCTCAACGACCGGGCTTAGCTTTTCCGACGACACGGTAAAAGCGACGCTTCGCATCCTCTCCGTTAAGGAGATTCCTCTTACGGTCGACTTTATCGAGGCTGCCGGAGCAAGCACTGCAAATACAAAAATCACGGTTGAGCCGGAATCGATCACGCTTGCGGGCGATACGGCGATCCTGTCCGCTATGAACCGGATCTCGCTTGCCACGATCGATCTGAGCGACTTTGAATCGACCTTCAGCGACACCTACCTGATCAAATATGACGACGGTCTTAAGAACCTCTCCGGCATGACAGAGGCAACCGTCACGGTCGAGATCGTCGGTCTCGATGCAAGGGACTATTCGGTCGATCAGGAGAATATGTCCTGCATCAATGTTACGGACGGCTTTAACGCGACCATTCTTTCCGAATCGCTTTCTGTTCGCCTCCGCGGCACGCGCGAGCAGCTTGACGAAGTCAGACGCGAAAATATCCGTATAGTCGCTGACCTGAAAGACTATAACACATCGGTCGGACAGTATATGGTTCCCGTAAGGATCAGCGTTGACGGCTTTGCAGACGTCGGTGCGGTCGGCGACTATACGATCTCGGTCGAGATCAGGAAGGATTGACAATGACCCAGGAAGGTATCGTTACAAAGCTTTTCTCTGGCGGAATGGCCGAGGTCGCGGTCACCCGCATGACGGCCTGCGGCGGGAATTGTGGGAGCTGTGAAAGCTGTATGCTGCAAAGCGAGGTCAAGGCCTTGGCTAATAATCACGCCGAAGCAAAGCCAGGCCAGCGGGTCGTGATCGAGAGCAGGTCTTCCGCCGTTTTCGGCGCCGTTTTCCTTGTATATGTCATGCCGCTTGTCTGCTTTCTCCTCGGCTATGGCGCAGCCTATTTTGCAGGACTATCGGAAGGACTCTGTATTCTTTGCAGCTTTATCGGCCTCGCTGTGGGCGCGGCGCTTCTTGTCCTTTCCCAGAGGGGCAGAAGAAAAACGACGATCCAATATGATATTACACGGATTATATAAAATTCGGAGGAAAGTATGATCAAAAGCATGACAGGCTACGGCAGCGCAAAAGGAAAAGCCGGTGATCTGGAGATTTCTGTAGAGGTCAAAAGCGTCAACAATCGCTATCTGGACGCTTCCGTGAGGATGCCGCGAAGCTTCCTTTTCGCGGAAGACGCCGTCAAATCGGCTATTTCCAAGCACATCAGCCGCGGTAAAGTGGACATGTTCATCTCGGTCGATTCCTCGGCTGCAAACAACATGAACGTGAAGGTAAATGAAGGACTGTTGAAGGGTTATCTTGCCGCTATCGACCACATTTCGGAAGAATACGGGCTGACGAACGACCTGACCGCTGTCTCGATCAGCCGCTTTCCCGATATCCTGAGTGTCGAGAAGGAGGATCTTGACGCGGACGCCATATCCGCGGGGATCGTTGCCGTTGCGGAAGAAGCACTGTCTGACTTTGACGCTATGCGTCTGCGCGAGGGTGAAAAGCTTGCCGACGATGTTTTGTCCAAGCTAGAGACGATCGAAACGCTCGTCGGCATCGTGGAAAGAGAATCACCCAGGACGGTAGAGGCTTATCGGAACCGCCTGTATGAAAAAATGGCGGAACTGCTTGGAACATCCGGGATCGATGAGAACCGCATTTTGGCCGAGGCTGCGATTTTTGCGGATCGTGTTGCTGTTGACGAGGAAACGGTTCGGTTGAGAAGCCATATGTCGCAGCTCAGATCCATGCTTAAGGGTTCTTCGCCGATCGGCAGAAAGATCGATTTCCTGATCCAGGAATTCAACCGTGAAGCAAACACGATCGGTTCAAAGTGCCAGAACTCCGACATCGCGCATGTGGTCGTCGATCTGAAATCGGAGATCGAAAAGATCCGCGAGCAGATCCAGAACATCGAATAAGGCGGCGTATACATGAAGCTGATCAACATAGGATTCGGAAATCTTGTTTCCGCAGATCGCATCGTTTCGATTATCAGTCCCGAGTCAGCGCCGATCAAGCGCATGATCCAGGATGTTCGCGAACGCGGAAAACTGATCGATGCGTCGTTCGGGCGCAGCACGCGAGCTGTCATCGTAACAGATAACGGAAACCTGATCCTGTCCTCGCTGACGCCCGAGGTACTGGCGCAGCGAGCACAGGAAACAAATAAAGAGGAAGCAGGACAGAAAGAATGATTGAAAAGGGAAGATTGATCGTTGTCTCCGGGCCATCCGGCGCGGGAAAATCCACCGTCGTCTTCAAGGCCATAAACGGCCGGGACAAGATGTGCTTTTCTACCTCCGTTACATCGCGCAAGCCCCGTCCCGGCGAAGTTGACGGAAGAGAATATTTTTTCATCGACGCCGCAAGATTTGAACAGATGGTTCAAAATGACGAGCTTCTCGAGCATGCCGTTTATGTTGGCAACTACTATGGAACGCCCCGCAAGTTTGTAGAGGACAAGCTCTCTGCCGGCGAAAGTGTTTTTCTTGACATCGAAGTGCAGGGGGCCCGTCAGGTAAAGGAAAAAATGCCGGACGCGATCATGATTTTTCTGATCCCGCCTTCTCTAGGCGAACTGAAAAAACGGCTTGAATCCCGCGGGACCGAAACCGAAGAGACGATAAAAGGCCGCCTTGCCCGCGCCAGAGAAGAGTACGCCGAGGCAGATTTTTATGACTATATCGTGGTCAACGATGATATAGATACCGCCGCAAACGAGCTTCTCTCGATCCTCACGGCGGAAAAATGCCGCTTTGCTGCTCGCAGGCAAATGCTGCAGGAATAATTACCAGCTCAGTAAAATATTGCCGCCCAGCGGCAGAATGGAGAATACCACTATGATGCTTTATCCCCCCGTAGCTGACCTTGTCGATAAGATCGGCAGCCGTTACCAGCTTGTCAACCTCGTTGCGCGCCGCGCACGCGTTATCTCGGCCGAAGCTGAGGAAAATGGCATTTCTCTCGACAGAAAGCCTGTTTCTTCCGCGATCGATGAGGTTTTCACCGGTAAGCTGGCTATTAAGAAGTAAGACTTGCCGCTATCCTTAAAAGGGGGGCGTTCCATGCCGAATCATGTTGCCAAGGTAGCAGTTTCCGCTGCAACATACAGCATAGACAGGCCCTATGATTATCTGATCCCCGAAGAGTTTTCTGCTGCTGTTTGCGTCGGAACACGTGTCGAGGTTCCGTTCGGAAAGGCCAACCGTAGCTCGGAGGGCGTTGTATTATCTCTCGAAAGCGACAGCGAGCTTGCATCTCTGAAAAGCATCCGTCGCGTTCTCGACCGCGAAAATGTTCTCTCAGAACAGCAGATCAAGCTGGCTTTGTTCATGCGCGAGCGTTTTTTCTGCACGGTCTATGATGCGGTCCGTGCCATGCTGCCCGCCGGTTTGTGGTTTGATCAACAGGGAAAACGCAAGGCAAATGATAAAACGATCGAGATTGCAACGCTTGCTCTTTCCGGCGACGAAGCCGAGGCGCTTGTTGAAGCAAAGCGCATGAGATCCCCACAGCAATCGGCGCTATTGGAGCTTCTTTGCTGTTTTGAAACGCTTCCGACAAGAGATATGCTTTTGCATACCGGAGCAAAAAGGCCATCGCTCAATGCGCTTGTAAAAGCCGGCGCGATCACACTCTCCGAGCGCGAGGTTTATCGCCGCCCGGAAATGAAAAAGGTCGAAAGCGCTCCGCTTCCTGAGCTGAACCTTGCTCAGAAACAGGCTTTTGAGGGGCTGAGCGGCTTGATGGCAAGCGGAAGGGCGAACGCGGCGCTCCTTTTCGGCGTTACGGGAAGCGGAAAAACCAGCGTTTATATCCACCTGATCAGCGATGCGCTCCTCAAGGGAAAAAGTGCTGTTCTTCTCGTGCCGGAAATCGCTTTGACGCCCCAGATGCTGGAGACCTTTTCGTCCCACTTCGGCGATCAGGTCGCCGTTCTCCACAGCTCGCTTTCCGTCGGAGAGCGATACGATGAATGGAAACGCATCAAACGGGGCGAAGCTCATCTCGTGATCGGCACGCGCAGCGCGGTTTTTGCGCCGGTTTCCGATCTCGGGGTTCTGATCATCGATGAAGAACAGGAAGAGACCTATCAATCCGAAAACACGCCGCGATATGACGCGCGTGAAGTCGCAAAGTTCCTATGCGCACGCTCCGGTGCGCTTCTTTTGTTCGGCTCAGCTACTCCTCAGATCGCAAGCATGTACGCTGCCAGAAAGGGCACATACAGCTACTTTGAACTGAAAGAGCGTTATAACGAAAAGGAACTTCCCACTGTTGAAATCGTCGATATGAAGCGTGAGCTCAGACGCGGGAACGGCAGTGACATCAGTTCGATCCTCCGCGATGAGCTTCAGCGGAATCTTGACAGCGGCGAGCAAAGCATTCTCTTTATCAACCGACGCGGAACGAATAAACTTGTCAGCTGCGGTGAATGCGGGTATACCTACCGCTGCCCGAACTGCAGCGTATCTTTGACCTATCACAGTGCAAAAAGGCGGCTGATGTGTCATTATTGCGGTTATTCACGTCGTGTCGACAGCGCGTGTCCATCCTGCGGCGGTGAACTGAAATTCATCGGCAGCGGGACACAGCGCGTGGAAGAAGAGCTGCACGAGCTTTTTCCCGGCGTTGAAGTTCTGCGTATGGATACCGACACGGTGACGCCGGTCGGCTCGCACGAAAAGCTGCTTGATGAATTCCGCGACCGCAACATTCCAATCATGGTCGGAACGCAGATGGTCACAAAAGGACTGAATTTTGAAAATGTGACGCTGGTTGGTGTGATTTCCGCCGATCAGAGTCTTTATTCCGGCGACTATCGGGCGGGAGAACGAACGTTTTCTCTCATTACCCAGGTCGTCGGGCGAAGCGGACGCGGCAGCAAATCCGGGCGTGCCGTGATCCAGACCTTTACCCCGGAAAACCAGACGATCAGGCAGGCGGCTGTTCAGGACTATGAGGACTTCTATGCCTCTGAGATCGAACTGAGACGGCTTCAAAAAGCCCCGCCGCTTCTTGACCGCTATACGGTTACAGCTTCCGGTCAAAGTGAGGAGCAAGTCGAATGGGCAAGCCGATATCTGTTTGATCTTTTAACTCTTTCTGCCAGGGAAATAGGCGGGACAAGCGTGCTCGGACCGGCGCCGCTTCCCGTTTACCGCGTGAACAATCGATACCGTTATCGCGTTCATATGAGCGGCAATCAAAGCGCCGCCATCCGCCGCGCCATCTCCGCTGCCATTATTTCCTGCAGCAGCGATAAGCGTTTTCGCGGCGTAACCATATTTGCCGATCACGATCCGGGCGACTGATCCGGACTTTGCTCGCCGAAGAAGGCGGCGTCTGAAGAGGAGAAACACATGGCAACCAGAAATATTTTGACAAAAGAAGAACCGACACTTTATAAAACCAGCCGTCCGGTCAAAGTATTCGACGCGAGACTGCATCAGCTTTTGGACGACATGGCAGAGACTCTTTTGCAATCCGGCGGCGTCGGCCTTGCCGCACCTCAGGTCGGTGTGCTTCGCCGTGCCGTGCTGGTCATCGAGACCAATGTTCCGGAGGGGGAAGAGGAAAAGATCATCGAACTTTTAAACCCCGAAATCATCGAGCGGAGCGGAGAGCAGCGAGGAGCCGAGGGGTGCCTCAGTTTCCCGGATGAATACGGGATCGTGACGCGTCCGATGGAGGTCACCGTTCGGGCCCAGGACAGATACGGCAATGAATTCACTGTTAGCGGTACCGGACTGACGGCGCGCTGCTTCTGCCACGAGATCGATCATCTCGACGGCGTGGTTTTTACCTCCCTGTGCGAGCGGATGCTCACGCAGGAAGAACTGGAAAACGGACAGATTGAGGAATAAGCAATGCGGATCGTTTTTATGGGAACGCCTGATTTTGCTGCGGCTTCACTGAAGAAGATCCTGCAGGACGGCTTTGACGTCGTCGGCGTTTTTACACAACCGGACAAGCCGAAGGGGAGGGGGATGGAGCTTTCCTTCTCTCCCGTCAAAGAGCTTGCGCTTTCATACGGTCTTCCTGTTTTTCAGCCCGAAAAAATGAAGGATGGGACTGCACTTGCGGCTTTGCAGGAGCTTTCGCCCGATATCCTTGCGGTCGTCGCCTATGGCCGCATCCTGCCGCCGGAACTGCTCGCTGTTCCGAAATACGGCGCTGTCAACGTCCACGGCTCGCTTTTGCCGAAGTACCGCGGCGCGGCTCCGATCCAGTGGGCCGTACTCAACGGCGACACCGTCACCGGCGTTACGACCATGTATCTTGCCAATGAAATGGACACCGGGGACATCATTTATACAGCAGAAACAGAGATCGGCGAGTTTGAAACCTCTGGCGAGTTGTATGAAAGGCTTCAGGAGATGGGAGCGAATTTGCTCTCCAGGACACTCCGTGACATTGAAAGCGGCACCGCGCCGCGGCGTGCTCAGGAGCATGAAAAGGCCAGCTACGTCAAAATGCTGGACAAGTCTCTTTCTCCGCTTGATTTTTCCAGGCCCGCACGCATGGTCGTAAAGCAGATCTACGGTTTGCAGCCGTGGCCTGTCGCTACCATGAAACTCGGAAACGACGCAGTTCGTGTGTTCGCTGCGAAGTATGGCCGGGATCATTGCGAAGAAGCGTGCGGGACGATCCTCTCCGCGGGCAACGACGGGATCGAGATCGTTTGCGGCGACGGCAGAAGCCTTGTCGTTACCGAACTGCAGGCTCCCGGCAAAAAGAGAATGAAGGCGGCAGACTATCTGCGCGGACATCCGATCCGGGAAGGACGGGTCGAAGGATGACTGCGCGCGAAGCAGCCTTTCATATTCTTGAGCGATGCCGGAAGGACGGTGCCTGGTTTTCCGCCGCTGCGGACAAGACGATCCGCCGCAGCCTGCCAGATGAACGCGACGCTGCGCTTGCTTCGGCCATTTCGCTCGGTGTTCTTCAGAACAGGGAATATTTCGATTTTCTGATTTCCTTTTTTTGCTCTACACCGCCCGAGAAACTGGAAAACAAGGTACTTACCATTTTGCGGATCGGCGTCTGTCAGCTTGTCCTACTTGACAGGATTCCGTCACGCGCGGCCGTGAACGAAACCGTTGCGATTTGTAAAACACTCGGTGTGGAGCGTGCAAAAGGGCTTGTGAACGCGGTCCTTCGCAAAATAGCAGACCGGCGTGACGATCTCCCCGAGGTTCCGGGAAAAGGAGACGCAAACTATCTTTCTGTCAGATACTCGCACCCGCTTTGGCTGGCAAAGAGATTGACAGAAGAAAAGGGATATGCGTTTGTGGAGGAACTGTTCGCAGCAAACAATCGTACGCCGTCCCTTGATATTCAAATCAACACATTTCGCATTTCTCTTGAGGAGTACTGCCGCCTTCTTGATGAGCGCGGAATTGCTTATCAAGCCCCGGCTTTCCCGGAGAATTGCTTATGTCTCATTGGCGGTGCGGTCGAAAGTCTTCCAGGATTCAAAGAAGGGCTTTTCTATGTTCAGGATCGCGCGGCACGCATGTCGGTCGATCTGGCCGGTATCTGCCCCGGAATGAAAGTGCTGGATGCCTGTTCCTGTCCCGGCGGAAAAAGCTTTGCCGCGGCCATGCATATGAAAGGGGAAGGCGAGATCGTCTCCTGCGATATTCATGAAAAGAAACTCCCGCTTATTGAACAGGGAGCGGCAAGGCTCGGCATTTCCTGCATTCGCACGGAATGCAGGGATGCAAGAGCGTACGAGGAGTCATACCGTGAGGCATTTGACGCCGTGATTGCGGACGTGCCCTGCTCCGGCTTCGGTGTGATCGGGAAAAAGCCCGAGATCCGCGGCAAATCCCCGGAAGAAATCGCAGGGCTTCCTGCGATCCAGGGGGAGATCCTTGAGAATCTTTCGCGCTATGTCCGCCCGGGCGGGATCCTTCTTTACAGCACCTGTACGATCCTGCGGGAAGAAAACGAAGAAATCGTCACACAGTTTCTGAAAAAGCATCCAAACTTTTCGCCGACCGCTTTCTCGATCGAAGGCAGAGACGCAATAAACGGCTGTTACACCTTTTATCCGAATATAGACGGAACAGACGGCTTTTTTGTATCAAAACTGATAAAGGAACGCTGAATGAAAAAAGACATTTTATCCATGCTCCCCGAGGAACTTGAGGCGGAGATTCTCTCTCTAGGAGAGGCAAAATACCGCGCCTCTCAGGTCGGAAAGTGGCTTTCCCGGGGGGCAAGATCTTTTGAGGAAATGTCGGATCTGCCCAAATCATTTCGGGAAAAGCTGGATGAAGCCTTTTATCTGCATAAGCCAAGCGTTCTTTCCAAGCAGGTGTCTGCGATCGACGGCACGATCAAGTATCTCTGGGAGCTGCGGGACGGCAATGCTGTCGAGACGGTCGTGATGAGCTATCAGTACGGCAATACGGTCTGCATTTCCTCTCAGGTCGGATGCCGACAGGGCTGCGCGTTCTGCGCCTCAACGATCGGGGGACTTGTTCGCTGCCTAGAGCCGTCGGAGATGCTCGATGAGGTGCTCTTTTCCGAGCTTGACAGTGGGAAAAGAATCTCCCATATCGTGTTGATGGGGATCGGTGAACCGCTCGACAATTTTGACAATGTTGTTCGCTTCCTGAAGCTTGTGAATGACCCCAAGGGCCTGAACATCGGAATGCGTCATATCACGCTCTCGACCTGCGGACTGACCGAGCGATTCGATGATCTGGCCGCGCTGGATCTGCAGCTTACGCTGACGGTATCCCTTCACGCGCCGGACGATGAAACGCGCAGTAAGATCATGCCGGCTAACCGCGGCAGGGGAGTTGACGAGGTCGTTGCGGCCTGTAAACGCTATTATCAGAAAACAGGCAGACGGATCTCCTTTGAATATGCGATGATAGACGGCGTCAATGATACCGCCTCGCATGCTTCGCTGCTTTGTAAGCGTGCGCGCGATTGTGGGGCGCATGTCAATCTCATCCCGCTCAATCATGTGGAGGAGAGACGTTTTCGCCCGTCAACGCAGGGACACATGAAGGCTTTTATGAAGATCCTGGATGAAAACGGCGTTAACTATACGGTTCGCAGAACACTGGGAAGCGATGTGGATGCCTCCTGCGGGCAGCTGCGAAGAAAAATGGAAAAGAATGCTGCGGGAAACTGATCGGGAGATGATCGTATGAAGTTTTTCGGAATGACGGACAAGGGAAAAGTCCGGCAGGACAATCAGGACAGCTTTATCATCGAATACTGCGAGCCGAAAGACTGTGTCGTTACGGCTTTGTGTGACGGGATGGGCGGTGCAAAGGCCGGAGGCCTTGCCAGTCAGCTGTCGAACAAGGAATTCGTTAATTACGTGTACGGAAAGCTCACGTCCCGCGTCAGCCGCGTCGTCGATTATCGCAAGCTGCTGCTGGACGCCTGCGCGGATGCGAACGGCGTCGCGTTTGAATATTCGAAATTTGACGAAGCCTACAACGGAATGGGAACGACCCTTGTCGGCGGTGTTATCAAATCCAACGGAGAAGGGTATCTTATTAATGTGGGAGACAGCCGTGCCTACCAGGTGCTCAAGCGTTATGATACGATTATTCAGATCACGCGCGACCATTCGCTCGTCGAAGATCTGGTCGAGTACGGCGCGATCACCAAGGAGCAGGCGAAGAAGCATCCGCAGCGCAATATCATAACGCGCGCTCTCGGCTCGGAAGCGGATGTTGAGGCAGACTATTATGAGATCAATCTCGCCCAGGGCGATATGCTGATCCTGTGCTCCGACGGCCTTTCTAACATTGTTTCAGATGAGGAAATGCTGGACTATGCCGTGGACTATCCCGAGCCGGAGATCTTGTGCCGTGCGCTGATGAGCAAGGCGCTCAACCGCGGCGCACGCGACAACGTAACGGTCGTCGTTATCAAAAGATGAGCATGTAACGGAGTTACCCTATGAACGAAGAAGAAAAATACATTGGCCAGATGCTTGATGATCGGTATGAGATCCTTGAGACCATTGGCGAAGGCGGAATGGCCATTGTATTCCGCGCGCTCGATCACCGGCTGAACCGCTATGTGGCGGTCAAGATCATGCGAGAGGAAATGGCGAAGGATGAGGAATTCCGCAGACGTTTCTGCGCGGAATCCCATGCGGTTGCCATGCTGTCCAATCCGAATATCGTCTCGGTCTACGACGTGAGCCACAGCGATGAGCGTGAGTTCATCGTTATGGAATTGATTTCCGGCATCACGCTCAAGCAATATATGGATAAAAAGGGTGCGCTTGATTGGAAAGAAGTCGTTCATTTTTCCAAGCAGATCACGCGCGCGCTTGCGCATGCCCATGAACGCGGCATCATCCATCGGGACATCAAGCCGCAAAACATCATGCTTTTGCGTGACGGTACGCTGAAGGTCGCAGATTTCGGCATTGCTGCTCTCGAAAACGAGGTTTACGAGAACAACGGCCAAACCATCGGATCAATCCACTATATCGCACCGGAGCAGGCGCGCGGACTTTCTCCAGATGCGCGCAGCGACATCTATTCTCTTGGCGTGGTCATGTATGAGATGCTCTCCGGCAGACTTCCCTATACGGGAGACACGCTGGCCGAGATCGCCGTCAAGCACATGAACGCAAAGCCCGAGCCTCTGCGGAACACCTTCCCATCGATCCCTGTCGAGCTTGAAAGGATCGTGCTCAAGGCGATGAATTCCGACCTCAACGAGCGGTATCAGACCGCCGGCGAGCTGTTGGAGGATCTCGACGCCTTTACGCGCGGCGCGATGAACCAGGAGATCCCGATCGAAAACGAAGAGGTCGAATCTGTCAAGCCTGTTCTTTCCTACAGCGAGCTCACCAAGGCAAGCTATGCGATCCGGCGTAAAAAGGCGTCTCGCGTCAGCTTTCTGAGCGGATCGTTCGGCGTGCTCCTGCTCACGGTGTTTCTCTTTGTTTTCCTTTGGAACTTTTGGGTCAGAGATCTGTTTTCTCCCGCGGAGCGGATAGATCTGCCCGAGTTTGTCGGCCACAGGTATGAGGACGTTGTCCGTGATGCCGACCCTATCTATAATTTCATCATCACCGACGTCTATACCAACGAGTATGAGCCGGGAATGATCATCAGCCAAAAGCCCGACCCGGGCCGCAGCATGAGCATTGAAAACGACGGCGTAGCCGTTGAGATCTCTGTCAGCCGCAGCATGACCTCCATCGAAGTGCCGGATGTTTTCAACACCGATTACCGGGAAGCCATTGCCATGCTGGAGAAAAGCGGCTTTACGGTCGAGGTCGAGGCCGCTACAAGCGATTCGATCGCACATAACTATGTTATTTCCACAAGCCCGGCCGCAGGCGAGATGCTGACAAGCGGTTATCCGGTCCATCTCTACGTCAGCAGCGGACCGCAGATCGTTTATGTCCAGATGCCGAACCTGATCGGTCTGTCAGAAGATGCAGCGATCAGCAAGCTTGAAAGCAACAATCTGAATTTTGCCGGCTCCGAATGGGTGGAAAGCCCGCTCGACAGGGGAACGGTCGTCGGTCAGAACATGCAGATCGGGGAAAAAGTGGAAGAGCACAGTTATATCACGCTCCAGCTCTCTCTGGGTGAAGGCTGATAAGTGAAACGATGACAGAAGGAATCATCATCAAAGCCCTGAGCGGCTTCTATTATGTTAAAACATCTGACGGTATTGTTGCCTGTAAGGCGCGCGGTCGGTTCCGTCTGGACGGCACTTCGCCGCTTGTGGGCGATCGTGTCCTGCTTCGCGTCGATGCAGACGGCAGCGGGAGGATCGATTCGGTATGCGAGCGGAAGAACTTCTTTATACGCCCTGCGGTTGCGAATATTGACTCTCTCGTTTTCATTGCTGCAAATGTGAACCCTGTTACCGATCCGTTTTTGATCGATCGCGTTGCGGTCATCGCTCATGAGTCCGACTGTGAGCTTGTCATCTGCATAAACAAGGTCGATTTGAACGCCGGAGATGAACTGTTCGATATTTTCTCGGCTGCCGGGTATACGGTGATCCGTACGAGCGCTGAAACAGGAGAAGGCGCTGAGGAGCTGCGGCGCATCCTTCGCGGTAAAGTCTGTGCCTTTACCGGAAACTCAGGCGTCGGAAAATCCAGCATTCTGAATGTGCTGCTTCCGGGCGCAAATATTCTGACCGGCGAGGTGAGCGAGCACTTGGGTCGCGGCAAGCACACGACAAGACATGTGGAATTGTATCCGATCGGAGACAGCACCTATATCGCCGACACGCCCGGCTTTGCCTCCTTTGAGATCCAGATGATGCAAACGATCGCCAGGGAGGATCTTCAGTACGATTTCCCGGAGTTCGCTCCCTACATCGGAAAATGCCGCTTTGACGACTGCGCTCATCTGAAAGAGCCGGGCTGCGCCGTACGAGAGGCCCTTGAGAACGGAGCGATCGGGATGAGCCGCTATTCCTCGTATGTTCGTCTGTACGATTTGACGGCAAAGCAAAAACCCTGGGAACAGAAAACTACATAAACCTGTCATAAAACGACGCCTCTTCGCTTAGAATGTATTATCGTTTGGCGAAGGGGCGTGTTTATATGCGCAGAAACGGAATGAATTTCTGGGGGCTGATAGCGATCGGGATCGGCGTTGTGATCATCCTGTCCATCGTGTTGCCGAAATCCTTTTGGTGGTTTGTGTTGGCCGGTGCGCTGATCGGTGGCGGTTTATGGCTGCTTCGATGCTGCTGAAAGGAACTGTTCTATGAAAATCTTTGTTTTTCGTATGCCCGCGCCGATTGCCAAAATCATTTTGCTGTTTCGAAAACGGGCATAAACACACGGCCTGTCTCATACCCTGTACCAAGCACGAAATAGGGGAGAGACGCATATGGAAATTTCTTTAGACCAGAAAAACATCTCCTGCCGAAAGGAAGTCTTCCGGCAGACTAAAATGATCCAGGAACATGCCGACTTCATCGTTCCGGACCGATATGAGGACATTGCGAAACTTGCTTTTACAGAGATCCAGCTTTTGTTAAAGGGGAAGGATCTCACGTCACACGGTGCCAGCGTCAACGGCAGTGCTGAAATCAATCTGTTTTATATTGCCGAGGGGCTTGAACGGCTCCGCTGCGTCAGTCTTGTGAAGGACTTTACGGTCGATTTTGACAGTGAGGCTGTTACAGCCGATTCCGTTCTCCAGGCTTCGATCGTATCTCAAGGTGTCCAGACCCGACTGGTGAACAGCAGAAAAATCGCCCTTCAGCTAGCGATCAACGTCGAACTTACCGCCTGGACGGAGGATGTATTTCCGCTTTCCGTTCAAATAGATACGAACGTAGAAAACGGGATGCAGCTGCTTTGGGATAAGAAAAGCTGCATGCTCACAACAGAGGTAACCGAGAAAACCTTTGTTATAAGCGAGCAGATCCCGCTCCCTTCGGATGAGTCTGTCACCCAGATCGTCTGTTCGCACGCCGAGCTTGTGTGCTATGAGCATCAGATGATCGGAAGCAAGCTCCTTCTCAAAGGAGGCGCGGAGCTCCGCTTCGGATACGAAACAGAGTCCTCGCTTCTGCCACAGTTCTCAGCGCAGTGCATACCTTTCAGTGTTCTGATAGACTCGCCCGGCGAGGACGTCGATATCGGCAGTGTGATCCTTCAGCCGACAGCTTTGTATGCCACTCTTGCCGACGCGGTGAACGGCTCCAAGGTCGTAGAGGCGGAAATACACGCCGTTGCGCAGATCAGCTTTTGCGCAGAAAAAGAGATGACCTATCTTTCCGACGCATTCAGTACGCGCTTTCCCTTACAGCGTGAAGAAAAGGCACTTTCGGTTTGTTCATCGCGGCGTCGGGAAACGCACAGCGCAGCGGCCGAGGAGCAAAGCGATAGTGATGAAACCGCGTATTCAATTGTTGCCAAAAGGGGAGAACTCCTGTCTTATGCGATCCGTGACGGGAAGGCAGTCGCATCTGCGGTCATAAGCGGCGTATTGAGAGCGGAAGACGGTAGCCTCAGCGTTTCACAAAAACTGCTTTCATTTGAGATGCAAATGCCTGATGACTGCTGTGAGCTAAGTCAAGCCAGACTTCTTTCTTATGAGGTCAGGACCGAACAGAACAGGATTTCATTTTCCGCCGAGATACAATTTGATTTTGACACATTCGACTATGCTGAGCTTTGCGCGATCTCTTCCATTCTGCTGGATACCGACAATGCCTATTCTTTGGCAGGGCTTCCTGCGCTGACTTTGACGAGGCAGAAAAACGAAAGCGTTTGGGAGCTTGCCAAGCGGTATCATACGAGCGTTGCCGCGATCGAGGAAATGAGCGGAAAATATGAGCTCCCGCCGCATATTCTTTTGATTCCCAGGAGTTGAGCAAAAATAGCCCCGGCCTGTTCAGAACAGGTCGGGGCTTTTAAATTAACACTTGTCATAAGGACGGTGTTGTGCTAAACTAATTGCCGAAAAATCCAATGACTGTGCATAGTATTCGATATAGAAGGGACGAAAGATCATGTCAGGACATTCCAAGTGGCACAATATTCAGAAAACAAAGGGCGCTGCCGACGCGAAGCGCGCGCAGGCCTTTACCAAAATCGCACGTGAAATGGTCGTTGCGGTCAAAGAGGGCGGCAGCGGTGATCCGCGCAGCAACTCCAAGCTTGCTGCCGTTATCGCCAAAGCAAAAGCCGCCAACATGCCCAATGATAACATCAAGCGCACCATCGACAAGGCGCTCGGCTCCGGCAACACCGAAAACTATGAAAAGATCACGTACGAAGGCTACGGCCCGCAGGGCGTCGCCGTTATCGTCGAGACCATGACCGATAACCGCAACCGCACGGCTGGCGAGATCCGTCATTATTTTGATAAATACAACGGCAATATGGGTACGGCAAACTGCGTTTCCTGGTCCTTTGACCGCAAGGGCGTTATCGTGATCGATAACGAGGACGAGGAGCTGGACGAGGATACCGTCATGATGGACGCGCTCGATGCCGGCGCCGCCGATTTCGAGCCCGAAGATCAGGTTTACAACGTGTATACCGCCGAAGACGACATTGCTGCTGTTGCTGACGCGCTGACGGCCAAGGGTTACACGCTTCTTTCCGCCCAGGTCGAAATGCTTCCGCAGAACGGCTATATCAAGCTGACGAACGAGGACGACATCAAGAACATGCAGAAGATGCTCGACATGTTCGAAGACAATGACGACGTCCAGAACGTCTGGCACAACTGGGAAGACGCGGAATAAATCTTTCGTTTTCAATAGTACTATCAGGGGAAGACGGTTTTCGCCTTCCCCTGATTGCATCCGCTGCTGAATGGGGCGGTTCCTAGAAATGAGAGAGCATATGTTTATTCGAAGATTAACAAAAGAAGATTACCCGGCAGCGCTTGTTTTTTTCGATGCTCTGGATGAGCTGCATTGTAACGCAAGACCGGATTTCTTTCAAAAAAGGGAGATATCTTACCCTTATGACGCCTTTCTTCAGGTGATTTCCGAACCTGATTGTCTCATGATCGGAGCTTTTGAGGAGACAAAAATGCTGGGACTTATTCGCGCGTCTGTATGGCGGGAGAAGACGGTCAGTGTTTGTGTGGACAATTTGTATGTCGAGCCGGGATCTCGCAGAAGAGGGATTGCCTCTGCTTTGATGGAAGCTGTGGATAACTGGGCTCGGGAAAAAGAGGCGCAGCGTATCGAACTGCACGTCTGGAATTTCAACAGGGATGCACTTTTCCTCTACCAAAAGATCGGTATGACCCCACAGCGTTATATTCTTGAAAAGGAATTGAAAAATGATTGATCCCAGCCATCTGACACATAGACATCTGCCGATCCCCGGACAGCGCATCTTTCGCTCCATGGTTGCCGTATGGCTTTGCTTTGCCGTGTATTTTCTGCGCGGGCAAAGCGGGATCCCGTTTTATTCCGTGATCGCCGCACTGCAATGTTTGCAGCCCTATACCAAAGAGATGGGAAAGGTGGCGCGAAAGAGGCTTGTCGGTACGCTGATCGGCGCTTTCTGGGGTCTGTTGACACTTTTGCTCGAACTGGGGCTGCTCTATGACGGGATACCGGACGAGTGGTCACATTTTCTGCTGCTCGGTCTTTTTACCGGGATCGTGCTCTATTCGACTGTTCTGCTCAAAGCAACGGAAGCGTCCTATTTCTCAGCGGTTGTCTTTTTGAGTATCGCGGTGAATCATATCGGGGACGCAAACCCGTATTTATTTGCCTTCAACCGTATGCTCGATACGCTGATCGGCGTTCTGATCGCCGAGATCGTCAACCGTCTTCATTTACCGCGTCTGCGCAACACCGATACGCTCTTTGTATCCGGGATCGGAGATACGATCCTGGGCTCTGACCGAAAACTCTCGCCTTATTCCAAGGTGGAGCTGAATCGGCTGATCGAAGACGGAGCCAGGTTTACCGTATCCACATCCGAGACGCAGGCGACTGTGCGCGAGCTTCTCGCCGGCGTCAAGCTTCCTTATCCGATCATTACGATGAACGGTGCTGCTTTATACAAGCTCGATACCATGGAGTATCTGCGCACCGTTCCGATGCAGCCGGAAAAAACAGCGAGACTCCTTGCCTGGGCAGAAGAGATAGGGCTGGGCTATTTCTCAAACAGCGTTGAGCAAAATCTGCTTGTCGTCCGGTACAAGGCTCTTGCAAACGAAGGAATGGCTCAGATTTTCAGCAAAAAAAGAAGTTCACCCTATCGGAATTATGTGCAGAGCAAAACCGACCCGAACGATGATGTGCTGTACCTTTTCGTGGTAGATACGGAGGATAAAATCGAACAGATCCTATTTGATCTTCACTGCAGACCCTGGGCGGAAGAGTATCGCATTGTGGCAGAAAAAACGGAATTCCCCGGGTATGCGGGGATAAAGATCTATGATGCCGCCGTCTCAAAGGACGCGATGCTCGAAGAGCTCAAACAGATCATGGGCATTGAAAAGACAGTGACCATGGGGAGCATAGAGGGGCGCTATGACGTCTATATCCCGAATGCCGACCGTGATCTTGTCGTCAAGGAACTGAAAAAACGCTTTGAGCCGGTTAGCATTCGCGGCTGGCGCAACATATTCCGTCTGTGAGAAAAAGAGCCTTCGTCAAGTTTGACGGAGGCTCTTTTTGATATGAGCAGATCTGTAAGCCGGGTTCTGTCTTAAACGACCATCTATCTAGGCCTGCCGTTGCCGACAGGCTCAAGCCACCTCCCGAGAGCGGCCGGGCCGACCTTTATGCTCTCCCACGGTGTTGCTCCGGATAGAGTTTACAGCACCGACATGTCTCCATGCGGCGGGTGGGCTCTTACCCCACCTTTCCACCTTTTCCCCGCAAAAGCGAGGTAGTCTATTTCTGTTGCACTTGTCCGAGGGTCACCCCTGGCGGGCGTTACCCGTTATCCTTGCCCTATGGAGCCCGGACTTTCCTCATTCGCAGGCTTTCGCCTTGCGCCCGCGGTCGTTCGGTCTGCTCACGGGGCTTATTTTATCCAAATCGCCCGGGCAAGTCAACAATAAACTTGTATTCATGAGCTAAAAGTCTTATAATTCAAACGTTATGAGGTGATAGTTTTGACTCTTCAGGAATACGTACAATCGATTCGGGATAAGCGCATCGCCGTGATCGGCGCGGGCGTCAGCAATATGCCGCTGATCCGTCTGCTTCTTAAAAACGGATGCCATGTCACCGTATGTGACAAGCGCACACTTGACGTACTTGGCCGGGACGGGGAAGAGCTGGTCTCTCTCCATGCGGAGTTGAAGCTGGGCGAGGCGTATCTGGAAGGGCTCGACCAGGATCTTATTTTCCGAACGCCGGGATTGATGCCCTTTGACGAGAATCTTCTTGCCGCCAGAGAAAAGGGGAGCGTCGTCACCTCCGAGATGGAGGTCTTTTTCCAGCTGTGTCCCTGCCGGACGATCGCGGTTACGGGCAGCGACGGTAAAACCACGACGACCACCGTGATCTCGGAGCTTTTGAAAGCCGCCGGCTATACGGTGCATCTCGGCGGTAATATCGGGCGCCCGCTTCTCTGTGATGTGCCGTTGATGAAAAAAGACGATATCGCCGTTCTGGAACTCAGCTCGTTCCAGCTCCACAGCATGAGCTGCCGGCCGAATGTCGCTGTCATAACCAACATTTCGCCAAACCATCTTGATAAGCACAAGGATTATCAGGATTATATCGATGCCAAAATGTCGATTTTCGCGCGTCAGGAGAGCTCCGACAGGCTGGTGCTGAATCTTGACGATGAGCACTCGCCGTATTATGCCGCCGCCGCGAAATCGAACATCGTATATTTTTCTGATAAATCGGCGGTAAAAGACGGTGCATTCTGCCTTGGAGGAGAGCTCTTCCGCGTTCATGACGGCAAAGCGAGCAAGATCATGGACGCCGCGGACATTCGGATCCCGGGCGAACACAATGTTCTGAACTATCTGACGGCTTTTTGCGCTACCGACGGTCTTGTGAATGATGAGATCTGCCGTAGCGTCGCCATGAGCTTCGGCGGCGTCGAGCACAGACTTGAGCAGGTACGCACACTTTGCGGGGTTCTTTTCATCAATGATTCCATCGCCTCCAGTCCGACACGGACCGGCGCCGGTCTTCGCGCGGTGAAACGCAAGCCGATCATCC
Source organism: uncultured Eubacteriales bacterium (assembly GCA_900320595.1). Taxonomy (GTDB): domain Bacteria; phylum Bacillota; class Clostridia; order Oscillospirales; family Oscillospiraceae; genus Limivicinus. The sequence continues at coordinate 17,600 of ONSW01000006.1, read as the reverse complement.
TTGTCGGCGGATATGACAAGCACATTGCCTTTGACGGACTCGGTGACGACCTGTGCCGCTATGCCAAAAAGGTGTTTATTACGGGCGATACGGCCGAAAAGATCCGCTCTGCGATCGTTGCTTCCTCGCTGTATGCCGAAAGCCCCGTTCCCTTTGAGATGATCGATAACTTCCGCGATGCCGTTTACGCCGCTGCCCGTGCTGCGGAAGAAGGGGACATCGTGCTTCTCTCGCCGGCCTGCGCGTCGTTCGACCACTTCAAAAACTTCGCAGAGCGAGGAAATACGTTCAAAAAAATCGTTATGGAGCTGAAAGATGAAGATATCGGACATCACAGATGAGGTTTTTTCGCTTGCGAAAGAGGCTGAAAGGCGGGTCCGTCCAGAGTTTGACCGCATAGATGAGATTGCCGCTTTCAATACGCGAAAGGTCATGGCCGCATTTCAGGACAACCGGGTATCCGACGCCTGTTTCGCTGGGACGAGCGGATACGGCTATGACGATCTCGGAAGAGAGACGCTGGATAAAATCTATGCCCAGATCTTTCATACCGAAGCCGCGCTTGTTCGCACAGGCTTTGTGAACGGTACGCATGCGCTGACAGCGGCTATGTTTTCCCTGGTCGGTCCCGGCGATACCATCCTTGCCGCAACGGGGCTTCCGTATGACACGCTCCGCAGCGCGATCGGCATCAGCGGCGACTGCCACGGCTCGCTGAAGTTTTACGGTGTAAATTACGCCCAGACCGATCTCGCCTCCGACGGCGGTCCGGATTATGACGCGATCCGCCTTGCGGCGTCCGATCCGAAAGTAAAAGGAGTCATGATCCAGCGCTCACGCGGATATGAGGATCGAAGGGCTCTTTCTGTGGAAGAGATAGGAGAGATATGCCGTGTTGTCAAAGCCGTCAACCCTGCGGCGCACATTATGGTGGACAATTGCTACGGCGAATTTACCGAACAATGTGAACCGACGGACGTCGGCGCGGATATCATCGCCGGTTCGCTCATCAAAAATCCGGGCGGCGGGGTCGCTCCGACGGGCGGCTATGTCGCCGGAAAAAAGGAATTGGTCGATCGCGCGGCGATGCGCCTGACGACGCCCGGAATCGGAGGTGAATGCGGCTCGACGCTCGGCGTGAACCGCTTGTTGTTCCAGGGACTCTTCCTTGCCCCTCACACGGTCGCACAGGCCCTGAAAACGGCTGTTTTCTGCTCTGCCATGATGGAGAGCGTCGGGTTTGAAACCTCCCCGAAAGTGGGCGAGAAGCGCGCTGACATCATCCAGATGATCCGCCTGCAAAGCGGCGAGAACATGAAGCGCTTTTGCGCAGGGATTCAGGCCGGCGCGCCGGTCGATTCTTATGTTACGCCTGAGCCGTGGCAGATGCCCGGGTATGATTGCCCGGTCATCATGGCCGCCGGTTCGTTTATCCAGGGCTCTTCGATCGAGCTTTCGGCAGACGGTCCTTTTCAGCCGCCCTTTACCGTTTACATGCAGGGCGGACTGACCTATGAATCCGGAAAGCTTGGGATCATGATGGCCGTCAGCGCCATGCTTGAAAAATAAGGAGTGACCTTAATGGACGTCCAAAAGGAGATTTTACAGCTCAGAAAAGAGATCAACCATCACAGCAAGCTCTATTATGTATATGACGCGCCTGTGATTTCGGACTATGACTTCGATATGCTGATGCAGCGTCTCAAAACGCTTGAGGCTGAGCACCCCGAACTCGTCACGCCCGATTCTCCCACGCAGCGTGTCGGCGGGCAGGCGCTTTCCCAGTTTACGCCTGTGCATCATCAGGTGCCGCTGGAGAGCTTGACAGACGTCTTTTCCTATGACGAGCTGTTTGCTTTCGGCGAGCGGATGGATTCTCTTATCGCCGAAGCACATGACTATACGGTCGAACCGAAGATCGACGGCCTTTCGATGTCGCTCGAATACGAAAACGGCGTGTTTGTTCGCGGCGCGACGCGCGGCGACGGCACAACAGGCGAGGACGTGACAGAAAACCTTCGGACTGTGCGTTCCGTTCCGCTGCGGATTGAGAACGCCCCGGAGCGCCTGATCGTACGCGGCGAGGTCTATATGTCCAAAGCGGTTTTCGAAGAGCTCAATCGTGAACGTGAAATCAACGGGGAAGCGCTTCTGGCAAATCCCCGCAACGCCGCTGCCGGCTCCATGCGCCAGCTGGATCCCAAGGTCGCGGCTTCACGCAAGTTGGACATCATCTGCTTCAATATGCAGTACACCTCCGGCACCCCTTACGAGACGCATGCCGAAACGCTCGACGCTATGCGGGATATGGGTTTTCCCGTCGTACCGTATAAGGTCTATGATTCGCTGCATGATTGTGTGGAAAGAATCGAGTGGCTGGGGGAAAACAGGGGAGATCTGCCGTATGATATGGACGGCGCTGTTATCAAGATCAACTCTCTTTCCCAGCGCCGCGATCTCGGCAGCACGGCAAAGGCGCCGCGCTGGGCGGTTGCGTTCAAGTATCCGCCCGAAAAGAAAGAAAGCCGCGTGCTGGATATCATCGTCCAGGTTGGACGCACAGGCGTTTTGACGCCTAAGGTCGTTGTCGAACCGGTGCGGCTTGCCGGCACGACGGTTTCGGCCGCAACGCTGCACAATCAGGACAATATCGACCGGCTCGATATCCGCATCGGCGATACCGTCGTGCTGCAGAAGGCAGGGGAGATCATTCCCGAGGTCGTGTCCGTCAATCGTGCCAAGCGGCAGGAGGGAAGCGTACCCTTTAAAATGCCCCAATTCTGCCCGGAGTGCGGTTCTCCTGTCGTGCGCGACGAGGACGGCGCCGCTCTTCGCTGCACCAGCCCGGAGTGCCCGGCGCAGCGTCTTCGCAACATCGCGCATTTTGCATCCCGTGAGGCGATGGACATTGAGGGACTGGGGATCTCGGTATGCGAAAGCCTGATCAACAGCGGCCTTGTCAAGAATTTTGCCGACCTCTATTATCTGGAGGCTCAGTCTGTTTCCATGCTCGACCGCATGGGGGAGAAGTCAGCGCAGAATCTCATAGCTTCGATCGAAAAGAGCAAAGAGGCAGGCCTTGCGCGGCTGCTTTGCGCTTTTGGTATCCGTCAGGTCGGCCAGAAGGCGGCCAAAACGCTCGCTATGCATTTTCCGGATCTCGATGCCGTCATAGCAGCCGGAATCGAAGAGCTTACCGCAATTCCGGATATCGGGGCGATCACAGCCGGATTCATTACCGAGTGGTTCTCACTTGAACAGTCAAAGCATCAGATCCGTCTTCTGCGTGAGGCCGGCGTCAGCTTTGAGAGCAGGGAGGAATTGCTTGACAATCGTTTTGCCGGAAAGACCTTCGTCCTGACGGGAACTCTTTCAAACTATACCCGTGACGAGGCCTCCGCTCTCATTGAGAAATACGGCGGAAAGGCATCCGGCTCGGTATCGAAAAAAACAAGCTATGTTCTTGCCGGAGAAAATGCCGGCAGCAAGCTGACAAAAGCGCAGGAACTCGGCATTCCGGTTATCACCGAAGAAGAATTTGCCGCAATGATCCAATAAATAAAACATCGTTTACCGCAGGGATGACACCCTGCGGTAAACTTTTTTCCCGGTTCCGGCATATGATGGCATGAGCAGCGGCTCACAGCCTTTTTATTCTGGAGGAATCAACTTGGACAGCAACCCTGATTATGATTATAAGTTCGGCTCTTTGCCTGAAAGAGCGCCGTTGGCGTCAGCCTTTGTGCCAATGCAGGATGCAGCCGTCCCGCAATATGAACCGCAAAAAGCGATAGCGCGCGGAACGCTGTTTCCGGGCCTGGATCTGCCGTTTATGGGCATGGTAAACGATCCGCTCCCCGAAACCCCGCTCGGCGAACTGATGGCGATCGATTTTGTCGCCGATGAGTTATCGCTGTATCTCGATACGCACAAAGACGACAAGGAAGCTTTCGAGGTGTATCAATCTGTTCTTGCGCTTTCTCGCGAAGCGCACAAGCGTTATGCCGCAGACTGCGGACCGATTACCAAGTCGGATATGCTGGGCATGAAAAAATATGCCTGGCTGAACGATCCGTGGCCTTGGGAAAAACGGGCGGAGAAGGAGGCATAACATGTTTGTATATGAAAAAAAGCTGCAGTACCCGGTCAGAATCAAAAACTCCAACCCGGCGCTTGCAAAGTTTATTGTTTCACAGTACGGCGGTCCGGACGGGGAGCTCGGAGCTTCGATGCGTTATCTCAGCCAGCGCTTCTCCATGCCGTTCCCGGAGCTGAAAGGACTTCTCACCGATATCGGCACAGAGGAGCTCGGCCATCTTGAAATGGTTGGGACGATCCTGTATCAGCTCACGCGCGACATGAACCCGGATGAGATCAAAAAGAAAGGCTTTGATACGTATTTCGTCGATCACACCGCCGGCGTATATCCCACAGCTGCATCCGGCTTCCCGTGGACAGCCGCCAGTATGGGCGTCAAGGGCGATGTGATCGCGGATCTGAATGAGGACATGGCCGCCGAGCAGAAAGCGCGCGTTACCTATGACAACATTCTGCGACTGAGTGATGATCCGGACGTAAACAATGTCATCAAATATCTCCGCGAGCGGGAGATCGTGCACTATCAGCGCTTTGGGGAAGCATTGAGGCGCACCCTCGACAGACTCGACGAGAAAAATGTCTACGCATTGAATCCGTCGTTTTGATAAAAATATCGGGCTGTATGATATCCATACAGCCCGCTTTTTGTGAACAGGGTCAGTCGTTTCCGTCTTCTCTCTTCGCTTTGACCTGAGATGCGATCTCGTGGACGCGCTCGTCGGTCAGCGTGAATCTCTTTTTGAAATAGAAGTAGGCGACGGTAAGGCCGATCACCGGAATGATCGTCATCGTCATACGAAGTCCGGCCTTGCTCGCGGCAGAAACGCCTAGCGACCAGTCGACGAGCTTGTCAGCCTCCGAAACCTCGGTACCGGCCTGAAGGTGATTGATGCTCAGGCAGATGGACGCGACCAACGCCGCGACACCGGAAGCGAGCTTGACAACAAAGGTCTGCATCGAAAAGATAACGCTTTCATCGCGACGGTTGTTTTTCAGTTCGCCGTAATCGACCGTATTGGCCAGAAAGACCGTCGTAATGACCGTCAGCATGCCGTTTGCCGCAAAGATGAAGAACGCGGGAATGAAGAGGAGGAACACGCTGCTCATGCTGGTAAAGGCCAGAACAAGCAGAACGGCATAACCGATGATTGCCATGGCCAGGCAGATATAGAAGATCTGCAGCGAGGTATATTTCTTGCGCAGCAGGGGATAGAAGGCCATCATGGAAAGGACCTGAATCGCACCGCCGAACATATTGAAGAGAACATAGGCGTCGTTCCAGCCCGTTGTGCCGAAGTCATATTTGAAGAAGTAGATGACAAGGTTTGAAGTGATATAGATCGAGCAGTTGATCAGCACGATCGCGATCGTGACGGTCATCGCCTGGTCATTCTGAATCAAGGCCTTGAACATCTGGCCGACAGACACGGTCTCCATCTCGGCAGTGGACTTTTCCTTGACATTTACGCAGGTCAGCACCGTGAAGAGAATGAAGAAGAACGCGATCACGATGGAAAAGTATTTGAAGCCGACGATCTCGATCATCTTGGCGCCGGCTTCGGAACCTGCGAACATGTTGCCGAGCATTGGGACGAGCATCATCGTAAATACGGTTACGATCGCGCTGCCGACGCCCGCGCTGGTACGGGCAATGGTAGTAAGTCCCTCACGCTCCTTACCGCCCTCGGTAAAGGCGGGGATCATGGACCAGTAGGGGATATCCATCATCGTGTAGGTAACGCCCCATAGAATATAGGTCACAGCGGCATAGGCTACGAGACCGGAAGCGTCAAGTTTCGGAGGTGCGGCAAACATCAGCACCAGGACGACCGCGTTAGTCAACGTACCGATCAAGAGCCAGGGGCGGAATTTGCCCCAGCGCGTTCTCGTCTTGGCGACGATGACGCCCATGATCGGATCATTAAAGGCGTCAAACACACGGGCAGCCATCAGAATGATGCCCATCGCGATCGCATTGACACCGAGCAGATCCTGAAAATAATAAAGGACATAGCTGGCGGAAAGCATGTAAACCATGTCTTTTCCGACCGCGCCGAGCGCATAAGAGATTTTTGACTTCAATGGGAGACTTTGTTTCTGTTCCATGTCAGATCTCACTTTCTTGTAAATTTCCGGGAATATATAACCAGTATACCGTATCCGATCTTCTTTTGCAATGTGTGCAAGGGGTTTTCTTCAAACAGAGTGAATATTAACGATATTACTGACGAGGCTTCCGCTGTGATGACGGACGTATGAGAAATACTCCTGTTTATCGATATAGTACTCCCGCCCCCAGGAGGAAATATGAAACCGAGACTCATCCATTCCGATCACTGTCACATAGTGCGACTTGACCGAGCAGGCGTGATGCATTTCTCCGTCGGGACGAGCGGAATAAAATTTCAGTTCATTCTTCTGCCAGAACAAGGGGAAGTTCGGCCCGATGGACATGATCACGGGGATGTCTCGGGAAAGCATGTCCTCGATTTTATCGTTCAGCCGCCTGCTTCCGATGCCCCAGCTTGCGCGGAAGGGGAACCGGTAGCGGCGGAAAAAGGCGTTCAGTCCCGCGGCAAGCATCAATCCGTTTATCCCAAGCTTCGGGATAATGGGAAAGAACCGGCGGGAGAGACTGCGCGCCAGTTCGTCATATTCTTTCTCATCAATGCTCGCGTCTTCAAGCGCGGAGGCAAACATCTCGCACCGGCCGCCCAGATGGACACGATCGAGATACAGCAGCAGATCCAGCGCTGCGATCACGCCGCAGCCAACCTCGCGCATCGTCCTGGACGCGGAAATCATCTGGCTTCCGCCAAAGGTCCTGCTTGACCCTTTGCGTAAAGATATATAAGGATGTCGGATCTGCATAGCGAACCGCCCCTTCCTGGCTTAAATAATCTTTATATAGTTTCTGTATTCAACCTTATCACAAAGATCACATTTCGAAAAGACTTAAATTCGCCGGGATGAGACAAGATAAAAATTAATAGTTCTGCTCTTGTCTTCTATCTTTTCACTTGATATAATGACAAAACAGAAATGCGCTGGTCGACAGCGTATTATGAAAGCATCATCCAGCAAGGAGAAAAAAATCATGAGTCATAACGAAAAAGCGAAAAGCCGCAACAGGATCGAACTGATCGTGGTTCTTTCCATTTACATTATTCTTTTTTTGATCATCGGATTCCTGCTTTATCGCATCCTGCATTCGAATCAGGCTTCGCCGAGCATCCTGCCTCAGACCACAACAACGGCCCCCGCAGTCGCGGCCGTTACGCCGGAACCGGACATCACACCCGAGCCTGTCGCCGAGCCGACGCCAGAGCCGACGCCCGAACCCACGCCGGAGCCTACCCCCGAGCCAACGCCTGAACCCACGCCGGAGCCTGTTTCGGAGGATGCAAAGTATATCAACATCTCAACGTCGACTAAAATCACGATCACCAAGCAGCCCGGCGGCGAGACCGTATTCGCAGGCAACAATGTTGTTTTTGTTGCTCACGCCTCCAATGCCGTTTCTGGCGAGTGGCGCTTTGTATCGCCTGAATATGACCGCGAAATCGTGTGGAATTCGCCGGAGATCAGCACCGAATTTCCCGGCGTCAAATGCACGGACGGAGATACGGATACCTTCATTATTTACAACATCCCGAATGAGCTCAACGGCTGGTACGCTGTGTGTCTCTATCAAGACAGCGACGGTGGGATGCTCGCCACCGAAGGGGCAGAGCTGACCGTTTCCGCGGCTTAATTTTCAACACAATCAAGCGGCAGACCTGTTCAAACGCAGGTCTGCCGCTTTCTTCAATCATTCAATGCATCTTTCATGATGACAAGAAGAACGAAAAGTGATATGATAATTAAGATGGAATAAAAAAGGATTGATGCATTTGGTTTTCAGCTCTGCAATATTTCTGTTTTTCTTTTTGCCGGCAGTGTTTCTTCTCTACCGGTTTGTTCCGTCGCGCTTTGGAAAGAATCTGCTGCTTGCACTCGCCAGCATCGTTTTCTATGCCTTCGGTCAGTTGAATTATGTTCCGCTATTCTTAGGTTCGGTTCTGATCAATTATTTATCGGGGCTTGCGCTGATGAGTAAAATCGGGCGCAGACGGATGATCCTTGCGCTCTCTGTGATCTTGAACATCGGCATTCTCTGCGTCTTTAAGTATACGGATTTCGCCATACGTAATGTCAACGCGCTCTTTTCCTCCTCGATTCCTTATACCGGGATCGAACTTCCGATCGGCATTTCCTTCTTCACCTTTCAGGGCTTGTCCTACACGATCGACGTCTATCGTGACCGCGAAAGCGGAACGAAGGATTTCTTAAAGCTGCTTCTGTACATTTCTTTCTTTCCCCAGCTGATCGCGGGTCCGATCGTCAAGTACCACGACATCGCGGACCAGATCGACAACCGCACCTGTACGCCGGAAGATACAAGCGCCGGATTACGGCGGTTCATCACCGGCCTTGCCAAAAAAATCTTGATTGCCAATGCCGTCGGGTATATTGCGGATCGCGTTTTCAACGAGCATCTTCCCGGCGGGATCACCGACTGGAGGCTGATGTGGCTCGGCGCTATTTGCTATACGCTGCAGATTTACTATGATTTCAGCGGATACAGCGATATGGCGATCGGGATCGGACACATGTTCGGCTTTACGTTCCGCGAGAATTTCCGTTATCCGTACGGTGCCGATTCCATCAAGGATTTCTGGAGAAAATGGCATATTTCTCTCTCTTCCTGGTTCAAGGAATATCTGTATATCCCGCTCGGCGGCAACAGAAAGGGCAAGACGAGGACTGTTTTGAACAAGATGATCGTCTTTTTCTGTACCGGGATCTGGCACGGCGCAAACTGGACTTTTGTCCTGTGGGGATTCGGCCATGGGCTGCTTTCAAGCCTTGAGGATCTCGGCGTTATCCCGGCCAAACGGCTTTCCTCCAGCCGAGGCGGAAGAGTGATCGGCAGGCTGTACACGATGCTTGCCGTTACGCTGCTCTTCGTCATTTTCCGCGCCGACAGCATCTCACAGGCTTTTCGTATGATCGCTCTGATGTTCAGCGGTAGCGCAAGCTCTTATGGCACGTTTCTCTGCCGCTCGCTGCTTACACCTGCAGCCTGTGCGGTTCTTTTGATTGCCGTCCTGTTTGCGGGCAATCTTCCGATTCGGCTGAAAGAAGCGGTCGGCGCGCGGGAGAGCGCTGCCTGGCAGATCACCGTCTCTCTCTTTTTCCTCGCTGTTTATATTCTATGCCTGATGAGCCTTGCCCGCGGCGGATTTAATCCGTTTATTTATTTTCAGTTTTGAGGAGGCGGCGAATGAACAAGAAAACGATCGCCGGCGTATTTGCCGCGCTTTTTCTGCTGCTTTCTCTGCTGCCTGCCGCCGGCATGCTGCTTTCGGGCCAGAGCGTTTCAGCCGCAAACGAGACTCTATCTCAGCCACCGAAGCTGCTGAACCCAGCCGGAAAAGTCAATCTTTCGGTGCTGAAAGATACGACAGACTATATTGCCGATCATTTTTTCCTGCGCAACGAGCTTGTCAATGCTTGGGCCGCGCTGAATGCCGCTGTTTTTAAAACATCGTCCGAAGAGCAGGTCCTGCTCGGCTCGGACGGCTGGCTCTTCTATGCATCGACGCTCGATGATTATATGGGACGAGGAATGAGCGATACAGAGCTCAAACGCGCAGCTTCCAACCTTGCCCTGATTCAGGAATCTGTTGAGAGCCGCGGCGCAAAATTTATTTTTACGATCGCCCCGAATAAAAACAGCCTCTATCCCGCTCAAATGCCTGCGTTTGTGCCGTCCGCTCACGAGACGGCGAACGCTGAGCGAATTCTGCCGTATTTTGCGTCAGCGGGGATTCATTACCGGGATCTCTTTTCCGTGTTTCGGGAGAGGGGAGAGGTGCTTTATTATAAAACGGACTCTCATTGGACCGATCTGGGCGCGGCGCTTGCGGCCGATTCGATCATGGATGCTTTCGAAAAGCATGTCGCATATTATGGCAAAGAATTTTCACTGAGCTCGGAGCACAGAGGGGACCTGTATGAGATGCTGTTCCCAACAGGGAAGGGCACGGAAACCGCCCAATCGTATGCTGATTTTTCCTATTCCGCAGAGGGAAACCCCAACGGCGGAAACGCCATGCGGATCGAGACGGCAAATGAAGGTGCCGAGGGAACGCTTCTGTGCTGGCGTGACTCCTTCGGAATTTCCCTGTATCCGTATCTGGCCGACAGCTTCGGCCGCGCGCTCTTCCTTCGTTCCTCCAGCTATGATCTGACCGAGATCGAGGCACTGCAGGCAGATCACGTTTTGATCGAGCTCGTCGAGCGCAATCTCGACTGGCTGATCCGAAATGTTCCCGTGATGGCTGCGCCGCAGCGTAAAGTCGAACTGACGAACGCCGTCTTCTCTGATCAGATTGTTCATGCTGACGCCAAGACCGACAGCAAGCACGATCTTGTATATGTCTCTGGGGAACTCGTTTTTCCCTATGATGGCGGAGCCGTCTATCTGTGTGCGGGAGAAGCTTCCTATGAGGCTTTTGTGACGGAAAGCAACGGGAAGTGGTTTTTCCATGCACACCTCGCCCCGGAGCAGAGCGAAGGACTTGATTATCTCTGTGTGGAAACAGATTCTGCTCTGATGTGTTACTCCCTTCAAATGAAATGATGACGAACAAGGAGGAAGCAAAGGATTATGCTTACGTTTTTGCGTCAGGAAGGAATTAGTGAGGATATCATCCGGGAGATTGAAGCGTTTCGTGCGCTTTATCCCCTGGACGAGGCGTCAGCCTATCGCGTTCCCGAACCCTCTTACCGCTATTACGGTAAGGAAATCTGGGAAATGGCATTGACAGCGCTGCTGTCGGGCGAGAACTTACTTTTGGTCGGGCCGAAAGCAACGGGAAAAAACGTTCTGGCCGAAAACCTCGCCGCTGTGTTTTCACGTCCTGAATGGGATATTTCCTTTTATCTCAACACGGACGCTGCATCGCTGATCGGGACGGACACCTTCCGGAACGGAGAAGTGACGCTTCGCCACGGTCCGATCTATCAATGTGCGGAAATGGGCGGATTCGGGATCCTTGATGAGATCAACATGGCAAAAAACGAATCTCTTGCCGTGCTCCATGCCACACTCGACTTTCGACGGATCATCGACGTTCCGGGATATGACCGCATCACACTCAGTCCCGCAACGCGCTTTATTGCTACGATGAATTACGGCTATGCCGGCACAAGAGAACTGAACGAGGCTCTGATGAGCCGTTTCATGGTCATCAACATGCCGCTGATCTCCCGCAGCAATCTGAAAAAGCTGCTGCTTGCGCAGTATCCGCAGCTCAAAGAGGAATATGCCGAGCAGTTCTGCGCTCTCTTTGATGAGATCCGAAAGAAATGCGAAAGCGGCGAGATTTCGACGAAAGCGCTTGACCTGCGCGGCCTGATCGCGTCGATCAAGCTGATCCAAAACGGGCTGTCCGTCGCAGAAGCGCTTGAAATGGGCATCGTAAACAAGTCGACGGACGACTTCGAGCGTCAGATCATTTCCGATATCCTCTCCGCCCGTATCTCCGGAAAGCTTTCTGCAGACGATCTGTTTTCTTTGAAATGAACGAAGTCAGCGAGTTCCAAAGACGACGGGCAGAAAACATGATCTGGAATGCGGCGCAAAGCCATGCTTTTACGCCGGATTTCAAGGCTTACGACGAAGATGCGAGCGCCGATCTGTATTGGAACACGGTGATCGGTGCGGTGCGGCGGCACTATGATTATCCGCGCATCGAGGCGCTGTTTCGCTCCTTTCAAAACGACGAAGACGCAGACATATATGAGACGCTTCTCTGGCTCGGGCTTGAAAATGCCGTCTTTGAAAGGGAAAGGGAGGATCGCCCGGTTCTTCAAGCGCTTCGCCAAAGCTATGCAGAACGCTTCTTGTCCCGCATGCGGCAAGTCCATGATCTGCCGCTTTGCGACCGAATGAGTTACGGACATTACTGCCGCGTGCTTGGCCGGGATCCGGGGTTTGACAGCTATAATGCCAAGCTGCTCGATGAGCTTGAGTTTTCCCGGGAAATGGATACGGACCAGATCGTTGAGCGTGCAAAAGAGCTTTTTGAGCGATGGTTTCAGATCCGCCTGAAGGAAAAGCAGGAAGAGAAAAAGAAAAAGCGCTTTCATTTTGGGATCGGAAAAGGGAAAAAGGTCAAAGGACGCTTTCGCAAATTCGGGCTCGGATTTGCGGACCATCCAAGTAATCTCTACGGCGGTCAAAGCGTGGGAAAGCAGGATGAAGAGGTACAGCGGCTGACGACCATGAGCGCGCAGGAGCTGCGCGCCTTCATGGAAGCAAAGTATGGCAAGAGCACCTTCGGCGAGCGCGAGACCCGCGAATTGGAGCGTAGTATCTGTGTCGGCAATCATGCCTCTTGTCATATTCTGATCACAAAGGGTGAAAAGGGAACAGCCAAAATACAAAATGGCTTTGAGGCGCTTCAGCGTGAGCGTGAGGCCCGTCAAATCGTCGCCAACCGATCGTTTTTTACCGATCATCTTGCAGAGCGCCGTACCGCGATCGACAGGCTGACGGGGAAGATACAGAATTCGATTTTAATGCATTTGCAGCCGTCTCAGGTCAGATCGAACGCCGGCGCGCTTGAGGGCGGACGTGCCTGGCGTGCGCTGCATCTGAACGATGATCGTGTTTTCACCCGTACGGAACAGGGCGATACGGGCGATCTCTGTGTCGATATCCTGCTCGATGCGTCGACCTCGCAAAGCAGCCGTCAGGCGATCGTCTCAAACCAGGGCTACATCATTGCCGAAAGCCTGAATCGATGCAATATCCCGTGCCGCGTGATGTCGTTCTGCTCGATGACGGGCTATACGATCCTGCGGATCTTTCGAGATTACCAGGAGAAGAACGAAAACGGAAAGATCTTTGAATATGTTTCCAACGGCTGCAATCGCGACGGACTCGGGATCCGTCTGGCGCACCATCTGATCGAGCGTGGGAATTGCGATCATAAGATCCTGATCATTCTTTCCGATGCAAAGCCGAACGATGTCGTTAAGATCCATCGAAAAGAGAACGGCGATTATATCAATTACGAGCTGCAGAGCGCTGTTCGCGACACCGCACTGGAGGTCAGAAGCGCCCGTGCAGACGGCATTTCCGTTGTCTGTGTTTTTACGGGCGATGACGAAGATGTTGCCTCGGCCAAATTGATCTATGGACGCGACTTCGCTAGAATCCAGTCTCTTGACAAACTGGCCGATACGGTCGGATTGCTGCTGCAGAATCAAATCAAAAACATGTAAAAAAATCCGGACGAATTATTCTCGTCCGGATCTTTTTTTGAAGTTATGATTACTTGGCAAGGACCTTTTTCAGTCTTGCATAGCGGGGGAGGGAATTCTCCAGCGGCAGCTTCGGCTCGCCCTGAATAAGGGGAAGAACATAGTCGATGAACTCTTTCTTCAGACCGTTGTGCTCATCGTTGATCCACTCCAGCGGCACTTTCTTTTCATAGTTTGCAACACTGTCAAGCGGGAGCAGCACGAAGCGGCAGACATACTTGCCGTCGACGGTATCGCGCTTGAAGGCGACCATCTTGCCGGAAACGCCGTTCACGGCCTGCAGGACAGCTTCTTTGCCCGCACCGTAGGCCTCGTCGATGTCGGTCTGGGAAGCAAGATGAGCGCCGCAGCGCTGCAGAAGGCTAAGCTCAATCCCGCGTACCTTGGCGCCGGTGCGCTGCTGGAGCAGGGAAGCGAGCAGGGAAGCAAGGCCGCCCAACTGTGCGTGGCCGAAACCGTCGGTAGCGGACGTCTTCGCCTCGGAGACAAAGCTGCCGTCGGCATAATGGATGCCTTCGGAAACGGCGATCAGGACCTTGCCGTTTTTCGCATAGATCTTTTCCACGTCGGCGTAGAAGCGGTCCATATCGAAATCATATTCGGGCAGATAGATCAGATCCGGGCCGGAGCCGAACTCGATCATGCCGTTGTCGTAAACGCGCGCGTCCTTGTTGATCTCCATGCAGGAGGTCGCGATATATTTGGCGGCGCTGGCAAAGCCGGGGCAGTGGTCGGTACCGAAAAGGTCGTTGTCGATCGTCTTGGGAACGCCCATAACGCGGCACTCATATCCGACAGATTCCATGTAACGGCTGATCTTGTTGCAGGTATCCATGGAGTCGTTGCCGCCGTTGTAGAAGAAATATCTGACATTGTACTTCTTGAAGATTTCAAGAATACGCTTATAGTCAGAATCATCCTTCTCGGGATCGGCGATCTTATAGCGGCAGGAGCCAAGCTCGGAGGACGGCGTGTGAAGAAGGAGCTCCAGTTCTTTCGGGTCCTCTTCGTCCATGACATAAAGCTTGTCCTCCAGAACACCCTTGATCCCGTGCGCGGCGCCATAGACCTTGGTGATACACTCGGCATCAAGTGCGGCACGGATCACGCCGTAGGCGCTGGCGTTGATGACGGAAGTGGGACCGCCGGACTGACCGAAAATGCAAGCTCCGCGAAGTTGATTGCTCATGAAAAAATTCCTCCGTAATATCTTAAAAAATTTTGATTTTTTCTTGAATGTACTTCTTGATTATGGCCATGTTTGAGGATATAATAAGATCGTTAATTTGTAAATATGCCAAATTGACTAAAAATATGTCTTCATACATGAGGCAGAAAGGGAGATTTTTTGAAATGGCACTTGTAACCACAAAAGAAATGTTCGAAAAGGCTTATAACGGAGGATACGCCATCGGCGCATTCAACGTTAACAATATGGAGATCGTGCAGGGAATCACGGAAGCGGCAGGGGAGCTGAAGAGCCCTGTCATTCTCCAGGTCTCCAAGGGCGCCCGCGCCTATGCCAACCACACCTATCTTGTCAAGCTCGTCGAAGCTGCGATCATCGAAAATCCCGAAATCCCGATCGCGCTGCATCTTGACCATGGTGATACCTTCGAACTCTGCAAGAGCTGCATCGACGGCGGCTTTACCTCCGTTATGATCGACGCCTCCTCCAAGTCCTTTGAGGATAATATCGCCCTGACCCGTCAGGTCGTCGAGTATGCGCATGACCACGGCGTTGTTGTCGAGGCTGAGCTCGGCACGCTTGCCGGTGTCGAAGACGAGGTCAGCGTTGAGCATGGCCACGAGAGCTACACTCGTCCCGAAGAGGTCGAGGAATTCGTCAGCCGCACCGGCTGCGACTCGCTTGCGATTGCGATCGGCACCTCTCACGGCGCCTACAAGTTCAAGGCTTCCCAGTGCACCCGCAATGCCGACGGCATCCTTGTTCCGCCCCCGCTCCGTTTCGATGTGCTGCATGAGTGCATCAAGCGCCTTCCCGGTTTCCCGATCGTTCTGCACGGTTCTTCCTCCGTGCCGCAGGAATTCGTCAAGATGGTCAACGAGTACGGCGGAAACATGCCCGATGCGATCGGCATTCCCGAGGATCAGCTCCGTGAAGCTGCCAAGCTTGCTGTCTGCAAGATCAACATCGACTCCGATATCCGCCTTGCCATGACCGCCAACATCCGCAAGTATTTCGCCGAGCATCCCGATCACTTCGACCCGCGTCAGTATCTCAAGCCCGCGCGTCAGGCTGTCAAGGACATGGTCGCGCACAAGATCGTCCACGTTCTGGGCTCCGACGGCAAGGCCTGAAGCACATAATCCACAGAGTATAGCAGAGAGAGAATCTATACGGAGGTGGCGATATGGGCCTACATTCCCAAAATACCGAACGCCATGAAGGCGGCACCATACAGGCAAAGGAAATGCCGCGCGGCATTTTGATCATCCGGCTTGTTATTGCCTCGGTAATTTTTGCCGTTTCGGCTGTCGTCAGCATGCCCGTTGTCGTGAAAACGATCCTTCTTGTGATCGCGTCTCTTGTCGCGGGTTACGATTTGATCCTTGGCGCTGTCAACAGCGTTGAGGGCAAAGATTATTTCAATATCTCCATTATCCTCGTCTTCGTCTCGGTGATCGGGTTTGTCATTGGCTATGGGATTGAAGTCGCCGCGATGCTTATTCTCTACAAGGTTGGTCTGGTCTTAAACGATTATGTAAAAGAGCGTACTGTTACATCAGCCGAAGAGCTTTTGCGTTATCGCGACACCGAAGAGATCGGCAGAACGGTCGAAACGGCAAACAGACCTGCGTCGGGGGAATTGGAAGCAGGGGAGAAGATCAACGGTGCCGCATCCTTTGTGCTGAAGATTCTGATCGGCTTTGCCGTGCTCTTCGCCATCCTTGCGCCGCTGCTTACGCATCTTACCGTGCGCGAATCGATCCATAGGGCTCTGTCCATCATACTGATCGCTACGCCTGCGTCAGTCATGCTTTCCATTCCGCTCATCGGCATTGTCGGTATTTTTTCCGCAGCCCGCTTCGGTGTGCTTTTCAACAAGGCCAGTTCAATCGAGAAGCTCTCTGACATCAAGACGCTGATCGTAGACAAAGCCGGCGTACTCGCGGAGGAATGCCCCAAGCTTCTGTCTGTTCAGTCAGACGTCCTCGACACGAATACTTTCCTTACTTTTGCTGCGCATGCTGTTTATTATTCTGAGCAGCCTATCGCGAAGGTCCTTTCCAACGCGACGGACGGCGAATATAAGCTCGAGGTAGTCAGCAATTTCAGCGAGATCCCCGGTTGGGGTGTTGAGGTCGACATCGGTGGCGCGCATGTTATCCTGGCTACGAAAGAACTGTATGTCAGCAGGGGAGAAGCGATCCCCTTTGAATCTGAGCCGTCAGATTGCCAGATCTTCTATATGATGATTGCCAATCGTTATATCGGCAAGATCACGATCTCCAATTCCACGCTTGATTCTGCTGAAAACCTTGTTGCTGACTTCAAGAACAACGGGATTGCGAAATGCATCCTGATCTCCGAGGATGGCAGAGAAGACACGGCGGCCTTTGCTTCAAAATTCGGCTTTGACGACGCCTATGGCGAGCTCGATACCGAAAAGAAGCTTGCGCTGATCGATTCCATTTGCTCCAAGACAGCCGAAGGCGATATGTATCTCTATTCCAGCGGAATCGAATCTCACAGCAAAGCCGAGATCGATGTTCGCGTCAGCAAGGCAGGGAAGTATGCAGATGCGCTTGTGAATCCGAACAGCATCAGCACAATGCCTGCGGTTTTCTCCGTAGCAGACCGCATCAGAGCCGTTGCCACGGAAAACGCGATCTTCGCGATGGCGGTCAAAGCGATCCTTGTATTCCTTAGTATCAACGGATTGTGCAATCTCTGGTTTGCCATGTTCATCGATTCCGCCGCTGCGATTTTCACGCTCCTCAATTCGATCCGCGTTTCAAGCGAATCGCTGCTCAAGGGCATGATCAATCGCCGTGAAGAAGACGAATTCGCAGAGGAATAAGTAAAAACCAATGATCTGCCGGGGAAGAAGATCTTTTCCGGCAGATCTTACTACGGATAAAATCTCGCATAATATAAA
>ONSW01000042.1 GCA_900320595.1 uncultured Eubacteriales bacterium | reverse complement strand
TGACACCGCTGGAGTTGCGGTGCCAGTTCGTTGCTTGAATTGTATAAGCCTGCATCAGGGGGGCTTTCTTGTGCTGTTCGCACAATCTGGGGCGGTTCAGTGGCAGGATGGGGCTTATTGTTATTCCCTGTATTATCAGCCGCCGGTGACGAGCACCCGGTTGTCGCGGACGGAAAGCCGCCCGGCGCAGAAGAGCTTGACCGCGTCGGTCAAAAGGCCCCACTCGGCCTCCTCCGTCACGCGGCGGGCAAGTGTCTCGGCCGTGTCGTCCGGCAGGACGACCACCGCGCGCTGGTCGATGATGCTGCCCACGCGGCCGTCGCCGTCGGCAAAGAACGAGGTCGCGCCGGTGAGCTTGCAGCCGCGCGCGAGCACCGCCTCGCACACGTCGCCCTCGACCTCCTCAAAGGCGGGATAGAGCGAGGGGCAGGTGCCGATGATTCGGTTTTTGAACTGGTAGGGGATCACGCCCAGCGATACGCCGTAGTCGGCCAGCAGGACAAGCTCAACGTCCATGTCCTTGAGCTTGTTCGCCACCGCCATGCTGTGCGTCGTCATCGTGGGAAACAGATCCGGATCCACCACATAGGCGGGAACGCCGGCATTCAGCGCCCGCTGCATCACATAGGCGTCTTTTTCCGGCGAGATCACCGCGACGAGCTCGAATTCCGGCAGCTCGCCGAAGTACATCGCGTCGAGGATCGCCTGGAGCTTTACGCCGTCGCCGGACGCAAGTGCAGCCGCTCTGATCATACTTTACCCTCTCTTGCTTTGCTGACAGTTTCGGGATATAATGGCGGGGAGATTTTTCTAACTACACTATTATACTCATTGACGCGCTTGCGGTCAAGTATTGGGTAACATTGGCGGATCCGGCGAGAGCGGATTGCAGTGAGCTGATGCTGCCCGAAGGAGAACTTTGTCATGACAGAAATCTATCTCATCCGCCACACCCAGGCCGAGGGCAACCTCTTCCGCGCGATGCAGGGACACTGGGACGGCGACGTCACAGCGCTCGGCCTGCAGGAGATCGACGCGCTCGCCGAGCGGATGCGCGATGTGAAAATCGACGCGCTGTATGCCAGCGACTTAAAGCGCGCGGTGCTCACGGCCGGGGCGATCCGCCGCTATCACGCGCTGCCGCTGCGCACCGAGCCGGAGCTGCGCGAGATCAACGTCGGCCCCTGGGAGGCGCGCTTTTTCGGCGACGTGGGCTGGGCGCAGCCCGAGATGATGGACACCTTTATCCACCGCGCCGAGGAATTTTTCCTCGACGGCGCCGAGCGCTATGACGACGTGCGCCGCCGCGCCGCCGCCGCGCTGAGGAAGATCGCGGAGGAAAACGACGGCAAGGTCGTCGCCGTCGTCAGCCACGGCGTGACGATCCGCTGCCTGCTCTCGTATATGCTGCACAAGTCGCTCGACGACCCCTCGCTGCCGATCTGCGGCAACACGGGCATCTGCCACGTCTTTTATGAAAACGGGGAATTTCGCGTCGACACGATCAACGACTGCGCGCATCTCGAGCCGCTCGCGCTGCCGCAGCGCAAGATCCAGATGGGCAATCTGCGCGGCGAGGCGATCGACCCGCGCGCCGAGGCAGCGTTTTACCGCGCCTGCTATTCCGACGCCTGGCAGAGCGCACACGGCACGCTCGAGGGCTTCGATCCGGAGACCTATCTCGCCGCTGCGTGCGAGCATCACCGCGCCGATCCGAATGCGATCATCCGGATCTTCGACGGGGAGAAGAGCGTCGGGCTCATTGATCTCGACACCCGCCGCGGCGAGCATGCCGGATACGGCTGGATCAGCCTGCTGTATCTCGACGAGGCATACCGCGACAAGGGCTTCGGCGTGCAGCTGCTCGGCCGCGCGCTGATGTACTACCGCTCGCTCGGGCGGCGCTCCGTCCGTCTGCAGGCGGCGGAGGACAATCCCCGCGCGCTGCATTTTTACGAAAAGCACGGCTTCCGGCGCCTGTCGCATGAGCGCGGCCGCTTCGGGAAGCTGTATCTGATGGAATACCGGTTTGGAGAGAGCCATGTCTGAACGCAAAGCCAGAATCGAACATCTGTCCGTCGCGCCGGGGAGGCGGCTCCTCGTCATCGCCGACGTGCACGGCAACCTGCCCTATCTGCACGGCGTGCTCGAAAAGGCCGGCTTCGGCGGGGACGACCTCGTGATCTTCGACGGCGATTTTCTTGAAAAGGGCGAGCACAGCCTTGAAACGCTGCGCTATGTGATGGCGCTTTGCGCTGCGGGGCGGGCAAAGGCCGTATGCGGCAACTGCGACGAGTGGGCCGAGATCTTTTCCATGGACCGCGAGACCGACAAGCGCATCCGCGAATACGTCCTCTGGCGCGGCCGCGGCCTGCTGTGGGACATGTGCGCCGAGCTTGGCCGCAGCGTGAAGGAGGAGGATTTTACCGCGCTCAAGAACGCGCTGAGAGAGCCCTTTGCCGCGGAGTGGGACTTTCTTTCCCGCATTCCGCACGCCATCGAGACGGAGCATTTCATCTTCGCCCATTCCGGCGTGCACGCAGACAAGCCTTTGGAAGAACACCGTCCAGGCGAGCTGGTGAAGTACGACAATTTTCTCTCCCACGACGAGCGCTTTTCGAAATGGGTCGTCGTCGGCCACTGGCCGGTCGTGCTGTACGGGGAGAACATCGTCAACGCCAACCCGATCATCGACCGCGAGCGGAAGATCATCTCGATCGACGGCGGCTGTGTGCTCAAGGACGACGGCCAGCTCAACGCGCTCATCATCCCGCGCGAGGACAGTTCGGACTTCTCCTCTGTCGCCTATGACCCGTTTCCGACCGCGACCGTCCTCAGCGATCAGCCGGGCGGCGGGCGGTCGTATTACATCCGCTGGGGCGACAGCGAGGTGCAGGTGCTGCGCCGCGGGGAGGAGTTTTCCCTCTGCCGCCACGTCCGCACCGGCTATGAGATGGAGATCCTGACGAAATACCTCTTTACGGACAAGGAGATCACCGGCTGCAACGACTGCACGGATTATGTACTGCCGCTCAGGGCGGGCGACACCGTCAGCATCGTCGAGCGGACCTCCCGCGGGTATTTTGTCAAGCACAACGGCGTGTCCGGCTGGTATTACGGCGCGCTGAAGGAGGGCTGATATGCCGACGCTCTCCGCTCCCGTGTGGGAATACCTGGCGGTCCTTCTTGCTGTCATGAGCGGGTTTCTCTTTGTGCTGATGGGGCTTGACAAGTTCAAGGCCAGAACGGGCCGCTGGCGCATCAGCGAAAAGACGCTCTTTCTCTTCGCGCTGCTCGGCGGCGCGATCGGCGGGACGGCCGGGATGTTTTTGTTTCATCACAAAACGAAACACTGGTATTTCAGGTTCCTCTTCCCGCTGTTTGCCGCGGCGCAGCTTGGGCTGTGCATCTATCTCCTGATACAATAAAAGAGAGTGCCGCAGCGGCACTCTCTTTTATTTACGCTTCATCCGTGATGGCGTCGCTGCGGAACAGCAGCGAAACGCACCACAGCGCGGCCAGGCCGACCAGCGTGTAGACGACGCGGCTGACCGTGGCGGTCTGTCCGCCGAAGAGCCAGGCCACGATGTCAAAGCGGAACAGCCCCACGCTGCCCCAGTTGACGCCGCCGACGATCAGCAGCGCAAGGGCGATGCGATCCATAAGCATAACAAGATCTCCTCTCGATGTGGATTCCCTCTCATTATGCCCGCGTGCGCGGGGAAATATACTTTTTTCGCGTTCGACAAAACTAGTGTCCGTTCGCTCTTTACAAAACCGCGCCGCCGCGCTATCGTATAGGCACAGCTTATCCAAGTGTCCTTTTTCAAAAAGGACCGGCTCATATCTTTATCCCACAACCCTGTCTTGGCGGATCGGTTTTCCGATCCGCCTCTTTTTTTGTCAATTTGTGTATATTCATGCGATGAGCTTTCACTTTTATTCGTTTTTTCTTTGGCAGGATGTACAGCATACCCGCCCAAGCCGATCGAAAAAGTCACAAATTCGCCAAAATTTGCGTCATTTTCACACTGTCTGTTGACAGATAAAAAATGTGGATTATAATGAATGCAACTGAACAAAGTATGATAGAGGCGCGGAAATCATCAGTAGCTCCCTTTTTTAACGCGGCGGGGACCGCAGGGGGCGAAAGGGCTTTCCGCCGAAGGGTATCCGTATTCCCGGACGGATATGCCTGGGCCGGCGCGAGAACATCCGCCGGACTGTCGCTTTTGCAAAAAAGCGGAGAGCTGTCAGACATTCGTCCTCTTTTTGAGGTCTCCTGTCATGAACAGTATCTGCTCTGTTCATGACATTCTTTTTTTCAGGAGGCACTCACATGTACGGTACCATCTGGGCGCTGCTGCCCCCCATCATCGCGATCGCGCTTGCGCTGATCACGAAGGAAGTTTATTCCTCGCTCTTTCTCGGCATCGTTGTCGGCGGCTTGCTCGTGGCGAACTTCTCGCCCATCGGCGCGCTCGACGCGATCATCAACGACGGTCTGATCTCCGGCGTCGCGGACGCCTGGAACGTCGGCATTTTCCTGTTCCTGATCCTGCTGGGCATCATCGTGGCGCTCATGAACAGCGCGGGCGGCTCCGCCGCCTTCGGCCGCTGGGCCCAGACGCACGTGAAGACCCGCGTCGGCGCGATGCTCGCGACGATCCTGCTCGGCGTGCTGATCTTTGTCGACGACTACTTCAACTGTCTCACGGTGGGCAGCGTCATGCGCCCCGTGACCGACGGCCATCGCATCTCCCGCGCGAAGCTCGCCTATATCATCGACGCGACGGCGGCGCCGATCTGCATGATCGCGCCGATCTCCTCCTGGGCCGCCGCCGTGTCCGGCATCGTGGACGAGGGCGTGATGAGCGGAACGGAGCTGTTCGTGCGCGCGATCCCGTGGAATTTTTACAGTCTGCTGACGATCGTGTTCCTGCTTGGGCTGACGCTGATGAAGTTTGACTACGGCGCCATGCGCCTGCACGAGATGAACGCGCAGCTTCAGGGCGATCTCTTCTCCGGCGGCGCGGCGTCGGCCGACGCCGAGGAGGTCGCCACCAATCCCCGCAGCCGCGTGATCGACCTGCTGCTGCCGGTCGTGGTGCTGATCGTGAGCTGCGTGCTGGGCATGCTGTATGTCGGCGGCTTCTTCTCGGGCGTGCCGTTTGCCGAAGCCTTTGCCGCCACCGACGCCTCGGTGGGTCTGCCCTGGGGCTCGATGATCGCGCTGCTGTTCACCTTTATTTACTTCTTCTGCCGCAGACTGCTCAGCTTCAAGCAGGCGATGGGCTGCATCACCAAGGGCTTCATCGCGATGGTCCCGGCGCTGCTGATCCTGACCTTTGCCGTGACGCTGAAGAACATCACCGGGATGCTCGGCGCGGCGGACTATGTCTACGGCGTGATGGAAAGCGCCTCGGCGGGGCTGTACAACCTGCTGCCCGCCATCATCTTCCTGGTGGCGTGCGGGCTGGCGTTCTCCACCGGCACCTCCTGGGGCACCTTCGGCATCCTGCTGCCGATCGTCACGAAGGTCTTCCCCGCGGACAGCACGCTGCTGATCATCGGCGTGTCCGCATGCCTGGCCGGCGCGGTCATGGGCGACCACTGCTCGCCGATCTCCGACACCTCGATCATGGCCTCGGCCGGCGCCCAGTGCGACCACATCTCCCATATCTCCACCCAGCTGCCCTACGTTCTGACTGTGGCGGCCGTGAGCTTTGTGAGCTATCTCATCGCCGGCTTTGTGCAGAACGTCGTTATCTGTCTCGTCATCGGCGTCGCGCTGACGATCGCAACGCTCTTTATCCTCCGCCGCGCCGCGGCGCAGACGAGCGGCGAGGCCGCCTGAGCACCTCCGACGGACAGCTTCCCGATACAATTAAAAAAGGAAGGGAAAGACGATCATCTTTCCCTTCCTTTTTGTTCTTTCGCAGGCGGCTCAGCCCGCCAGCTTTTCGTACAGCCCCTCGGTGTCCGGCGTGATCGTGTAGCGGATCTTGCCGCCCGGCGTCTTATATTCATCGCGCGAGGTGAACTGTTCGCCGTCCCAGATGAAGTACTGGCCGTTGAGCAGGACGCGGCGCATGCTGAGCACAAAGGTCTGTCTGCCGTGGGCGCCGTCGGACGCGCGGTAGATGTCGGCCCATTTCCCGTTGAATTTCACGGCAAAGGTGTTCCTCTCGCCCTCGCCGCAGCTGTAGATCCAGCAGCTGTCTTCGAGCTCCGGCAGGGATTCGAGCAGAGAGGTATCCTCGGCCGTCTGTCCCTTGCCGATCCAGCCGAGACGACGGTCGGCCGTTTTGATCAGATAAAAGCCGTTTTCCTCGGCCAGAAGCGTCAGCTCGGTGCCCTCGAGGATGGCGTCGAACTTTTCCGAGTCGAGCGCGGGCGCTTTGAAGAGGAACGCCGCCACGCCGCCCGAGGCGCAGACATAGCGCGTCTCATAGGCGCTGAGCCAGGAGTCCTGTTTCGGAACGGCGATGTCGCCGTGGCCGCGCATATCCTCGCGGCTCGGTGCGTCGTCGGCCAGGGCTGCAGGCACAAAGCAGACCGTCATCAGCACGACGGCCAGAAGAAGAGCAACTACTCGTTTCATCATGATCCTCCCGCTTATCCGCCGCCCCGCGTCGGGCGGGGTCGACCTTGTTCTGTTTTTCAGTATACCACTTTCTCCCAGGTGAAGCAAGGCGGAAAGCGTTTTTTCTTTCCCTGCGTGCGGATGCTTTTCCTCTTGCATTTTGCGGCGCGCGGCGTTATAATGCGCGGGCTGTCTGTATGATACTATAATAGAAAAGAGATGCTTTTTACTTTGAACGAGCTGCTGAATATCTCCGTGGCCATGTTTGCGGGACTGATGCTGACGCGTCTGGGCAACAAATTCCGTCTGCCGGACGTGACGGCCTATCTGGTCGCCGGCGTGCTGATCGGGCCGAGTCTGCTCGGCGGGCTGAACATTCTGGGGCTGGGCTTCCACAGCTTTGAAGAGCTCGAGACGCTCGGCGTGATCTCGGATATGGCGCTGGGCTTCATCGCCTTTTCCATCGGCAACGAGTTCCGTCTCTCCCAGCTGCGCGAGACCGGCAGGCAGGCGCTCGTCATCGGCATCCTGCAGGCCGTGATCACGACGCTGTTCGTCGACTGTGCGCTGCTGGGCGTGCATTTCCTGTTCCCCGCCGTGCTTTCGATCCCCGCGGCCATCACGCTCGGCGCCATCGCCGCCGCGACCGCGCCGGCCGCCACGCTGATGGTCGTACGCCAGTACAAGGCCAAGGGCAAGCTGACCGATCTGCTGCTGCCGATTGTCGCGCTCGACGACGCGGTGGGTCTGATCCTCTTCGCCGTCTCCTTCGGCGTGGCCCGCGCGCTCGGCAGCGGGTCGGTCGACATCTACGGCGTGCTGGTCAATCCCCTGCTCGAGATCCTCTGCTCGCTGCTGCTCGGCGCGCTGGCGGGCTTTGTGCTCTCGAAGATCGAGCCGATCTTCCACTCCAACCGCAACCGCGTCGCCATGAGCATTTCCTTTGTGTTCCTCACGGTCGCGCTCTCGATGCTCAAGCTGCCGGCCGGAAAAGCCACGATCGGCTTTTCCTCGCTGCTGGTGTGCATGATGCTTGGAAGCGTGTTCTGCAATCTCTGCCCGCTGTCGGACGAGATCATGCACAACGCCGACCGCTGGAGTGCGCCGCTGCTGGTGCTGTTTTTCGTCATCTCGGGCGCGGAGCTGGAGCTGGGCGTGTTCGCCAAGCTCTCGAGCGCGCTGATCGGCGTTGTTTATATTGTCTCCCGCTCGCTCGGCAAATACTTCGGCGCGCGTGAGTCGTCCCGGATGGTGGGCTGCGACAAAAAGGTCGTGGACTACCTCGGCATCACGCTGCTGCCGCAGGCGGGCGTGGCGCTCGGCATGTGCGTGACTGCCTCGCAGCTGCCCGGCGACGGGCCCATGATCCGCAACATCGTGCTCTTCGCCGTGCTGGTCTACGAGCTGCTCGGCCCGGTGGCGACCAAGTGGGCGCTGACAAAGGCCGGCGACATCCAGCCCAAGAGCGAGGAAGTCTTAAAGCGCCGCGAGCGCAAGCTCGCCGCCGCGGGGAAGTAGGTTCTAGTTTCTAGTGTTTAGTGTCTAGCGGCCGGAGGACGATCGTCCTCCGGCTTTTTTATGTCGGAGATGAAAAAGCCGGAAACCAACCCCGCTGTTTTACGGCGGGGTTTTCCATATCTTGTAGGATCTTGGTACAATAACGCTCGGTGTCAGGCGGTAACGAGAAAACCGCCTGACACTATATTTTGTGGTCATAACGGTAACAATCCGGTAAAACTTTCAATATCTTGTATTTAACCTCTTGACAGGGCACTGCTAAAGTCGTATCATAACACGCGAAAGCAATTCTTAACCCGAAGCAAGGAGAGAGAGATGCAGATCGCCGGTCTTCAAAAATTGACGCTGCTCGACTATCCGGGACATGTCGCCTGTACGGTGTTCACGCCCGGATGTAACTTTCGCTGCCCCTTCTGTCACAACGCGCCGCTGGTCCTGCCCGAACGGCTGGGCTGCGACACGACGGAGGAGGAAGTGCTGAGCTTCCTTAAAAAGCGCGTGGGCGTGCTTGACGGGGTCGCGATCACGGGGGGCGAGCCGCTGCTCCACAAGGACATCGGCGCGTTTTTGGAGAAGGTGCGTGCGCTGGGCTTCCGCGTGAAGCTGGACACGAACGGCTCCTTTCCCGATCACCTGATCTCGCTCGTCAGAGCGGGGCTCGTCGACCGCGTGGCCATGGACATCAAAAACGCCCCCGCCCTCTACGGCAAAACCGTCGGGATCGAGAAATTCGATCTTGCGCCGGTCGAGCGCTCGAAGGATTATCTTTTGAGCGGCGAGGTGGAGTATGAGTTCCGCACCACGGTCGTGCGCGGGCTGCACACCGCCGAGAGTCTTGTCGAGGCGGCGAAGTGGATCGCGGGCGCGAAGGAGTATTACCTCCAGCAGTTCAAGGACAGCGGCGACATCATCGCGCTCGAGGGATTGGGCGCGTTCGGCGAAAAAGAGATGCACGAGCTGGCGGACGCCGTCAGGCCGATCGTCCCCTCCGTTGAAGTTCGGGGCGTGTAAAGACAAGCACAGCAAACGAAAAAAGAGAGAAAAGAAGAGCAAACGATGCTCCATGCGGCAAGAGCGGATCGCGAGAGAATTTGTGCCCTGCCGATGACACTTTTTTGCAGACATACTTTGTGTATTTCAAGAAAAAGTGGTGAAGGCAGGACGCAAATGGTTCTCGAGACGCCGAAGACGTATGGAACAGCGGTTGCTCCAAACAGGAGGATAAAGGTATGTACGAAGTAGTAAAAAGAGACGGCAAGGTCGTCGACTTTAACATCAACAAGATCGCGGACGCCATCAAGAAGGCTTTTGATGCGACCGGAACCGAGTATAACGACAGCGTCATCGATTTTCTGGCGCTGAAGGTCAGCGCGGACTTCCTGCCGAAGATCAAGGACGGCAAGGTCGCCGTCGAGGACATCCAGGACAGCGTGGAGGCCGTTCTCTCCCGCGGCGGCTATGAGAATGTGGCCAAGGCCTACATCCTCTACCGCAAGCAGCGCGAGAAACTGCGCAACATGAAGTCCACCTACCTTGACTATAAGGATACCGTCAACAAGTATCTGCACGTCGAGGACTGGCGCGTGAAGGAAAACTCCACCGTCACCTATTCCGTCGGCGGTCTGATCCTGTCAAACTCCGGCGCCATCACCGCCAACTACTGGCTCAGCGAGGTCTATGACGAGGAGATCGCGAACGCCCACCGCAACTGCGACATCCACCTGCACGACCTGAGCATGCTGACCGGCTACTGCGCGGGCTGGAGTCTCAAGCAGTTGATCAAGGAAGGCCTCGGCATCCCCGGCAAGATCAACTCCTCCCCGGCCAGCCACCTCTCCACGCTCTGCAACCAGATGGTCAACTTCCTCGGCATCATGCAGAACGAGTGGGCCGGCGCACAGGCCTTCTCCTCCTTTGACACCTATCTCGCTCCGTTCGTCAAGATCGACAACCTCAGCTACAAGGAAGTCAAGCAGTGCATCCAGTCCTTCGTCTTCGGCGTGAACACGCCGTCCCGCTGGGGCACCCAGGCGCCGTTTAGCAACATCACGCTCGACTGGACCGTTCCGGCCGACCTGAAGGATCAGCCCGCGATCGTCGGCGGCAAGGAGATGGACTTCACCTACGGCGACTGCAAGGCCGAGATGGACATGGTCAACAAGGCCTTCATCGACATCATGATCGAGGGCGACGCCAACGGCCGCGGCTTCCAGTACCCGATCCCGACCTATTCGATCACCCGCGACTTTGACTGGTCTCCCACCGAGAACAATAAGCTCCTCTTCGAGATGACCGCCAAGTACGGCACGCCTTACTTCTCGAACTACATCAACTCCGACATGGAGCCGAGCGACGTGCGTTCGATGTGCTGCCGTCTGCGTCTCGACCTCAGAGAGCTGCGCAAGAAGTCCGGCGGCTACTTCGGCTCCGGCGAGTCCACCGGCTCGATCGGCGTCGTGACGATCAACATGCCGCGCATCGCCTATCTCGCCGCGGACGAGGCTGACTTCTACAAGCGTCTCGACAAGATGATGGACATCTCCGCGCGCAGCCTGAAGGTCAAGCGCGACGTCATCACCAAGCTCCTCAACGAGGGCCTGTACCCCTACACCAAGCACTACCTCGGCACCTTTGCCAACCACTTCTCCACGATCGGTCTCGTCGGCATGAACGAGGCGGGATTGAACGCCAAGTGGATCCGCAAGGATATGACCCACCCCGAGTGCCAGGAGTTCACCAAGAACGTCCTCAACCACATGCGTGAGCGTCTGAGCGACTACCAGGAGCAGTACGGAGTCCACCTCCTACCGTCTGGCCAAGCATGACGTCGAGATGTTCCCCGACATCATCACCGCCGCGGAGCCGGGCGGCACCCCGTACTACACCAACTCCTCTCACCTGCCTGTCGGCTTCACCGAGGACATCTTCGCCGCGCTCGACATCCAGGACGAGCTGCAGACGCTCTACACCTCCGGCACCGTGTTCCACGCCTTCCTCGGCGAAAAGCTGCCGAGCTGGGAGGCCGCGGCCAACCTCGTGCGCAAGATCGCCGAGAACTACAAGCTGCCGTACTACACGATGTCCCCGACCTACTCCGTGTGCAAGCATCACGGCTATCTCACTGGCGAGCAGTTCACCTGCCCCTACTGCGGTGAGAGCGCCGAGGTCTACAGCCGCATCACCGGCTATTACCGCCCGGTCCAGAACTGGAACGCCGGCAAGACCCAGGAGTACAAGGAGCGCCGCGAGTACGTCATCGAGAATTCTCATCTGACGCACAACGGTCCGATCTACGCGGACAAGAAGGAAGAGCCCGCTCCCGCCGTCCAGGCCCCGGCCGCGGATGCGAACGAGAAGCGCACGATCCTCTTTTCCCGCGTGTCCTGCCCCAACTGCACGATGGCGGCGAACTACCTCGCCAAGGCGGGCAAGGAGTATGAGTTCGGCGTCAAGCAGACCCCGACGCTCGTCGTGACCGACGGCAAGGGCGGCTTTGAAAAGTACGCCGGCGCCGGTGCGATCAAGCAGTATCTCGCAGGCTGATCTGCCATCATAAAAAGGGCCGGCGCCGCCGGCCCTTTTTCTATCAGATAAGGAGTAAGCTGTCATGTATGATATCATCGTGATCGGCGGCGGCCCCGCGGGGCTGACGGCCGCCGTATATGCCCGCCGCGCGGGCAAGAGCGTTCTGATCCTGGAGAAGGCCTCGCTCGGCGGCCAGATCACCTGGAGCCCGAAGGTGGAGAACTTCCCCTCGGTCGTGTCGATCTCCGGCACGGACCTGGGCGACCGTATGGCCGAGCAGGCTATGGCGCAGGGCGCTGAGGTCGAGATCGAAGAGGTCACCGGGATCGAGGACTGCGGCGATTTCCGCCGTGTCAGCTGTGAATTCGGCGCTCACTATGAGGGACGCGCCGTGATCCTTGCGACCGGCGCCAAGCCGCGGATGCTCGGCGTGGAGCGCGAAGAGGAGCTTGTCGGCTCCGGCGTAGGCTACTGCGCGGTGTGCGACGGCGCGTTCTTCAAGGATCTGCCCGTGGCCGTCAGCGGCGGCGGCAACAGCGCGCTGCAGGACGCGATGCTCCTCTCCGAGACCTCGAGCCGCGTCTATCTCATCCACCGGCGCGACAGCTTCCGCGGTGAGGAGGCGCTGGTGCGCGCGCTGCGGGAGAAGAGCAACGTCGAGTTTGTCTTAAATGCCGCGATCACGCGCCTTGTCGGCGAGGACGAGCTGACGGGCGTCGTCGTGCGGCAGAACGGAGAAGAGCGCGAGCTGAAGGTCGACGGGCTGTTCGTCGCGATCGGCCACGAGCCGGACAACGGCGCGTTTGCCGCCCATCTTGAGCTCAATGAGCAGGGCTATGCCGCGTCGAACGAAAGCTGCGTGACAAAGACGCCCTGGCTCTTCGTCGCGGGCGACTGCCGCGCGAAGAAGGTGCGCCAGCTGACCACCGCCGTCGCGGACGGCGCGGTGGCGGCTCTCGCGGCCTGCGCGTGGCTGGACAGATAATTACCGGTTTTCGTTTTTGGAAAGGAGTCCGCAGGATGGCCACCTTTGACGATTTTATGAAGCTGGATATCCGGGTCGGCACGATCACGGAGGCAAAGGTTTTTGCCAAGGCGCGCAAGCCCGCCTACCAGCTCGTTGTGGACTTCGGAGAAGAGATCGGCACGAAGAAGTCCTCAGCGCAGATCACGCAGCACTATACGCCCGAGGAGCTCATCGGCAAGCAGGTGCTGGCCGTCGTGAACTTCCCGCCGCGTCAGATCGCGGACTTCATGTCCGAGGTGCTGGTGCTCGGCACCTACAGCGAGGGCGGCGTCGTGCTGATCCGCCCGGACAAGGACGTGCAGAACGGCGACAAGCTCGGATAAAGCAGAATAAAAAAGAAGCAGTGAAAGCGATTGTTTCACTGCTTCTTTTTTATTCTGCGAGAAGCCGCTCGATAAACTTGGCCACGCCGTCGTGCTCGTTGTCGTCGCATACCGTGTCGGCCGCGGCCTTGACGGAAAAGTCCGCGTTGCCCATCGCGACGCCGACGCCCGCGGCGCGGATCATGCTCGTGTCGTTCGTCCCGTCGCCGAAGGCGACCGTCTCCTCCGGCGCGATGCCGAGCGCGGCGCACAGCGCTATGAGCGCGTCGCCCTTGTTGGCCGCGGCGATGTTCAGCTCGATATTCGTCGGGATGGACGTGCTGACCGCGATCTCAGGGAAGAGGGAAGGGAGCTGCTCGAGCTGGCGCTTTCGCTCGCGCAGATCGCGGAAGTGCATCTGGGTCTTCTGGATGCTGCCGCCGTCGGCGCGCAGGTAGTCCTTCAGATCCTCGACCGGCGTGCGCGAGCGGCGGAACATCTCGAGGATGCCTTTGTCGGCGATATAGTCCCCCGCGTGGTCGAGAAAATACTGAGAGACAAAGCCCCAGTTGTCCTTGTAGCAGTCATAGAGCACGTCGAGGCCGTCCATATAGTCCATCAGCCGGATGGCCAGCTCGTTTCCGATCTCGGCGCGGTAGAGCGCGGTATCCGCCTCCGCGTCATAGACATAAGCGCCGTTGATCGTGATGAAATAGCGCGAAAAGGGCTGGAGCTTCAGCGCGGCGGGAATGACCTTGTAGATCCGCCCTGTCGCCGGGACGATCAGCGCGCCGTGATCGTGGGCTGCCTGCAGCGCGCGCAGCGATCGCGCCGCGATCGTCTTGTCGTCGTGCAGGAGCGTGCCGTCGAGATCAAAGGCAATCAGTTTTGTCCTCATGCTTCCCTCCACAGCTTGCCGTTTTCGTAGTCCTTCAAGAACGCCGTGATCAGGGCGAGCAGCTCGGCGCTGCGGCCCTCCTCGAGCGCATCGGAGCGGACATAGGCGCAGACCTTGTCGGTGTCGGGCAGATAGGGAAGCGGGAAGAGATCGACCTGCTTGCGGTAGTCCTCCTGCAGGGCGGGGTCGAGCAGATCCCAGAAGATCCTGGCGTAGATCAGCGCGCCGACGCCGGAGAGCGCCAGCTGAAACGCGTTTTCCACGTTCGTCAGCTCGCAGACGAAATCCGGGCTGACGTCGTAATACTTCATATAACTCATCAGACTTCTGCCGCCGGAGGAGTTGCGCGGCTGCTTGATGAAGGGCGCCTTCTCGAAAAAGCGCAGATCGACGCCGCGGGAAAACTCCGCGCACAGCTCGTCATAGCGCTCGCCCGCCATCGCGCGCATCTGCTTTTTCGGCACGACAAGGATCTGCTCCTTGCGGCAGAGCTCGATCGTGCGGTAGCTCTGCGGCGGGCTGGAGATCGAGCCGATGACAAGGTCGATCCCCTCGTGGGAGACGGCCTTTTCCAGCTCCTCGGGCGACTCCTCGCTGATGCGCACGTACACGTCGCGGTGTGCGTCCATATAGCGGGGCAGCACCCGCGGCAGGATCGCGCGGGCGATGGTGTGCTCCATGCCGACGTGGATGCTCTCCTCGCCGCGTCCGGCGGTGCCGCAGGTCTCCTCAAACTCCTGCTTGAGCTTGAGCATCTCCTTGGCCGTCTGCAGGAAGAGCTTGCCGTTCTGCGTCAGACGCAGGGGACGGCTGCGGACAAGAAGCTCGGTCCCGAGCTCGCTCTCGAGCTTCGCGATCTGCTTGGACAGCGACTGCTGCGAGAGAAACAGATGCTTGGCGGCAGTGGAAAAGCTGCCCTCCTCCGCCACGGCGATAAAGCTGTTGATCAAGGTAAAGTCCATGGTTTTACTCCCAAAACTTTCATTATTAATTCAACTTTTAAGAGTATAACGCGGCTTTTCCCCTTCGTCAACCCCCTTGGTTCGGTCCTTTTTGTTTCCTTTTTTGTTCAGCTTCTCTCCTTTATTGTCTGATTTTTGCTTTTTATGTTTAAAATAAATGCCGTTTTCTCATTTTCCCCTTTTTCTTTTCGTCTTTTTGCTTTACTCCTTTTCGTGATATTCCCATTTTTCACTTGCTTTTTTCAATTTTCGGTTGTATTATTTACGCATGAAAAGCGTAGTGCAGCGATCTGAGACGTGAGAGGCGCCTCATCGGGCGGCTTTTCAAATACACCCTATCCGGGAGGAAACCGAAATGAAAAAGATCCTTGCTCTTATCCTGGCCCTGTGTCTCGTCTTTGCACTGTGCGCCTGCGGCCAGTCTGCCGCCCCCGCTCCCGCCGCTCCCGCGGCTGACGCGCCTGCAGCTGACGCCCCTGCGGCTGACGCTCCCGCGGCTGACGTCGCGCCCGCTGCCGTCTCCGCCGATCTGACGATGGGCACCGGCGGCGAGGCCGGCACCTACTACGCCTTCGGCGGCGTGCTGGGCAGCTACGTCGGCCAGAACACCGATATCACCATCAATGTCGTCTCCTCTACCGGCAGTGCCGCGAACATCACCGGCATCGTGACCGACGGCATCTATGATCTGGCCACCGTCCAGTCCGACGTTATGACCTATGCCTACAACGGCACGAACAGCTTTGCCGATGTCGGCGCGCTCGATGGCTTCCGCGTGCTCGGCGGTCTGTACGCCGAGACGGTGCAGATCGTCTCCGTCGATCCCTCGATCACGTCCGTGACCGATCTCAAGGGCAAGAACGTCTGCGTCGGCGATGTCGGCTCCGGCACCTACTTCAACACGGTGGACATTCTGGCCGCGTACGATATGACGCTTGACGACATCAAGCCCGTGTACGAGTCCTTTGGCTCCTCCACCGAAAGCCTGCGCGACGGCAAGATCGATGCCGCCTTCACCACGGCCGGCGCCCCCACGCCCTCGATCGTCGACCTCGCAACGACCAACACCGTAAGCCTTGTCTCCATCGACGACGACCACATGGCGAAGCTGCTTGACGCCTGCCCCTGGTACGCGTCCTACACGATCCCGGCCGGTACCTACAACGGTCAGGCCGCCGATGCGGTGACCGTCACGGTCAAGGCCACGCTGGTCTGCCGCGCCGATCTGGACGATGACGTCGCCTACGCGATCGTCTCCACGATCTTCAACAACACCGACGATATCGCCGCACTGCACGCCAAGGGCGCCGAGCTTTCGCTCGACTTCGCCACCGACGGCATCGCCGTTCCCTTCGCCGCGGGCGCCGCGAGATTCTATGCCGAAAACGGCATCACCGTGGCCACCGCACCCTGAGCTCGGCCCTTGACGAAAACGAACGGAGCGCCGCTCTTTCATGAGCGGCGCTCTTCCCCCGTATAACAAGCCTTTTATACTGGAACCTTATTCATTTAAAGGTTTTTATAGCACCGTAAGGTGCGCAGAGGTTCTGTATGATAAGTGAGGCTCGAAATCTCTGATTTCGCTAAGCCAAACTTATACACAGTAGACGTATTTTCAGCGCATGCGCGCTGAAAATGCCACGGGAACTGCGGCTTATCTTAAGCGAGTGTACAAATCTTTGATTTGGCTAACACGAGCTTATGCATCGCAGATTAAAGATTTTAATCAGATAATAGTATTATTCCCCTCTGGAAGGAGCGCCCGATATGTCGGAAAAACGCAAAAAAGATGAAATAACTGCCGCAGCAGACAGCGAGACCTTTGATCAGGCGGCCATGGACGAGGTCATGAAAAAATATGACCGCGAATCCAACACCCGCATATGGGAGGGCTGGCAGAAACAGGTCGTGTACGCGATCATGGCTGCCTTTTCTCTGTTCGTGATCTACGTCACGCTCTTCGCCACCTGGCTGGATCTGATCCGCTATCCGTCGTTCCTCGGCTGTGTGCTGCTGATCGGCTATCTCAACTTCCCGGTGAAAAAGGGCGTGCAGAAGGTCAATTATATTCCCTGGTATGACTGGATCCTGATGGTGCTCGGCACCGCCGCTTTTGTTTATGTCGTCGTGAATGCGAAGGATCTGACCGTGCGTCTGGGCATGTCCCAGATCCGCAGCTATGAGGTCGTGATCGGCATCATCGGCATCGTGGCGATGCTCGAGCTCTGCCGCCGCAGCGTCGGCATCCCGATCCTGTGTGTGGCGGGCGTGTTCCTCGTCTATGCGCTGTACTACTACTGTGTGGGAAAGAATCTCGGCATGTCGCGTGCGGTGCGCAACGTCGCCGTCAGCCTGTTCTACAAGGTGCAGGGCGGCGGACTGCTGAACACCCCGGTACAGGTCTGCTCGAAATTCATCATCGTCTTTATCATCTTCGGCGCTTTTCTCGAGCGCACGGGCATCTCGCAGTTCTTTATCGACATGGCAAACGCTCTGGTCGGCCGCTTTTCGGGCGGCCCGGCCAAGGTCGCGGTCATCTCCTCGGCCCTGTGCGGGATGGTATCGGGCTCGTCGGTCGGCAACACGGTCACGACCGGCTCGGTCACGATCCCGATGATGAAGCAGACCGGCTATAAAGGCGAGTTCGCCGGAGCTGTCGAGGCCGCGGCCTCCACCGGCGGCCAGATCATGCCGCCGATCATGGGCGCCGCGGCGTTCCTGATGGCCGAATATGTGGGCGTGCCCTACTCAAGCATCATCGTCCGCGCGATCCTGCCCGCGATCCTGTACTTCACCGGCATCTTCATCGCCGTCCATCTCGAGGCGAAAAAGCTTGGCCTCAAGGGGATCGAAAAGGAAAAGCTGCCCGTACTGAAGCTCCTGCTCAAGCGCGTTTACCTGCTTCTGCCGCTGGTGATCCTGGTCTACCTTGTCTCCTCCGGCAGCAACACGATGGCCTTTTCCGCCGCGATCGCAATCCTCTTCGCCGTCTCGGTCTCCAACGTCCACCGCGACCCGATCCTCGGCATGATCGGCATCGCCGCGCTGCTCTGCTATCTGTTCCTCGGCGTCGGAGGCATCGTAAAGGCGGCGCTGCTCTTCGTCGGCATCATCTGTGCCGTCGTGTGCATGTTCAAAAAGGAAGCCGTGATGACGCCTGCCGTCCTTTTCGACGCGCTGGCCAACGGCGCAAAGAGTTCGATCACCGTCGCGGCCGCCTGCGGTGTCGCCGGCATCATCGGCGGCTGCATCACGATCACGGGGCTGGCCTCCCGGATCATCACGGCGATCATCACGCTCTCGCACGGCTCGGTGTTCATCGCGCTGTTTTTCACGATGCTATGCTGCATCGTGCTGGGCATGGGCGTGCCGACCACGGCCAACTATTGCATCATGGCCTCGACCTGCGCACCGATCCTGATCCAGCTCGGCGTGCCGATGCTGGCGGCGCACTTCTTCGTGTTCTACTTCGGCATCGTCGCGGACATCACGCCGCCGGTCGCGCTCGCGGCCTATGCGGGCTCGGCCATCGCCAAGGCGCCGCCGATGAAGACGGCTTTCAACGCCTCGAAGCTCGCGATCGGCGCCTTCGTCGTGCCGTATATCTTCGCGCTCAATCCTGCGATGCTGCTGATCGACACGACGGCGCTGCAGGTCGTCCTGGTCGTCGTCACGTCGATCGTCGGTATCTTCGGCGTCGCGGCCGCGCTCAACGGCTATCTGTTCCGCGGCATGAAGGCGATCCCCCGCGTCGTGATCGCGGCGGGCGGCCTTCTGATGATGGATCCCCAGCCCATCACCGACCTTGTCGGCATCGTTCTGCTGCTCGCCGCCGTGGCCTGGCAACAGAAAAAACCGGAAATACGTCAAGTATTCCCGGTTTTTTCTATATTGTCTGGACGAAAAATCTCTCGCTCAAAACTGCTTCGCACGCAAAAAGAGAGGTTTTTGTGTCGGGCGAGGCGAAAAGCACAGGAATAATTAAGTGAGACTCCAAATCTATGATTTGGCAAAGTCGAACTTATGCATGCGAGCGAAGCGAGTCGCAGGCTATATATTCCGAGCATTTTCAACGAAGCCCGGCGCGAAAATATCTTTTTTTGCGCTGCCGTATCCCTATTCTGCGCGCCCTAATCCCTCCTCGGTTTTTTATGCCGAAAGCTCCTTTTTGATCCGCCCGATCGCGCCCTTTTCGAGCCGCGACACCTGAGCCTGGGAGATGCCGACCTGGCGGGCGACCTCCATCTGCGTCCGTCCGTCGCAGAAACGCAGCGAGAGGATATGCCGCTCGCGCGGCGAAAGACGGCCGATGGCTTCCTCCAGCGCGATCTGCTCAAGCCAGTGCTCGTCGGTGTTGCGGCTGTCGCCGATCTGATCCATGATGCAGGCGCTCTCCCCGCCGTCGCCGAACACCGGCTCATAGAGCGAGACCGGCTCGCAGATCGCGTCGAGCGCAAAGACGATCTCCCGGCGCGCGATCCCCGTCGCGGCGGAGAGCTCCTCCACCGTCGGCTCGCGTCCGGTTTCGGCGCAGAGCTTTTCCTTTGCCTGCAGCACCTTATAGGCCGTGTCGCGCATCGACCGGGAGACGCGAAGCGCGCTGTGGTCCCGCAGAAAGCGCCGCAGCTCTCCCGCGATCATCGGAACGAATATCGGATGGAGAGAAGATAGTAAACGTTCTGAAAAACAGCAGTTACGGCTTGATTTCCGCACTTTTCAGATACTTTCTGAGCTGCAGCTTCACGTCGATGCTGCCGTCCTTGTAGATGATGACCCGGTCGATGAGCTGCTGGCAGGTGCTCTGCCGCTGCACGTCGTTCATCTCCGGCCAGGTCGACTGCAGGGTGCGGAGGATGCCCTTGACCTTCTCCTTTTCTCCTCCTCGCGGATCTGCGCCTCGATGTTCCGGACGCGCTGCCTGGCGTCGAGGATCTTTTCGCTGAGCACGTCGTCGGTCTCGTCCTCGTCTTCGAAGTCGTAGAGACGGCTCAGGCGTTTACGGGCGGCGGCCAGTTCCTTTTGCAGCACGGCGATGTTGTCAACGCCGTTTTCCGTCTTCCGCGTATCGGGCTGCCCCAGGTATTTCAGCCGGAACAGCTCGTCGATAACGGCCTGCTCCACGTCCTTGCACCAGAAGCGCTCGCTGTCGCAGCTGTCGGCCTTGCCGAAGCGGGCGTTGCTGGATTCCTGCGAAGAGTAGCAGACCAGCTTGTGACCCTTGTCGCCCCATTTTTGATAGCGCATCTTCGCGCCGCATTCGCCGCAGTATACCAGGCCCGAGAGCAGATAGTTGGAGGCCGTTCGGTTGACGCTGCGCCGCTGCATTTCCTCCTGTGCCTCCTGCCAGGTCTCCAGGGAGATGATGGCTTCGTGATTGCCCTCGTACTCTTCGCCGTTGAAGATGATGCAGCCGGTGAGGGACTTGCGCATCAGGATCTGGCGTATTGCCTGGTCGCCGCTGAAATGAAAGCGCTCGGCGATCTTCTGCGGCGGCATCTTCTCTTCGATGTACAGGCGGAAGATCTCCCGTACGACCTTCGCTTCCTCGGGCACGACCTCCAGCGAGGAGGTCTCCTTGTTGTAGCGGTAGCCGAAGGGCGCGTTGCCGCCGCCCATCCACTTGCCGGAGGCCACCCGCGCCTGCCGTCCGCGCTTGAGCTTTTCCACGATCTGGTCGCGGTCGAACTCCGCCAACGTGGCAAAGAGCATCAGCAGAAACTTGCCCTGGGGGTTGTCCTTGTCGATACGGCAGTAATTCTCCGCCACAGAGACGAAGTTGATGTCCTCCCGGTTACGGTTGACGGCGCTGTTCTTGCTGTCCTTCGCGGCGACGATGTAGTCTTGGATGAACTGCAGCGTGCCCAGCAGCGAGCGGCCCAGACGGTCGATGCGCGCCACCACCAGGGAGTTGACGCGGATGTGCGACTTCCCCGTGTTGAAGTCCGTGATCGCGCCCATGATCTCCTGCAGGGCGGGGCGCTCCATATTGGTACCGGTATAGCCGTCGTCGATGAACAGCACCAGGTTTTTGTAGCCGTTGGCCGTGCACCAGCGAACGATATCGGCCTCCTGGATATCCAGCCCGAAGCCGAGATCCGCCTGCCGGTCGGTGGATACGCGGAGGTAGCCCACGTTGATGAGGAAATTGTCGTCCTCGTCCAGCTCCACCGCCTCGTCGATGACGATCTTCATGTTGTGCTTGAGATCCAGTATGTTTTTCAGGTGGTAGGTTCTCTCTGTCTTTTTCATAAGTACACCTTCCTTGGTTTGTAATATAGCATGTTTTTTCTCCGTTCTCAATAGATTTTCATTTTTACTCGTAAGAACTGCGAAACGTAGGTATGGCGAAAAACGGTATGGGACTGTGACGGTCTCATACCGTTTTCGCTTCTCTGTTCACAGCACCGGCTCTCTATGGCGCGGTCTCTTGGGCGGAGGCATCGCGTCCCGCTGCTTCACGAGCGCCTGATTCCTCTCCAGCTTTTTGAGCACCGAGGGCTTCCCCGCCGCGGGCGGCTCGTCCGGCTCATCATCGAGCTCGTCGTCCAGCGCGTCCAGCTCGGCCTTCGTCAGCGGACGGCGCTCATTGCGCTCATAGATCTCATTCACGATCCTGTCCACGTCGGGGCAGTTGATCCGGATCTTGTCGTAATCGGACGGGTCGATCAGCTTGTCGCCGAGAAATAACCTCACCTTAAATTTCATTGCCAACCCCTCCTTTCTCTTTTGAAATTGTTGCCGGATCGGGCAAAAAGTAATCCCCCGCCGGCCGGCGAGGGGATCGTGGTGGTCGGTATTCTTTTCATAAACTCAGCTCCTTCTTTTTCTGCGGGTCGGGCACGCCGCGCAGCAGCTCCGGCGCGTACTGGCTGACCCGGCGGTACAGGTTCTGGTAGTCCGCCTCCAGCTGCTTGGCCGTCAGCCGCTCGGTCAGCTTCTTCTCCTTGACCTGCTTGCTGAGGCCTGCCTTGTCGGCCTCCAGCTTGCCCACCCGACTTGTCAGGCTTGCGTTCTCCTTCTGCAATTCCTTGTAGGCCTTCTCGTAGCCGCTCAGCGTCTCCTTGAATTTGGTCAGCTTGGGGAAGAGCTTTTTCAGCCGCTTCCGGATCTCCTCCACGTTTTTCTTGGCGGTAAAGGCGTGGGTCTCGTCCATGATCGCCAGGATGCCGCGCAGCTGCTTGTCCAGATGCTCGGCCTCCTTGAAGAGCCGCGGCGGGATGTGGGTGCGCCCGGTGATGCTGGCGCTTTTGCCCCGCTCCAAGTCCGGGTACTTCTCCGCCATGTGCTGCCAGAAGCCGTCCTGCCATTCGGTCAGCTTTTTCTTGTTTCCGACGATCTCCTTGGCGCTCAGCCGCCCGTCCTCCGTGATCGGGACAAAAGAAACGTGCATATGGGGCGTCTTCTCGTCCATATGCACGACGGCGGATATGAAGTTTTCCGGGGCGATCCGGCTTTGCAGGAAGCCCAGCGCGTGCTCGAAATAGGCGCGGATCTCTTCTTTCTTCTTGCCCTCGAAGAACTCGGGGCTGGCGGTGATGAGTGTCTCCACCGCCCGGACGCTGTTGGAGCAGACCCGGGGGCACTGGCACTCTTTGATCCGCGCCTCCGCCGTGGCGCGATACTTGTCCTGCGGCTCGATCAGGTGGATGTTGAATTTGGATCGGCTCAGATCCACGTCGGGATTGCTGGCATAGGTCTCCTTGGTGCGCTCGTTGTGGGCCTCGATGTTGCTGATCTCAGGCCCCTTGTACTTGGCGAAGCGGAGGATGCCGTACTGTGCCTTTGCCATCAGCGCGCCCTCTGTTTCCGACGCATGATGTGCGTCTTATTTCTGTTGTATTTCATTTTCTTTTCCTCATTTCTTTTTTAGATGTTGACTTGAAATTCTCCGTACGTTCGTACGTCACGGGATCAGCGCGTAGATGCCCACATAGCCCCGGACGCGGCGGCCGTTGACATAGAGGTTGTTGGTGCTCTCCAGGCGGTATTCCGGCGCAAGTGCGGCCATCTGATCCAGAAAGCTCTTCTTGGCCAGAGGGAAGTAGGCGTTTTCCTCGCACCACAGGACGTACAGCTCGTACAGGCGCTGGGACGTAATGTCGTAATCAGCCTTGAAGCCGATGTAGCCCTCGGATTTGAGAAACTCCGTCACGTTGTTCCCCTCGGACACGCTCTCCCGCATGTTCTCCCGGCTGCGCTCGCTGAGCGTGAAGCGAAAGTCGTTTTCCATCAGCCGCCGCAGTCCCTCCAGCGCCCAGAGAAAGATGCTGTCGATCTCGGCAATCAGCTTTTCGGACAGAAAGGGATCGTCCACCCGGTCGGCGGGCTTGTCCTTCACCGTCAGAATGATCTGGCGGCGGAAGAAGCCAACGCTGCGGTCATAGCGGGATTTCAGCGCCCCGTTGCCAAAGCCGATGAAGCGCACGTACATGGTGCCCTGGTAGCTCTGCTTGCCCTTCTTCTCCAGATCCATGGGGAGCTCCGCCGTGATCAAGGTTTTCAGGATATTCGTGTCCGGCAACGCCTCCATCTTCATATCGTCGTCCACCATCAGCAGCCCGTATTCCAGATCCGCGCGGGCAAAGGGGCTGGTCTCCACCTTGGCGATACTGCCGCTGTACATGTTGATACCCAGCAGCGCCGACAGCACGATCCCGACGCGGGACTTGCCCTCGCCGCCCTTGCCCACCAGCATCAGCATTTTCTGGGCCTTGGTACTGGGGATCAGGCAGTAGCCCATGAATTCCTGCAGGGTCAGAATGTCCTCCGGGATCAACAGCTCATCGAGAAAACGCAGCCAGCGCTCCGGCCTTGGCGCCTCCGGGTCATAGCGTACCGGCAGCCGGTTCAGGCAGAAATCCTTGCTCTCCTCAAAACGCCCGTCCAGGAACAGCGTGCCGTTGGCCACATGGATGCGGTCGTGGTAGATGGGCAGTGGAGGGGAGAAGCACTCCGAACGAAGTGCCTCCAGCAGATTGCTGACCTTCTTGGAGACGCCGGTGCGCACATAGGGCTTGATCATCTGGTAGATCTCGCTCTTCAAGCTGCCCTCGTCCGTGACCTTGCCGTCCCGGGTGAAGAAGGTCTCATGGATGCAGAGCATCGGGTGGCTCTCCCGAAAGCATTCACAGAAGCCCACCTCGTCGATCTTCCCGTTCTCGTCCAGCCAGATCGGCGCGGGCTCAGAAGATGTCGTCATATGCGATCACCTCCTTCTGCAAGACACGCTCGTAGTGATCCAGCACACCGCCGGTCAGGTAGGCGATCTCGTCCGACTTCTGCTGCTCTGTACCCCCGGAAAGCAAATCTGCCAGACCTACGATGAAATCGTACATCTGGCAGTTGCGCGCATATTCCGTTGTGATGGGATCGTCCATGCTCTGCGGCGCGGTCAAACGCTTTTGCCGGTGAAGTTGAACCTCCATCTGCAGCAGCACATCATGACAGCGTTGGGCCGGATCGGGCGGCTTGGGCGGTGCGGGCGAGGTCGGAAGCTCGACTCCGTTCCCGAAGTCCTTGACCAGCTTTTCCGCCGCTTCCGGCAGAGACAGGTTGAAAAACTTGGCGGTGAAGTCGATAACGTCCCCGTCTTCTCCGCAGCCGAAGCAGTGAAAGCGATCGTCCAGCTTCATGCTGGGGTTGTGATCGTCATGGAAGGGACACAAGGCCATCCCATGACGGTTTACTGTCAGCCCATAGTGTTCTGCCGCCTCGCGGGCTGTGACGAGACTTTTGACGCTTTTGAAGTCAATCATTTGTTTACCTCTTTTTTTGTGCTCGGAAAAGTGAGAGCAGTTATTTAAGAACGGGATTTCTCACTTTCCGCTTTGGAGGCAGGCAAGAAAAAAGGACCTGAACCCTGTACGCACGTACAGATCAATTCAAGTCCTTTTCGTTTCACCATTTGCGGCCCGCTTGCACCTCCCTTCACGCGGGCGGAAAAGAATTTGGCTTTTGCCTGTTTCCGCCCAATTATACGAAAAAATCCTTTACGGGAGGCTGAAATCGACACTTCTGCATTTTTGCAGGCGGGGTTTCGCCAGAAATTGCAGATTTGCAATTTTGGACATGGAGTCCGAAAGCATGTGTACAATGACTGGGCGGCACGGCTTTATAAAATAATCTGCTCATCTTCTTTCTCTTAAGGTATTATTAAGGTAACTGGGATATTCTACAATCACACAAGGAAAGAGAGGGATTTCTTATGAAAAAGATTCTTTGTATTCTGTTATCACTGATTATGATTTTCAGCCTCTGCGCCTGCGGAAGCAGCGCGAGCGAAAGCGCCACTGTAACGGAAACCGAAACGGAAGCGGTTTCCACTGAGACGGCAGAAGCAAGTGAACGGGCGTCGACCGATGGCGCACCCTCCGGCGATATGCCCGGGGATCCTCCCGAAGCTGCACCCGGCGAGGGGATGGGTACGCCTCCCGGCGATCCTCCTGACGGCAACGGCGGCCCCGGCGGGACACCTCCCGGAGATCCTCCGTCCGGCGGGATGCCCGGCGGTGCTCCCGGCTCCAGCAGCGCGGATATTGACTACTCCGGCGCGGTGGAGATCAGTTCCGCAGATAGCCAGAGCGGCCAGGTCTATGCCAGCAGCATTTCCGACGAAAGCGCGTTGCTGATCAGCACCTCCGATGACGTGTCGATCACCGATCCTACGGTCACCAAGTCCGGAGACTCTGATGGCGGCGATAACTGCAACTTCTACGGTCTGAACGCGGCTGTTCTGGTAAAGGACGGCACCACAACCACTATTACCGGCGGCACGATCACGTCTGATGCGGAAGGCGCAAACGGTGTGTTCTGTTACGGCGGCAACGGCGGGCAAAACGGGGCTTCCGGCGACGGAACCACGCTCATCATCCGCGATACCAGCATTGTTACTACCGGCGACGGCTCGGGCGGCATCATGACCACGGGCGGCGGCGTGACCTACGCCTATGATCTGACGGTGGAGACCTCCGGCCGATCCTCTGCGGCCATCCGTACCGACCGCGGCGGTGGGACCGTCGTGGTGGACGACGGCAGCTACACCAGCAACGGCCTCGGCTCTCCCGCCATTTACTCTACGGCGGATATCACGGTCTCCAACGCGACGCTGACCTCCAATCTCTCCGAGGGTGTGTGCATCGAGGGCCTCAACTCCATCACACTCAACGACTGCGATCTGACAGCCAACAACACCCAGTGCAACGGCAACGCCACCTTCCTGGATACCATCATGATCTACCAGTCCATGTCCGGCGACGCGGCCAGCGGTACCTCAAGCTTTACCATGACAGGCGGCAGCCTCACCAG
Source organism: uncultured Eubacteriales bacterium (assembly GCA_900320595.1). Taxonomy (GTDB): domain Bacteria; phylum Bacillota; class Clostridia; order Oscillospirales; family Oscillospiraceae; genus Limivicinus. The sequence goes on along the minus strand of ONSW01000042.1, from coordinate 18,722 downwards.
CAAGAACGGGCACGTCTTTCACGTGACGAACACCAGCGCCGTCATTACTCTGGAGGGCGTGGAGATCGTCAACGAGGACGAGGAAAACATCCTGCTCTCCGTCTGCGCAGACGGCTGGAGCGGCGGCAGCAACATTGCGACGCTCAAGGCCATTGCCCAGAAGCTCGTCGGCGCGATCAAGGTTGGCAGCGATTCCAGCCTGACCCTGGAGCTGACCGGCGGCTCTACCTTCGAAGGCTGCATCGACGGCAGCATCGTAAACGCCAAGGGTGAGACCGTCTCCACCGAGGTTGGCATCGTTTCCGTCACCTTGGATGCCACCAGCACCTGGACGCTGACCGGCGACAGCTACGTGACCGAATTCAACGGCGATGCCTCCAATGTTATCTCCAACGGTTACTCGCTGTATGTCAACGGCGTGGCCCTGACTGGAACAAAGTAAAAGTAAAAAGCAGACAAGAGCAATGAATTCATAAAAAGGACCCGGAGTCACCGGTACGAACGTACAGATGATTCCGGGTCAGGTGTTATTCTTGCGGTATTTCGATTTTGCCATGCTGCTTTTCAAAGTCTTCTATGGCCTTGCGGATCAAGTAGATCACTTCTCCGTTGGCCGAGCGTCCTTCGTATTGAGAAATATAGTGCAGTTTATAGTGAAGCTCGCTGTCGATGCGTAGCCCAAGGTGCTTGTCCTTTTCCTTCTTCAAAGCGTCCATGCGGCACCCTCCGTGTACTTGATAAAAGATAATTTGAGTTTATTTCAAGTACATGTTAGAATGTGCAAAGTGTACTTAAATTAAGTACATAACATTTGGAGGATAGATAGATGGACTACTTTGGCTATGCGTACTTTGTAGAGCACCCTCGCAGGATCGAAGATCTGATGGTGCCGCACCTGATTGAGCAGGAGCGCCCCTACCGGATCGTCACGGAGATCCAGTTACCGGCGATCGATTACGAGAACTTCATCACCGACATGCTGGCCGACCGCCAGTTTATCGAGGACCATGGCCGCCGCTGCAAAAAGGGCGAGGTCTGGGACTGCCTTCTCATCCGCCGCAGAGGCAAGCCCGGCGGCGTCCTGGTCATGCCGGAGGACGGCTGTTTTGTCGGCTGGGCGGCGTATTATTCCAAATGATTCTGAAGGAATGTTTATACCGCAGGTATATTTACAACTAAGCCTGATCGTGATACAGTATCCACGAAAAGAAAAGGGCAACCCCCGGAAAGGAAAACGTCATGAGTTTCGTTCGGTTCCTCTTGATACCCAATGAGCAGATTACAACGACGTCCGAGATTACTATTTCGGGCTCTCATTTCGCATGCTCATATGGGGTAAAGAACCACGACTGTACGCACTCATTGGCCTAACCAAACAGGATTAGGGATGAATACAGCCGCTTGCCTTGTATGGGGCAGGCGGCTTTTAGTATTCATTAAGGGGTGTATTTATCATGAATCGCATGCCGGTTATCAACCTCCCCGCAACCGGGCTCAACATCGTTCGACTTCGAGTTCATGCAGGACTGACGGTGAGAGATTTGCAGGATGTCTTCGGCTTTTGTACTCCACAAGCCATCTATAAATGGCAACGCGGTGATACCCTGCCGACGGTAGACAACCTCGCAGTACTTGCTGCTCTCTTCGGAGTAAAAATCGATGACATCTTAGTATTTCAGGAAGACGGAGGAGCCGCCGTATCCGCATAGTAGATGCGGCGGCTCAGGAAATGCGCCTTTAGTTCAGCGGAAGAACACCGCATTTGTAACGCGGGGACCGGAGTTCGAATCTCCGGGGGCGCTCCACATGCGCCTTTAGTTCAACGGCAGAACATCGCTCTCGTAATGCGAAAATCTGGAGTTCGAATCTCCGAAGGCGCTCCACATACGCCTTTAGTTCAGTTGGCAGAACGCCGAACTTATAATTCGGAAGTGCGGAGTTCGAATCTCCGAGGGCGTACCATATGCGCTCTTAGCTCAGTTGGTAGAGCAGCGGATCGATAATCCGAAGATCACAGGTTCGAATCCTGTAGAGCGCACCATAACAAAACATAGTCATGTATACCACAGGTTTCTTTACAACGGGAACACAACGTGCTATAGTGACGTCAGAAAATCAGGGCAAGGCCCGGAAAGGAAAAAGACATGATTGCAGTTCGTTTCTCTTTGTCAGGGAAAAAGCACATGGAACAGCTCCAGTCCAGCTTTAATTATCTGGACCGTCATTTCACGCGCTCATATAAGGCAAAGAAGAATCGAAATGTGATTGTATAACCCGCCCGGGGACTATCAGATAGATTTCAGCCGCTTGCCTTGTATGAGGTGAGCGGCTTTTTCACGTCTATTTACAGGAGAAAACAGCATGATGGAAATTAAGGGACAAGTAAATACCGCGATTTGCTTTGCCAAGGTCATCGAGGACGAGGCCGTCGAGCAGATCCGCCGGATGTGTGATTACGAGTTTACCGCGGGCAGCCAGATCCGCATCATGCCCGACGTCCATGCAGGCAAGGGCTGCACGATCGGAACGACCATGACCGTGAAGGACAAGGCTGTGCCCAACATCGTCGGTGTGGATATCGGCTGCGGCATGTACACCGTGAATCTTGGCCAGGTTGAAATCGACATGGAACAGATGGATGCCGCCGCGCACTTCATCCCCTCCGGGCTGAACGTCTGGGAAGGCCGGAAAGAACACTTCGACCTGCTTGCCCTGCGCTGCTACCGCGGGCTGAAGGACGCCAAGCGTCTCGAGCGCAGCCTTGGCACCCTCGGCGGCGGCAACCACTTCATCGAGATCGACCAGGCGGCTGATGGCACAAAGTATTTGGTTATCCACTCGGGTTCTCGAAATCTGGGCAAACAGGTGGCCGAGTTCTACCAGCGCCTTGCCATCGATCTGAACAAGGGCAAGGAGGAGTACTTTGCCAGGCGAGATGCGCTGATTGCAGAGTACAAAGCCGCCGGCCGCCGGAATGAAATACAGGACGCATTGAAAGCGCTTAAGTGGGAATCGCGCGAGGCAACGATCCCGGAGGACCTCTGCTTCGTATACGGTCCGTATCTGGAGGACTACATCCACGATGTGGAGATCTGCCAGCGCTTCGCCCGCCGGAGCCGGGAGCTCATGGCCGAAATCATCTTGCAGCAACTTGGCATCGAAGAGGTTGACGCCTTTCACACGATCCATAACTACATCGACACCGAGGAAATGATCCTCCGCAAGGGCGCCATCGCCGCGCACAAGGGCGAGAAGGTGCTGATCCCGATCAACATGCGTGACGGCAGTGTGCTGGCCATCGGCAAGGGCAACCCCGACTGGAACTTCTCCGCGCCTCACGGTGCCGGCCGTATCATGTCGCGTACCGCTGCAAAAGAGCGTCTCGATCTGGACGAATACCGCCGCGAGATGGAGGGCATCTACACGACCTCGGTTAATGAAGCCACGCTGGATGAAGCGCCTATGGCGTACAAATCCCTCGCGGACATCATCGACGTGATCGGTGAAAGCGTAGACATTATTGAAGTATTAAAACCTATCTACAACTTTAAGGCCAACTGAGCCGGTTCCTTTCCGGCTCTGCGCCGGAATAGGAGCGTAAATGAAATGAATCGAATACCGGTCATTGACTTGACCGCAACAGGAATCAACATCGCACGCTTGCGAGTCAACGCAGGTTTGACTGTGAAGGATCTCCAGGACATCTTCGGCTTCAGCACCCCGCAGGCAATTTACAAGTGGCAGCGTGGAACGGCTTTGCCGACGGTTGACAATCTCGTCGTTCTCGCAGCCGTGTTCGGGGTGAGGATCGAGGATATCTTGATATTTCAAGACGACGGAACGATCCGAATCTCAGCATAAATAAAAACCAGCCCAAATGATCGGGCTGGCGTGGTCCCTTCGACTAACAGGTAGGTCGCCGCCCTTTCAAGGCGGTAATGCTCGGTTCAAATCCGGCAGGGATCACCATATACCGGATTGGTGTAACGGCAGCACGCCTGACTCTGACTCAGGAAGTCGTGGTTCAAATCCATGATCCGGTGCCATGATACAGCCCCGTAGTGCAGATGGCTAACACGCCTGACTGTCTATCAGGAGATCGCGGGTTCGAGCCCCGTCGGGGTTGCCATACGGCCCCTTAGTCTAACCGGTTAGGACGCCGGCCTCTCAAGCCGGAAATGCCGGGTTCAAATCCCGCAGGGGTCACCAATTTGCCTGTCTGGTGGAATTGGTATACACGTCCGGCTTAAGATCGGGCGCCGTTAGGATTGGGGGTTCGAGTCCCTCGGCAGGCACCACATGCTGGGCTTGTGAGTTCAAATCTCACCTCGCGCACCAAATACCGGACTGGTGTAATGGGAGCACACCTGGCTTTGACCCAGGAGGACGAGGATCGAAACCTCGGTGCGGTGCCAAAACAGATATGCAGGATGATGTCAGCCGGCGCTGACACCGGTCTAGAAAACCGAGGGCAACAGAGATGTTGTGGGGATCGACACCTCCGTCCTGCGCCATATGGAGTGATACCCTAACAGGTAAGGGACCTCCCCGCTAAGGAGGCGACGCAGCAATGCGCTTGAGCGTTCGAGCCGCTCTCACTCCGCCATATGCACAGGTGTTGGAATGGTAGACAAGCCAGTTTCAGGAACTGGTGCCCAAACGGCATGCGGGTTCGAGTCCCGCCCTGTGCACCATATACGTTCTTAGCTCAGTTGGTAGAGCAGCGGTCTTTTAAACCGCAGGTCGCGGGTTCGAGCCCCGCAGGGCGTACCATATGCGTTCTTAGCTCAGTCGGTAGAGCGACGGACTGTTAATCCGAAGGTCGCAGGTTCAAGTCCTGCAGGACGCGCCATATGCGCTTTTAGCTCAGCTGGTAGAGCAGCGGACTCTTAATCCGAAGGTCGTGGGTTCGATCCCCTCAAGGCGCACCAATATGCACGAATGGCGGAATTGGAATACGCGCCAGACTAAGGATCTGGTGCCCGTCATGGGCTTGTGAGTTCGAGTCTCACTTCGTGCACCATGCCCCGTATCACAATGGTCTTTGTGTCTCCTCAAAAAGGAGGGCGGCTTGCAACGCAGCGGGGCGTACCGATGCAGGGTGGCAGACCGGCAATGCAACAGCTTCATAAGCTGCCCAATGCGGGTTCAACTCCCGCCCCTGCAACCATTTATGTTGCGTGTAGCTCAGAAGGTTAGAGCGCCAGGTTGTGGCCCTGGAGGTCGCCGGTTCGAGACCGGCCACGCACCCCACGGGTTCTTAGCTCAGTTGGTAGAGCGGCAGACTGAAGATCTGCGCGTCCCAGGTTCGATTCCTGGAGAGCCCACCATATGGGAGAATGCCTGAGTCTGGTCAAAAGGGGCGGACTGTAAATCCGTTGGCTTCGGCCTACGTTGGTTCAAATCCAACTTCTCCCACCACAAACCTCTTCTGGGAAAGCGTCTGGTTTCGGCCAGGCGCTTTTTCCGCTTGACAGGGGGCGGCACAGTTCAAAGTCCGTTTTTTGGGACACCTTATGTGAGATAATGGCAGCATCCAGAACTATGATAAGAGGGTGCTACTTATGGCAGAAATGGAATATTTGCCCGGTGGGATCCGGGAACGGATGGAGGATCTGCGCAACCGGCGCAAGCTCACGTTGAAGGAGGTCGCGGAGAAAACCGGCATCGACTACTCCACCCTCAGCCGGATTGAGAACGGAAACGTGAAAAAGGTCGGCGACGATGTTCTGCTGAAGCTCGCGCGTTTTTTCGGCGTGTCCACGGATTTTTTGCTTGGCATCACCAATGTGCCTGACAAGAAAAACTACACGATCGAAGAGCTCGGCCTGACGCCGGAAGCTGCGCGGAATCTTTACACCGGAGCCATAGAAAACCGCGTGATCAATCTGCTGCTGGTGCACCCGGACTTTGCAACGCTGACCAATCGCATTGCAGATTATCTGGACGATAGGATGGCTGCGGGGATCGCCGCGCAGAACCAGCTTTACGATTCTGTCAGCGAACTGATGATGCGGATCGGGAAAGAGGAAAAAGCACTCCGCCAGGCGGCGACCACACAGGCCAAGGAAGCGAAGGCTCTGCGTCGGAAGCTCTATGCGGACGAGCTCACGCAAATGGAAACCTTGTTTAAGACGATTCTTTCCTCCATCAAGAAAGAGCGTCCGACCGGAAAGCCGGAGGCGGCGAAAGCTATGACAAAAGATGCTTTCGATAAAATGCGATCTGAGCTGACGAAGGGCGGTTCGGCTGCCGAAATCCTGAAGGTTCAGCCGGAGCAGATCACCGCATATCTTGCGGAAAGCATGTCGGTCATGGACGGTGTAAGCGAAGAAATGAAAGCGAATCTCTCCCGGTCGCTTCTGCCGTTTTTTAAGAAACCGGGCAAGTCGGGATGAGCAAAACTTACGAGAAAAGCAACGAGGCTCTGGCGATCCTCGCCCAACGCGGCTGCGAGGTCGTGAAAGAAAAGGCCCGCGATCTTTTGCTCCGGCGCAACGAGGGCCTGATCTACGACAAGGCGCTCACATACTGGAACTATGTTTTGGGTTCCGATATTGATCGCTCGCTCACATTGGACGATCTAGTGCAGCTCGGCCGCATCAAATTCTGCGAAGCGCTCGCTGCATTTGATCCGCTGCGCGGAACAAAGCTGACCACGTTCATGACGGCGGTGCTGAGCAATTTTATGATCGACACCATCCGCCCGGGACTGAAAGAAAAAGAAGCGATCGGCGGCGAGTTTCTTTGGCTGGATCACTATGAGGGCTCCGAGGATCAGCTCACTTTTTTGGAAAAGTACATCGACCCGTATGAGAAAAAGCCGGAACCGATCCTGCTGGAGAAAGAGAACCGGCGAGAGGTTTTTGATTCGCTGGATGGTTGTGCACTGCGTGAGAAAGTATTCCTGGCTTATCGCTTCGGTTATCCCGCAGACGATGAGCGGGCGAAGAAAGAGACGCGAGATCATTTCGGCCTCAGCGAAACAAGAGCCGAAAATTTGGAGCAACAGGCCTGCACGCACTTCAAAAAGAACTACATCGAGATCCAGCGCAAATCCGAGGAAGCGTTAAAGCCGGAAGAGCGCCCTTATGTTCCTTCCTGCGTAGCACCGCGCACCGACGCCGACCGTGGCATGATCATCCGATGGATCTGACGGACGCACAAGACGAGGGAATTGTGCTTTCAATTTGCTATCACTTTTCGCTCACGGATTATAAGCATGCTTGCAATTTGAAAGCATTTTCGCTGCGGCGGGACGGGGGATTTATATACCTCTTGTTCCGCCGGAAGCATGGGCTTCATTGCATTTCGCCCTTGCTTCCTTCATGAAAACAGCAGCCATACTCTGCTCATCCCTTCGCATTTTTTGGCTGCCGTTTTCGGCGGGTAAAGGTGTGCTGTCCGGTAAGGCGACATCACCCCCTTTGCCCGCCTCGCGGAACAAAAGGTATAACACACTAGACCTTGCGAGCAAGATCGTGTGCCAAAGGCAGGCCTTCCCTGACCCTCCTTTGGAAACCTCCCGGGTACCGGCAGCACCATTTCTCCGCGCGGGATCGAAATGCTTTTTGCCGGTATTCATTTTCCCCGTGTGCCACAAAAATGCAAAATCGGTTTTGTGACAAGTGGGTGAAAATAAAAAACACAAGAGCAGCGCAGTAGATACAGCGGAAGATATTTCCCATATTTTGTCCCAATTTTGTTGACATTTGTCCCACTCTTTGCTATTATTTTTTATAGGGGTGATGTCCGTGAAAAAGCAAAGTATTATCAACCTGGTTAGATATCATGTTGAAAAAAATGATGAGGCTTTCTCGACCGAGGTCGCTGGGATTGCTAAAGAATTTGATGCAGCGGGAGATACCTCTGTCGCACAATATTTAATGGAACTTATTTCAAACGTAAATTATTATGTCCCGCAAAAGATTTACAAAAACCTTCATATGTTAAGGAAAATCGAATACTCAACCAAGCCATTACTGTTGCCTGATGCTATTGAACAAGACATAATTGGTGTAGCTAAATCTATAAGCAACAAGTCTGGCTTGTCGAAATTCCTTTTCTACGGTGCCCCTGGAACCGGCAAAACGGAATCGGTATATCAAATTGCAAGAATGCTCAATCGGGATATCCTTTCAGTAAACTTTGAAGACCTTGTTGATAGCAGATTAGGTGAAACCGCAAAAAATGTTTCTGTTCTTTTCGATGAGATAAATCATCTCCCATATAATAGTGTAATAGTTTTATTTGACGAAATAGACTCTCTCGTAATGGATAGAGTTAATCGCAACGATTTAAGAGAAATGGGTAGGGTTACCTCTACTTTTCTTAAGGCCCTCGACAGGATAAACGAGAACGTCGTAATAATAGCAACAACTAACTTGTTTGATGGTTTTGATAAAGCGATCATCCGAAGATTTGATGCCCTTATTTCTTTTGACCGCTATAGCCGCGCTGATTTAGTTGAAATTGCGGATTCAATCCTAACGGCAAATCTAAAATCTGCAACTAATGTTAAACAGGATATTCGCCTCTTTAACAAAATATTACGCAACCTTGCTGCAATTCCATATCCAGGAGATCTAAAACAGATCATAAAGACAGCTATTGCTTTTAGCGATGAGTCAAATGAATATGATTATCTAAGACGGATATATTGTGCGCTGAACGGTAATTCTAGTGCAATTGATATTCAAAAGCTTAATGTGGAAGGCTTTACAACACGAGAAATTGAAATCCTTACGAGAATGCCTAAAAGCAGTGTTTCTAGAAAGCTGAGGGATAACAAATGAATCCTCTCTTACAAGTAAAACTAAGGTTTTCCAAGGAATCCAATACCCAGCGGCCAAATGGAAGGAATTTGCGTTCGGCAGCAGAAACAAGTGTTGAAGCGATAGATTCTTTGAGTGAAGATTTACGTGCGGTGCTTCGCTACTACCGCAGCACGCCCAAAATCCTGAAAGATATCCTTGTCGATGTGCATTATAACGATATAATTGCAAAGTCAAACAGGATTCAAGAAGTTTTAAAGCCATCTAGAAAGAGCACAAATGATTGTATTGTTGGTGCCAGATTTTCGAACGCGCCGGAAGGCGAAGAAAATCACATTATCACATATTATGTTAGTCAAGATACTATCGAAAGAACACTAGTTGAGCTTGATTGTGCTAGAAGATTTCTTGTCCAGCGTTTAAATGGAAAAGCGACAGCGACTAATTTCAAAGAATCTGATAAAACGATTGTCTATGATGGGTTTGGTCTCTCGAAAAAGAAAATGAGAGGAATCATTATAGATTGTTCAGTAATAGAATCTTTTTCTGTTCCCCAGATTTCGTCTATTCCATCAAGTGATACTTTCCTTGTGACATTTTATAAAACTGAACTTCAGCTTGCTAACATACTCGAAAAACTAGGTGTTGATGACGCAAGGTTCTTTTACTCCTTTTATGGCGATGATACTATTTCCTTGACAAGAGACCTTTTGGATATCCTCGAAGAAAAAATCCCTTATCTTATTTCTATGATTTCATCAGACTTTTCAAAAGTCACTTTAGATGAAATTGACGGTGTGCAAGAAAAAGAAGAAATTGAAATCCCTAAACCCCAAAACGAGCCAATAATTGGCGTTATTGATACTCTTTTTGACGAGTCGGTGTATTTCAATTCGTGGGTAGAAAATATTGATTATCTCGAAGATTTTGAACAGTTATTGTATAAAGACGCCAAGCGCGAACACGGCACCGAGGTAACATCGATTCTTGTAGATGGTCCAAGAATGAACCCCTGGTTAGATGACGGCTGCGGACGGTTCCGTGTACGCCACTTTGGAGTATGTGAAGACAAAATTTCTACAGCTCGTTTAGTCCGGAAAATCAGAGAAATAGTTGATAGAAACCCAGACATTCACGTTTGGAACATTTCTCTTGGCACAGAGGATGAAGTTTCAAAAAACTTCATTTCATATGATGCCGCTGTCTTAGATGATCTTCAAGCAAAGAAAAACATATTATTTGTTATTTCAGGGACAAATGATGACCGCGAGGAAAGGAGCGGTATACTTAGAATAGGATCTCCTGCAGATTCTCTAAACTCTATTGTCGTAAATTCTGTGCGCAGAGACGGTCGGCCCGTGTCATACTCACGTAAAGGAAATGTACTATCATTCTTTAACAAACCTGACATCTCGTACTATGGCGGAGATTATGATGACCGAATCATTGCTTATTCGCCCAAAGGAGCAGAACCTGTTTATGGAACATCTTTTGCGGCACCATGGATAAGCCGAAAGCTTTGCTACTTAATTGATATCGTTGGGCTTCCTAGAGAAGTTGCAAAGGCATTGTTGATCGATTCTGCAGCTGGGTGGGATTATAAGCAGTCAAATTTCAAAAATAAAGACATCATGGGATACGGCATTGTACCAATAAGCATTTCTGACATTCTGCAAACAGAAAGTGATGAGATCAGATTTGTTGTTTATGGATCTTCAGAATCATATCGCACTGCTAATTATGCAATTCCAGTTCCCAAGGATGATGACGGTAAGTTCCCATTTATTGCACGAGCGTCGTTATGCTATTTCCCTGAGTGTACGCGCTCCCAAGGGGTCGATTATACCAATCGTGAGTTGTCCCTTAAATTCGGCAGAATTAATGCCAAAGGTAGTATTGACGACATCAACGACAATGTCCAAGATGATGAAGGTGCCCATGTCGATGAACGTCAATCTCGTCGAGAGTTTAGAAAATGGGAAAACACCAAATTCATCTCTAAACTCTTGGGAAAAAACAGAGCCATCAAATCTTATGATGATCGTGCTTGGGGCATAACAATTACTTCGAAAGAACGCCTTAGCACACGGACTGGCACACGGCTTAATTTCGGGGCAGTAATTACCTTACGAGAAATAAACGGAATTAATAGGATTCAAGAATTTGTCAGGGCATGCACTTTTCGCGGGTGGATTGTTAATGAAGTCAATGTCCAAAATCAGATCGAGGTTTATAACGTAAGTCAAGAAGAGATTCGATTTGATTAAGAAAACCATTTCCTTGCATTCGATTCATAAACACAATGCTTTTTTGTTTAGACAACTAAGGCAGGAGGTCTCCATTCATGGCCAGCAGCAAAAAACTTGAGATGATTTATTATAATGGGCAGCCCGATGGTATCCGATCGATTCGGAGACACCTCTCAACCATGACGACCTATGTTATTCCGCGCCCGCTGCTTTCAGACGCTAAAAAGATATCCGGGATCAACCGCCCTGGTATATATTATCTGATTAACGAGAATGATGAAAACCGAATTGCTCAGATCTATATTGGACAGACGAGAAACGGGATCTCACGACTGGATGATCATAATCGGCAGAAAGATTTCTGGAATAAAGCCATCATGTTTTTAGCCGACAGCAAAACGTTTTCTTTGGACATCATCAGTGGTCTCGAAGAATATGCCATTGTCAAAGCTCATGAGTCCAAGCGTTACTCGGTTGAGAACAGCGTGAAGCCTCAATATGAAATCGACGAATATGATTTGCCAATCATTGAAGAAATCTATGAGGAGATTCAATTCATCATGGCCACACAAGGCTATAAGATGAACGATACCTCAAGAAATCTGGACAACGCAGATATCCTTCATACAACGCGGAATGGAATCAGAGCGTTCGGAATCTATGACGGCGAAAAATTTGAAGTGCTCGACGGCTCACAGATCAACATGGACAAGCCAACCAATTTGGAGAGATACAATCGCCAACGCGCCGATTTACTCGAAAAGGGTTCCATTTCTGTTGTTGATGGGAAGTACATTTTACATGCTACGATAGAGTTTAATACGCCGAGCGGTGCAAGTGATTTCGTCCTCGGCGGCTCCACAAACGGGTGGACTGAGTGGAAGACGAAAGCCGGAAAAACGCTGGATGAGGCTTTTCGCAAGAAAGGGTAATTTACTACATTTCTCTTTTGCCGCTCAACTTCTCATAACATGAAATTATCTGAACCACTTCGGCAATCTCCCAGACAGGAGGGAAAGATATGCTTCCGGAAGAACTGGCGCGGGTAAAAATTGATAAGCAGCTGACGAATGCAGGCTGGGAAATCGTCCCGAGGAGTGAGTACGTCCCCGGGAACACGACTGCCGTCAAGGAAGCCTTGATGCAGGGCAACACAGAAAGCGATTATCTCCTTTTTGTTGACGATAAAGCGATTGCTGTTGTTGAAGCGAAAAAGGAGTCCAGCGATCTTGGGGAAGAGGTCGCGCAGCAAGCGGAAGACTATTCTGTCAATCCTCAAAGCTGGTATGGCTTATGGTTTCCTCACCAGATTCCGCTTGTTTATCTTGCAAACGGGCATAAAATCTTTTTCAAAAACATGCTTAAGCCAGACAGCGATTATGAAGAACTGTCTGAAATGCATACTCCGAAAAAGATGCTGCAGATCATAGGTAAACATTCTATATACGGAGCCCTTCCGCGCATTGAAAAGAAAGGCCTGCGTGATTGCCAGTATGATGCGGAAGTAGAACTGGAAAAATCCATCAAGGCAGGTAAGCGGAAAGCTCTGTCTATTTTAGCAACGGGTTCCGGCAAAACGTATTTGGCTTGCCTGGCCTCTTACCGCCTGCTGAATTACACACCTACGAAACGCGTTCTTTTCCTCGTTGATCGAAACAATCTTGCTCGACAGGCAGAGACTGAATTCAGCTTGTTTGATCGCACAGAAAATGGGAAAGCCCTCAGCGAGCTATATCGAATCAACCGACTGAGGAAGACCGATGACATCAAAGGCGACGTTGTCATCTCCACGATCCAAAAGCTCTTCGCTGTAATGACCGGGCAGCCCATTCCTGATGATGACAACGAAGATCTTGAAGATGAACTCACCCAAAAGGAAAACGACAAAAAGGCCGCAGAGATCATTCAACTTGGAAATACATTGACTCTCCCGCCTGACTACTTCCAATTTATTGTCGTCGATGAATGCCACCGATCAATCTACGGGAAATGGAAAGCCGTCCTGGATTACTTCTCGGAAGCAATCATTCTTGGCCTGACAGCAACGCCTACACCGGAGGCTTACGCTTACTTCAACAACAATGTCATTGAACGATACACTTACGATGAATCTGTCGTTGACGGTGTCAATGTTCCCGCTCGTGTTTATCGAATCACAACGAAAGTAACGGTTCATGGCGGAACAATCGGAACGGGTGAATCCTATGTGGAGGTTGCAAGAAAGACGGGAGAAGCCCAGGTTCGGACACCTGGAACACAAATCGATTATGCTCCGGGAGCTTTAGATCGAGCCGTTGTTAACCCAAGTCAGATTGAAGAAGTCCTTACCGCCTACAAAAAGGCAATCTATTCTGATCTCTATCCCGATCGTGAGGCGAAGTGGGAATACATTCCCAAAACGTTGATCTTCGCCAAAGATGACAATCACGCCAGCGAAATTGTTCAGGCAGTCAAGAACACTTTTAAGACGGAATTCAAAACTGGCGAAGTGCCGGAGCAATTCGTGCAGAAAATCACCTATTCGGCCGGTGATTCCAATGCGCTCATACGCGATTTTCGCAATGAAAAAGAATTCCGAATCGCCGTGACTGTCACTCTCGTCGCTACCGGAACTGATATCCGGCCTTTGGAAGTAGTTCTTTTCATGAGCGACGTGAAATCCGATGTGCTTTATACGCAAATGAAAGGGCGCGGCTGTCGGATCATCAACGACGATAAGCTTAAAGAAGTTACTCCCAATGCGGCCACAAAAGAATGCTATTACATTGTGGACGCTGTCGGGGTAACTGAGAGCGCAAAATCCATTTCCAAGCCGAGTGAACCGCAAAAGCGCCCCATGGGTCTTGAGCATCTGCTGGAACACTTGGCGCACGGAGAAGTCTCCGACGAAAATCTGGAATTGCTCAGAGACTATTGCTCAACAATCAACCGGCGCTATGAAAACAATCCGTTGTTTGGGCGTCATCTGGCGTTCTTTATCAACACCTTTGGCTTCGCGCCGAGAGCGTTGGCAAATGATATCAACACGGCACTTGAGCAAGATCTTTTGCCGCCTTTTCTCAGCACATCAGAGGACAACACTGCACGAAAACAATTGATTGTCTGCTTGATCGGAAACCTCTCTGCAAGAAAGAAGCTGCTTGAAATGCAGAAGGGCTATTATGCGATCACCCAAAATGACCCGGATACTCTTATCTATGCCGGCTTCTCACAGGAGACGGCCAGGAGCTTTATCGACTCTTTTGAGCAGTACATTTCTGATAATAAGGATTCGATTGAGGCCTTGCGTATCATCTATAATTCGGAAAGCATCGCAATTACGCATGATATGCTTTGCGATCTACGGGATAAGCTGCTTTCTGAAAACCGGATGTTTACTCCCTATTTCCTGTGGAGCAACTATAAGATCATAGATTTTGATGGCAGCGTAGAGCAATTGGATGTGCGGCAAAATGCCAACGCTCTGACCCATTTGATTCAACTGGTGCGATTCGCTTTCAAGAAGAACCCGACTCTGACGAGCCTTTACACCGGATACTCTCAGCGTTTCAACCTCTACTGTGGTCAGGTACAGCGCACTTTAACCGATGACCAGGCAGCCATCATGAAACAGATTGCGGATTACATCGTGAGTGAAGGATCGCTCAATGTAATGGAATTGAACAGTGTAGACACTGATCTCTGGCGAAAAGCCATCAAAAACTTTGGCGCTCCGGTGCTCGCAGCGGAAATGCAGACATTATCGAAATTTGTTTTGAGGGTAGCGTAAAATGGCTGAAATAAAACAGGCAAAAAGTGAATCCGCACTTCTGAAAAAAGTGTGGGATATTGCGAACGTGCTGGCAGCCGCGGGCGTCGGGTTCACGGATTACATTACACAGCTTACTTATATTCTTTTCTTAAAAATGGATGCCGAGAAAGAAGAGCTTGGTCTTGGCAGCTCCATTCCGGAAGGATATAAGTGGGCAGATCTGGGACCTCTGAGCGGCCAGGATTTGGTTGACAAGTACGAGGAGATTCTAAAAGAACTCGCAAAAGATACCGGTTTGATCGGTACGATCTTCACCAAAGCCTCCAACAAGATCGATCGACCTGTGCTTCTGGCTAAAGTGATCGAGATGATTTCAAGTGAGAACTGGTACATGATGGAGGGTGATTTCAAGGGCGCTATCTATGAGGCAATCCTTGAAAAGAACGGCCAGGATAAGAAGAGCGGGGCGGGCCAGTATTTTACGCCGCGCGCTTTGATCAAAGCCATGGTCGATGTAGTTGATCCCAAGATAACCGAAACAGTTGCCGACCCTGCTTGCGGAACCGGTGGCTTCCTTCTTGCGGCTTACGAGCATATGAAACCCCAGAGCCGGGAGATTGCTAAACAAAGCTTCCTGAAAAACAATGCTTTCTTTGGCGCTGACAATACGCCTCTCGTTGTTACGCTGGCTTCCATGAACCTGTACCTGCACGACATTGGTACGGCAAAGAGCCCCATCATCTGCCAGGATTCCTTGATCGACAAATCGGACAAAATGTTTGACGTCGTGCTCGCAAATCCTCCGTTCGGAACCAGACCGCAGGGCAGCGTAGAAGTATATGCCAATCGCCCGGAGTTCGTAAAAACCTCTGATAACCAGGTCAACTTCCTGCAGCACATCATGTCCATCGTGAAAACCGGCGGCCGGGTAGGTGTCGTTCTCCCGGATAATGTGCTTACTGACGGAAATGCCACTGCGAAAGTCAGAGAAAAGCTCTTAAAAGACTTCAATCTTCATACCATCCTGCGTCTTCCGACAGGAATCTTTTACGCAAACGGCGTCAAAACCAATGTCCTGTTTTTTGAAAAGGGCAGCCCGACCAAGGATATTTGGGTATATGACTACCGGACTGGAATCAAGCACACGATGGCAACGAAGCCTATGACGCGAGAAAACTTGGATGAATTCGTTTCCTGCTATTGCTCCGGTCACCAGGAAGACCGAGTCCCAACTTATTCCGAAGAAAACAAGAACGGCAGATGGCGGAGATTCACGGAAGCCGAGGTCTATGCGAGAGACCAGCTGAAGCTGGACTTTAAGTGGATTGACCTTGATGAGAAAGATGACCGCACGCTGGCGGAGATGATCGAACAAATCAAAACGGAGGCCGCCAATATCTCTGCGGCAATTTCAGAGTTGGAGAAGCTGATCGGCGAGGTTGAAGAGTAATGGATACCAAAGCCCTTAGACAAAAGATATTGGACTTGGCCATACGGGGAAAACTCGTTCCCCAGGATCCAGCCGATGAACCTGCAGCTGTGCTGCTGGAACGCATCCGAGCGGAAAAGCAGCAGATGGTCAAGGATGGAAAGCTAAAGGCGAAGGATATCAAGAACGACACCGTTATCTATGTTGGTGAGGATAATTTACATTATGAGAAGTTCTCCGATGGAACGGTAAAATGCATCGAAGACGAAATCCCTTTTGAGATCCCCGACGGCTGGGCGTGGGCAAGATTACGCTCACTTCTTAATCTGTTTATTACTGGGCCCTTTGGCAGTTCTCTACACAAATCTGACTACGTTTCTTCCGGAACACCCCTAATTAATCCCATGAATATTGTAAACGGAAGAATTCAGGCAAATCCCCAAATGCTTGTCTCTCAGGATACAGGTTCTCGTTTATCTGTATTTAAAGTTCTAGAAGGAGATATCGTTATTGCTCGCCGAGGAGAGATGGGCCGTTGCGCGGTCGTGGAAAGTAGCCAAAATGGCTGGTTGTGCGGCACTGGAAGCTTTGATCTTCGAGTTTCGCGTTTAATAGATTCAAACTATATCGCTGCTCGGATAAGAGCTTCAGATTCCGTCACTTTTTTATCTGGTAATTCACTCGGCAATACGATGTTGAACCTGAACCAATCAATTCTAAATAGCTTGTTAATTCCAGTTCCGCCTTTTAATGAGCAAAGAAGAGTGTTGTGTGCAATTTCCGAAGCAGATGGATTGCTTTCAACGCTGGCTGAGAGCAACACGAAATTAAGAACGTTTATCGTTGATGCAAAAGCAAAAATCCTCGATCTTGCTATCCGCGGGAAGCTTGTCCCGCAAGATCCCGCTGACGAGCCCGCATCGGTCCTGCTGGAGCGTATCCGAGCAAACAAGGAAGAGCAGATCAAAGCCGGAAAAATCAAGCGTGAGATAACTCTTATTATCTTTCCCGAAGTACACATAAGGAACAGGTTGATGCCCAATTCATATTTCCTCTACCGCCTGGCTGGCAGTGGTGCACGCTTTCAAATATCTCCCATTTTGAATTGGGAAAGACGCTTGACCAAGGAAAGAATACGGGGGACTATTATCCTTATCTCCGGAGCGCTAACATAAAATGGGATAGTATAGATTTGTCTGATCTGAAGGAAATGCGTTTTGAGAAAGAGGAACTCGAAAGATACACTATTATCAAGAATGATCTGCTCATCTGTGAGGGTGGAGATGTGGGTAGATGTTGCGTTTGGGAATCCACTGATACTATTATGTACCAAAACGCGTTACACCGGGTCCGATTTTTTGAAAACTGCAATCCCTTCTTCTTTATGTTTTACATGTGGCATTACGAACTTGAGGGGATGTTAAAACCAATATGTAATGGCGTAACTATTAAACATCTAACAGGAGATGTTTTGAGGTCAATTCCATTTGCACTTCCCCCTGTCGAAGAACAGAATAGGATAGTAGCTAAAATTTGGGAATACTTTCAAGTAATCGAAGTTCTTCAATAGACGCAGCCGCCCTCGCATCGGAGGGCGGCTGATTTCTTACCAGGTTACGATCTTGTCGACCAATGCCTGCTGCTCGCTGGCAGTACGGCGTAAGTAGATTCTGGTCGTTTCAATGCTTTCATGCCCCATCAAGTCTGCCAGCAAGGCGATATCATTGTATTTCTCCAAAAAGTTTTTCGCGTACCGATGGCGGAATGAATGCGGATAGACGACCTTCTTGTCGAGGCCATATTTATCCGCATAGTTTTTTAACTGCTGCGAAATCCCGCGTGTTGTAATCCTCTCTCCATACCGGTTTAAAAACAAATAGCCGGAGGATCGATTCACCTCCTCCAGCCACCCAAGCGTCTCAGTCCGTAACTTTTTAGGGATGTATAAGCGCCGCAACTTGCCTCCCTTTGTATATAAATCGAAATACCCAAGCTCCACATGTTCTATCTTGATCTGAATCAATTCGCTGACTCGCGCCCCGGTTGCCGCCAAATACCACACGACAAAATACCATTCAAGATTACCGTCTTTCTTTAGCTGCTTTTTCAAGAAATTATAGTCTGCATTACTGATCACGTTTTCAAGGAAGTTTTTCTGCTGGACTTTTACAGCTTTTAGCTTCAATTTTTCTTTGCCGAGGTAATCCAGGTATTTGTTAATGGCTTGAATTCTAAGATTGACTGTCTTTGGCTTGAAGAACTCCATCAAATAGCCTTTGTACGCCAGAAGGTTTTCTTTGTTGATCCCATCATAATGACTTTGAAAGAATTCAATCGTCCACAGATAGGACTCAATGGTGCTTTCGGAAAGATTCCCTTTCCTCAAATGGTCTTCGAATGTGGTCTGCACTTTCATTGCCGAATTACCTCCGTATAATAATCTGCGGGAATCCGCAGAAGTATTATAGCGGGAATATGTGACTATCTCTTATTATGAGAAGATCGGCGATGAA
Source organism: uncultured Eubacteriales bacterium (assembly GCA_900320595.1). Taxonomy (GTDB): domain Bacteria; phylum Bacillota; class Clostridia; order Oscillospirales; family Oscillospiraceae; genus Limivicinus. Next base: position 6 of record ONSW01000042.1, on the reverse strand, counting down.
GTGCGC
>ONSW01000092.1 GCA_900320595.1 uncultured Eubacteriales bacterium | reverse complement strand
TTTCAAACCGCCGCCGTTCTGAGCGAGAGCAATCTTTCGCTGCGTTATCATCTGATTGGCCGAATGCTGAGCGGTACTTTTTCCGCGATCCTCGCCTTTCTTGCCGGCCAATTGCTTTTCCCGTCCGCCTGAATGAGATCTCCTTTGCAATGGCACTTGAATTTTTTGACTGAATGAGATATACTCATCCCATCGCGCCGGTGTGATGGAATGGTAGACGTGACGGACTCAAAATCCGTTGGTGGCGACACCGTGTGGGTTCGAGTCCCACCACCGGCACCAAAATGCAGGGCAGCCATAGGCTGCCCTGCATTTTGGTATCGGTGGCAATGGATGAGAAGCCAATGGTTCGATAAGTGAGGCTCCAAAAACGCAAGCGCAGCGCAGAGTTTTTGGCTAAGCCGAACTTATGCAGCGAGCGAAGCGAGTCGCAGTCCCACCTATTATAGTGCAACATGGCTGCCCGTTTGGGCGGCCATGTTGCACTTATTTCTTCACGCCAGCCCCGGCTCACAGGGATGGCCGATCGCGCGGCGGTGCGCGTAATACAGCTCTTCTGTCGCCAGCGCCATCTTGGTCACGGAAAACTCGCAGTCATGCGGGTAGATATACCAGGTGTCCTCCAGCGTGTTGAGATCCACGCAGTCTCCGAATTTCCCTAGATATTCATACTCGATATGGCACGAATACAGGCTCGGCACGGGCTTGATCATTTCGAAGGGATCACCGTCCACGTCCGTTCCCCGCACGGTAAAACCGTTCATGTCATGCACAAGCGTCCCCTCGCCGAGACGGATGAACTTCTTTGCATTCGGCAGCGTGTCGACCGTGACCGGCAGGACGCCGCTGGAATAAGTCCCCTGTTCGACCTCGCGCCGCACATTGGCCCGCTCCCATTCATACCAGTCGGGGATGTGGGAAAACTCCGTCTCGCCCTCGTCGGCCGCGAGCTCGCCGAGCTCCGACATGGTCCAACTCTTCCCGCACGCCTCACAGCGCAGTATCGGCCCGGATGAACTCATGTGAAACTCTTTTCCGCAGTGCGGGCACTGATACAGCACCTTGTGCAGTCCCTCTGCCCTTCCCTTATACGGCGTGCGGATCCCGCGCTCCTTCTGCCAGGCGAAATCGTCATATTGAAACGCCTCGACGATCCGGCGATTCACCTCGTCGGCCGGCGTCGCCTGCAGTTCCTCCGGCGTAAAGAGCAGTGTGAAGTCTGCCTCCGTCGGTTTGACGCCGCGGTCATGCAGATTCCAGAATGGGGAGTTCACATGGTGTCCGTGGCAGATCAGCGTCACCACCGGCACCTTGAGCAGCTTGCACAGCTTGCCGAGAGAAGCGGGCAGCACAGCCGTTGTACCGCACAGCGAGTAGCGCGCCTCGGGATAGATCATGGCGACGTCGCCGTTGTCGATGACAGCCTTGAGCTGGCGGATCAGCGTGATGTCATTCGTGAACTTTCGCTTGCAGATGCACCCGACATTCCGCAGCAGCTCCTCGCGCCCGATAAAACCGTCGATCGCCACGACATAATTGGCGCGGTGGGGATAGATCGTCCGCGTCGCTACCTTGAAATCCAGAAATGCATTATGATTGCAAAGCATCAGATACGGCGGCTTTAACCCCTCCGTACCATGGCGGCGGATGATTGCATGATGCTTATAGGTATCCGGCGCACTCAGCAGCAGCGTCAGCGGGCGGAGGTACCATTTCGTCCGCACCGGCGGCCGCTTCATGTCAAAGCGCTCAAAGGCCTCTTTCACGTCGCTTCCCCCTCTCCTCTTCCAAAAAAGGCTCCCTGCAGCGGGAGCCTTTTTCGTTATTCGTTGTCGATCCGGATCTGACACATTTTCATCGCTTCCAGCGCGTTGCGATGGCTCTGCGGCGTAACGCCGGCACAGCAGGCCGCGTCGACGCGCACCGGCACCTCCGGCAGAAAGGCCTTGATCAGCAGCGCATTCGAGATCACGCAAATATCGGTGCAAAGCCCGATCAGCGTGATTTCCCCGATCGCCTCTTCTTCGTTTCTTTGCGCCAGAACGGCGCCGAGCTCGGCCGAACCGAAGGTCGGCTTGTCGATCACGCAGCACGGGCGGATCTCTGTCAGTCCTTCGTGGATCTGCCAGCCCTCGCTCCCGGCAACGCAGTGCACCACAGGCAGATTCTTCCCCTCCTGCGTGTCAAGATACGCTTCCGGGTGTGTATCGCGTGTGAAAATGACCTCGCCGTCAAAGCTGCGGATCTTCTCCGCCACTCTGTCCACGATCGAGACAGCCTCGGTCGTGCCGAGGGCGCCGTCGATAAAGTCATTTTGCATATCCACAACGATCAGAACATTTTTCATGGCGGCGCTCCTTTTTGGTTTACATAATCATCTAATGCGGATCGTCTCGGCACTTTCGGCTGCAATCTTTCCCGCGTGCATCCCAAGCCCCGCGCACGAGAGATCGGCAAAATAATCGGCCTCTTCCCCGCGATTGATCACCGTGAGATACACACTGTTTGTCGCCCCGTGGTCGCCGGCATAATACCGCACGATCGTCAAAATGTCGGCCGACGGGGCGTCATAGGAGACCTCGCCCTCGGCAAAGACCGGGTCGGAATTGCGCAGTGCAGAAAGGTTTACATAATAATCGTGAAGGTCTTTGTCGCCTTCCCGGAACGGCGCGCGGTTGAACGGGTCGCCTACACCTTCCATTCCCTGTTCGTCGCCGTAATAGATGCTCGGCACACCGGGAATGGCAAACTGGAGCGCAGCGCACAGCTTTTCAAGCCGCAC
>ONSW01000074.1 GCA_900320595.1 uncultured Eubacteriales bacterium | reverse complement strand
CAGTACCGCGATCTGGCGGACGGACTTGCGGAGTACTGCAAGGAGATGGGCTATACGCATGTCGAGCTGATGCCGCTGATGGAGTATCCGTTCGACGCCTCCTGGGGCTATCAGGTCACGGGCTATTACGCGCCGACTTCCCGTTACGGCAGACCGGAAGACTTTGCCTATCTGATCGACAGACTGCACCGGGATAATATCGGCGTGATCATGGACTGGGTCCCGGCGCATTTCCCCAAGGATGAGCACGGCCTTGCCAACTTTGACGGCACGCCGCTTTACGAGTGCAAGGAGCGCCGCATGGCCGAGCATCCCGAGTGGGGGACGCTGATTTTTGACTATGCCTCCAACCAGGTGCAGAGCTTTTTGATCTCCTCGGCCTGCAAGTTCTTTGAGGAATACCACATCGACGGGATTCGCGTGGATGCGGTCAGCTCGATGCTGTATCTTAACTACGGCCGCCGGGACGGCGAATATACACCGAACCGAGAGGGCGGATATATTAATCTCGACGCGGTGGCGTTCCTGCAGAAGCTCAACCGCACGGTGCTGGTCAATTATCCCGGCGCGATCACGATCGCCGAGGAATCGACGGCCTTCCCGCTGATCACTGCACCGCCCGAGAACGGGGGACTGGGCTTCTGCTTCAAGTGGGATATGGGCTTTATGCACGACACGCTCGATTATATGCAGCTCGACCCCTATTTCCGCAGCTTCAACCACGATCGGCTTACCTTCTCGATGATGTACACCTTCTCGGAGAATTATATCCTGGCGTATTCTCACGACGAGGTCGTCCACGGGAAGTATTCGATGATCAACAAGATGAGCGGCGATTACGACCAGAAGTTTGCCTCGCTGCGTACCCTGTACGGCTACCAGTTTGCCCATCCGGGCAAGAAGCTGACCTTTATGGGCAGCGAGTTCGGCCAGTTCATCGAATGGAACTGGGCCCAGCCGCTTGACTGGCTGCTGTTGGATTACCCCAAGCACGAGGCGCTGCGCCAGTACTGCCGCGAACTCAACCACGTGTACGCGGCCGAGGACGTGTTCTACCGCTGCGACAACTCCTGGGACGGCTTCCGCTGGCTGAACGTCAACGACCGCGACAGAAGCACGATCGCTTTCCTGCGCACCTATCCGGGCGCGGAGCACGGTATTGTCTGCGTGTGCAACTTTACGCCGAACCGCTATGATGAATTCGTGATCGGTCTGCCGCAGGCAGGCACGCTGCGTGAGGTTTTGAACAGCGACGACGAGCGCTTCGGCGGAAGCGGCGTAAAGAACAGCAGCACGATCTACAGCCATCACATCGGCTTTTTGGATATGGAGCATTCGGCGAAGATCACCGTGCCGCCCATGTCCTGTGTCTACTTCCGCTATCGGCCGAAAAAACAGCATCTGCATCATTGATGCTTTCATGGGGAAAGGACAGGAAAAATGAAGAAGGAATTTCGTGATCTTTTAAAGGAAAAGGGCAGAAAGAACATGCCGAACGTGCTGCTGGCCTCGGCCGAGTGCGCGCCGCTGTCCAAAACGGGAGGACTGGCCGACGTCGTGGGCACGCTTCCGAAGGCACTGGCAAAGCTCGGCGTCGACGCGCGCGTCATCACGCCCTATCACCGCGTGATCAAGCAGAAATACGCCGACAAGGTCGAGCATCTCTTTACGATCCGCTGCTATCTCGGCTGGCGCAGCTGCTATGTCGGGATCGAGCGGCTTATCCTCGACGGCGTTATCATCTATCTCGTCGATAACGAGCAGTATTTCGGCGACAGGATCTATTACGGCGGTTATCCCGAGGGCGAGCAGTATTCCTATTTTTGCCGCGCCGTGCTCGAGGCGATCCCGCTGCTGGACTTCATGCCCGACGTGATCCACTGCAACGACTGGCACACCGCCATGCTGCCGATGCTGGCCCGCACCCAGTATCAGGGCCGCCAGCAGGACGGCATCCGTTATCTGCTGACGATCCACAACATCGCCTTCCAGGGCAAGTTCGGCTTTGATTACGTGCAGGAGCTGCTCGGCATCGATCCGAAATACTATACGCCGGAGTTTATGGAGCTTTACGGCTGCGCCGACTATCTCAAGGGCGGCTGCGTGTTCGCCGACAGGATCAACACCGTCAGCCCCAGCTATGCCGAGGAGATCAAGACCTCGTATTATTCCGAGGGACTGGACGGCATCCTCAACGCCCGCGGCGCCGAGGTTTCCGGCATCATCAACGGCATCGACACCAAGGTCTTCAACCCCCACAGCGATCCGCTGATCCCGGCCAACTATGACCGGGCGCATATGAAGGGGAAGGCCGCCTGCAAGGAAGAGCTGCAGCGCCGGATGGGTCTCGAGGTCAATCCCGATATCCCGATCATCGCGATGGTCACGCGCATGACCGAGCAGAAGGGCTTTGATCTTGTCGCGTCCCAGCTTGACCGGCTCATCTGCGGCCGCGATGTCGAGTTTATGCTGCTCGGCAGCGGCGACGCCCGATTTGAGGACTTCATGCGCGGCGCCGAGGCCCGCTACAAAGGCCGCGTCTGCGCCTACATAGGCTATAACGAAGAGCTTGCGCATCTGGTTTACGCGGGCAGTGATTTTTATCTGATGCCCTCGCGCTTTGAGCCCTGCGGCCTGAGCCAGATGATCGCCATGCGCTACGGCACGATCCCCATCGTGCGCGAGACGGGCGGTCTGAAGGACACGGTCGAGCCGTACAACTGCTTTACCGGCGGCGGAAACGGCTTCTCCTTTGCCAACTACAATGCCGATGAGATGTATGACACGATCCTGTATGCCCTTGGCTGCTGCAGCGACAAGAAGGTCATGCGCTATCTCATCAGCCACGCCATGGAGGCGGACTTCAGCTTTGATCTCTCGGCGGAGGCATACGCGAGGCTCTATGTATGCATGCTTTGATTCTGCCGGAAGGAACGACATATACCATATACTTCGGCGGATCATATGAGGAGCACTGGTCAGAGGATTCTTCGCTGTTTATTTCTTACCGCGACCGCCGTGCCGTTACGGCGCGGCTGACGGGGGAGAGCTGGCTCCCCGTGGGCGGGGACGCGCAGCTTTGCGCAGCAATCGTCTCTACGCCGCGCGATGCGGTGATCCGGCGCTATTTCACCTCGGCCGTGACGGCCTATGCCGCCTCGCAGGAATGCTTGCGCAGGCATCTGCCGTTGACGCGGATCTATGAATACTTTTCCTTTGACGACCCGATCGCCGCGGCGGAGCTGCTGCGGCTGCTGATGGACGACTGCGGCTTTCGGATGGAGACAGCGTTTACGGCCGTGGCGCGCAGCTGTGCCTCGATCCTGCTGACCGAGGAAGAGCAGAGCGCGCTCAGCGCCTTTCAGCCGCGCACGGCAAAGCTTGCCGAGCTGCTGCGCCGGGCAAAGGACAATCTCCTTTGCATCGAGCACGACGGCAGTAGAAAGGAATTTCGCGATCCGCCGCGCGCGCTGCGCTGCGGCGAGCATGTCAGGATCTCGTTCCGTCTGCTCTCCGGCCGGATCGAAGGCGCGGAGCTGAGCGTCTTTTCGGACAAGGGCAGAGAAAATTTTCCCATGACGAAGGACGAGAGGGGATTGTATTCCGCGGTTTTCTGTGCTCCGGACGAGGCGCAGGCGATGTGGTACTCCATCCGCCTTACGGCGAGCGAGGGCAGCTATACGATCTGCCCGGATGAAACGGGATACTGCGGCGAGATCTGCGGCGGCGAGCGGGCCGGCTTCCGGCTGACGGTCTTTTGCCGAGACTTTGAGACGCCGGCCTGGTTCCGTCACGCGGTCATGTATCAGGTCTTTCCCGATCGCTTTGCTTTCTCGGACGACGACACGGCCGAGAAAGGGGTCGCCTATCACCGCGCGCTCGGCCAGACGCCGGAACTGCACGCCTCGACGGACGAGCCGCTCCGCTGGCAGCCTCGGCCGGGCGAAAAGAGCTATTCGCCGGATGATTTTTACGGCGGGACGCTGAAGGGGATCGAAAACAAGCTGCCCTATCTCAAGGAGCTGGGGATCAGCTGCCTGTATCTCAACCCCATCGTCGAGGCGCGCTCGAACCACCGCTACGATACCTCAGACTACGGCCGGGTCGACCCGATCCTCGGCACGAACGAGGACTTTGAACATCTCTCGGCCAAAGCCGCGGAGTGTGGGATCCGTATCATTCTGGATGGCGTGTATTCCCACACCGGCGCGGACAGCATCTATTTCAACCGCTATGGCAGCTATGATTCCCGCGGCGCATATCAGGGGGCGGACTCGCCGTATTACGACTGGTACGAGTTCCGCAGCTTCCCGGACGATTACCGCAGTTGGTGGGGCTTTGCCGATCTGCCGGAGGTGGACGAGTGCAATCCCGCCTGGCAGAAGCTCATCATTACGGGAGAGGACAGCATTGTCAAAAGCTGGCTCAGACGCGGCGCTTCGGGCTGGCGTCTCGATGTGGCGGACGAGCTTCCCGACAGCGTGCTTGCGCTGATCCGAAGCGCGGCCAAGGAAGAGAAAGCTGACGCGCCGATCATCGGCGAGGTCTGGGAGGACGCCGTCACCAAGGAAAGCTATGGCGGAAGACGCAACTATGCGCTCGGCTATTCGCTCGACAGTGTGATGAACTATCCCTTCCGCACGGCGGTAATGGATTTTATGCACAGCCGCTGCGACGCGCGCTCGCTGCGCGATTTTCTGATCTCCCAGCGCATGAATTATCCTGCGCCGCTGTATTATTCGCTGATGAATCT
>ONSW01000085.1 GCA_900320595.1 uncultured Eubacteriales bacterium | reverse complement strand
TGGTGGACGATACAAGACTCGAACTTGTGACCTCCCGCACGTCAAGCGGATGCGCTACCAGCTGCGCCAATCGTCCATCGCTCTGTCAGCTTGGTCATTTTACTCTATACCTCCCCGATTGTCAAGCTTTTTTTCGATCCCGAAGCAAATTCTTTTTTCTCCGTCCGGTCTTTGGTGAACATAATCGGGAAATCGTCCATTATATCGTTATGTTTTTGTAACTATTTTGTTTATGTTTGTTCGCTATTTCTGCGTTTTCCCCTGTTTCACGCCGTTTTTCTTCAAAAAAAATTCAAAAACATAATGAAAAAGGTTGACATAAACAAATTGCTGTGTTATTTTTGGTACACAGGATTTATGGTATAAACTGTCGGAAAATCCCCTTTTGGGTTTTCCGGGAGTGAATCGATCAAAGTCATGTGATCAAGAAGGACGGAGCAGCATGAAAAAAGCCGGCATTTTCATCGTTATACTGGCTTTGTGCGTTCTTCTCACCGCTTGCGGCGAGCAGAAGGCATATGACGAAGCATGCGCTCTTTTCGAAAACGGCCGCTATGCCGAGGCGATCGAGATGTTCCGCGCGCTCGGCGATTTTTCCGACAGCCCCGACCGTATTAAGATCGCCGAGACACGCCTTGAACAGACCAGCGTCTGGCGCAGCGGCGACAATTCGGCGGCGGAACGCGCCCTTCGCTACAAGGACGCCTTCACCTGCATTGAGAACGGCCTCACGCGCGAGGCCTATGAGACCTTCTCCTCTCTCGGTTCTTACCGAGATTCCGCCGAGCAGCTCAAGCGCTTTACCGTCGTGAAAAACGCGCTTGTCGGGGAAGAGACGCATGTTGTCACCGATGAAAGCGATATCCTGCGCGGGACCGCCTCCTATACCTACGGCTCGGACGGCCGCGCCGTTCTGCGCAGCGGTTTGTGCATGCTGGACAAGTACGGCTTTTCCGAAAACTTCAGCTATCATTATACGTATGATGGATCCGGCAACGTCTCACGTATTGACGCCGTCAACGAGCCCGGCACGCTCAGCTTCTCCGTCGCGTACGAATATGACGCCAACGGCCGCCCGGTCCGGGAGCTCTATTCCGATAACAGCGGCGTGACGCACGAATATGTCACTTCTTATATCTACCACGACGCGACCGAGGAATCCGAGCCCTATACCGAGGTCGTGGAGAGTGAAATGTTCAACGGCAACGCCTTCCCGCTCACGACCCGTCAGGAGAGCTACGGCCCCTTCGGTGTGTCGAGCGTCAAATGCGGCGACGTCACCGTGGTGAATCATTACGGCCCCGACGGCCGCATGACCGACTCGGTCCGGATCGGCGCCGACGGCAGCCGCACCGTTACGACCTACAGCTACGACGACGTTTACATCTACACACCGGCCGCATAAAAGCAGATACGACAAGACCGCCGGAAGCTCTTTTGACTTCCGGCGGTCTTTCTCGGTTTGTTTGGCCTTTATTCGGTAAAGTGCACGTGGTTGTTGATGTGATCCTCGCAGAAGCAGTGATATCCCGCGCAGCGTGAGCAGTAGCGGAACTGTAGATTGGGATACTCCGTATCCGTCCGGCCGCAGACCGCGCACTTGTGGTGATAAAGCTGATCGCGCTGCTCGCGGCGGATGCGCGCCGATTCCCGGCGGAAGTTGACGGTCTGGGCGCTGGCCTTTCTCGGCAGACGGCTGAGCAGCTCGCCCCCGCAGAAGAGCAGAAAGCCCAGAAACGCCACAATCGGCAGCGTGTTGAACGGGAAGGGATTGGCGAAGATCTCATAGAGGAAGAAGGCCGCGTCGATATAGGCGAGATACTTCATCTTCACCGGGATGATCATCATGAACAAAACCTGCGTGTCCGGGAAATAGACGGCGAAGGCGAAGAACATCGCGAAATAGATATAGGTCGGCGTCAGCGAGATCGAATAGCCCAGCACATGCAGCACGAAGCCGTAGAGGATCGTGATGACCATATTGACCAGGACATAGAGCGTGAACTTCCCGCTCCCCCAGTACTGCTCGAGCGTGCTGCCGATCCAGTAATAAAAATAGATCGAGATAAAGCCGAGCCAGGACGTCCCGGCGGGGATGAACATAAAGCTGATAAGCCGCCAGACCTGGCCGTGCAGGACCGCGGCCGCGCTGAAGGGCAGATAGGCATAGAGCACGCTGTTGATAAGTCCGATCACCCAGGTGACGCCGCTTGCGATCGCGAGATAGCGTGCAAGGCCGGGGATGCCGAAGTTGGGGTGCCGATAGCAGAATTTGTCGACAAAACGCATGGGGTCTTTCATCGTGACCCTCCTTTTTTATAATACCGATCTGATAATACCCTTTTGCCTCCGCAAAGTCTATGTATTTTTTGTAAAAAAGCCAAATTGGGCTTTGCGTTTGGCATCTGTTGTGGTATAGTGTAATTTGACAATCTATATGTGGAGTCCGATATGGCTGAAATAGAAGAACGCGAATTAAAGAATGAAATGATCGAGGGACGCAACGCCGTCATCGAGGCACTGCGTGCCGGCCGGGCGATTGACAAGATCTTCCTGGCCAAGGGCGACGTGGACAAAACGCTCGGGCACATCGCCTCAAAGGCGCGCGCCGCGGGCGTCGTTGTCGTCGAGTGCGACCGGCGCAAGCTCGATTTTATGAGCGCGACGCATGCCCACCAGGGCGTGATCGCGCTTTGCGCCGTGCGGGAGTATTGCACGGTGGACGATATCCTCGCCCTCGCCGCCGAGCGGGACGAGAAGCCCTTTGTGATCGTATGCGACGAGATCAGCGATCCGCACAACCTCGGCGCGATCATCCGCAGCGCGGAGTGTGCCGGCGCCCACGGCGTCGTGATCCCCAAGCGCCGCAGCGCGGGGCTGACAGCGATCGTCGATAAGGCCTCGGCCGGCGCGGCGGAGCATATGCTGATCGCCCGCGTGCCGAACCTTCCCGCCGCGCTCGACGCGCTCAAAAGCCGCGGGCTGTGGGTCTACGGCACGGCGGCGGACGGACAGAGCGGACTGTGGGACACCGACTTCACCGGTCCGATGGCGCTGGTCATCGGCTCGGAGGGAGACGGGATGGGCCGCCTTGTGCGTGAGAGCTGCGATTTTACCGTCAGCCTTCCGATGAAGGGCAAGGTCAGCTCGCTCAACGCCTCGGCCGCGGCGGGCATCGTGATGTACGAGGTGCTGCGCCAGCGCCTCGGCGGCAAACGTTAAAGAGAATACAGACAGATTACGCGCCTGGGAAAGAAAACGGGAACGGAACAGGGATCGTGCGCAATGGATTACTTGGGACAGGATTTTGGGCTGACAAGTGAATACGACAGCATGTCCGTGGATGCGATCGTGGCGGAATTCAGGGCTCAGCAGGCCTCTGAAACCGCGCGGAGCGCTTCGTCCTCCGGATCGGCGGCCACGAGAAGGTCCTCCCAGGAAAAGAAAGCAAAGGGGGGCCATCTTTCCATGCCTTCAAAGCACCGCAACAAACGGGATAAACAGCGTCCGAAAGCACGCCGTGAAGAGACGGCGGCGCAGGATGATTTGGAATATATCGAAAACGAGATCCGCTCTGCCGCGACCGGC
>ONSW01000063.1 GCA_900320595.1 uncultured Eubacteriales bacterium | reverse complement strand
CTTGATCTTCTCAGCACCGAAGCTGGTCATGACAACGTCAAACTCGGTCTTCTCTTCAACAACCTCAGCAGCGGCGACGGCGGGGCCGGCGGCGACAGCAGCGGCGGAAACACCAAAGGTGTCCTCGAGGGCGTGGACGAGCTCGCTGAGCTCAAGAACGGTAAGACCCTTGATCTCTTCGATCATGGCGGTGATTTTTTCGCTCATTTTAATTTTCCTCCAAATTAATCTTTGTGTGCTGACTTATTCAGCAGCTTCTTCGGCAGCGGCCGGCTCGAGGGAGCCGCCCTTCTGCTCCAGGATCTGACCGAGACATACGGCCAGGCCGGTGATGGGTGCGATCATGGTGCCCAGGACCTTGGCGTACAGAGCGTCCTTGGAAGGCAGTCGCTGATGATACGGAAAGGTGCGATGGGGTCACCCGCGGTGGTAGCCAGAGAGGTCGTTCCGTTGAGAACGTCGTCCAGACCGCTCAGTCCGAGAGAATCCAGAGCCTTTCTGGTAAGGGTGTTTTTGACGACCGAGTAGTCGATGCCTTCCTTGCGCATTTCGGAGCGCAGTGCGGTATCCTCCAGAACCGTGATGCCACGGTAGTCGACCAGGATGCCGGCGCCCGCGTTCTTGATACGCTCGGCAAGAGCGGCGACGATCGCCTGCTTTTCGCTGAGAACCTTTGCGTTCGGCATGTGTGTTATTTCACCTCCACACGATTGATGGCGCCCAAAAAGAAAACCCCTGCATCTCTCGCGAGACGCAAAGGCACAATAACAATGAAAGCTCAATTGTTGTTGTCCTCGGCAGGATTTACGGCCCATAAGGTCACCTGCTGTCTTCGGAGCGCTCGTATACTATATCGCAGCGCAGGGGCAATGTCAAGAACTTTTTTTACAACTTTTCGCGCCTTTCGTTGACAAGCCCCCGGGGCGGTGCTACAATGACCGCACATTCGCCCCGGCCGCGGGCGCGTTTTTAATGGAGAGAGGAGACGAGGAGCGTGGCGGAGGGTTTTTCCTTTTTCTTAAACAGCATACTCTTCGGCGTGGGGCTCGCGATGGACGCCTTTTCCGTCTCGGTGGCGAACGCGCTGGCCGACCCCGGCATGCGCCACGCCCGCCGCATCCGGATCGCGGGCTGCTTTGCCCTGTTCCAGATCGCCATGCCGCTTGTCGGGTGGCTGTGTGTGCGCACGCTCGCCGAGCGCTTTCACGCCTTTGAAAGGCTCACGCCATGGATCGCGCTCATCCTGCTGCTGTATATCGGCGGGAAGATGATCGTCGAGGCGCTGCGCGGCGGCGAAAAGGAGACGGCGGAGCTGGGCCATGGCACGCTGCTGCTGCAGGGTGTCGCAACGTCGATCGACGCGCTCTCGGTCGGCTTCACGATCGAGCGCTATCCCTTTTCCGCCGCTCTCGCCGAGGCGCTGATCATCGGCGCCGTGACCGGCGGGGGAGAAGCTGTCCGGCGTCGCGCCGCTCGTCGGGGGCGTCATCCTCATCGGCATCGGCATCGAGATCTTCCTCACCGGCGTCTTTTGATTATTCCGACAGAACAGGGCTGCCGCGAAACGCGGCAGCCCCGTCTTTTTTTGCTGCCTTAAATTATCTTAGGATCCAAGTCAGCGGTTGAAATGTTGGAAGTTTGTGTTATAATGTATCTTTAGTTAATTATGTCTAAACGGAGGCAAACAAAAACCATGGCAAAAAAGCAGTTCAAGGCCGAGTCCAAGCGTCTGCTCGACCTGATGATCAACTCGATCTATACGAACAAGGAGATCTTTCTGCGCGAGATCATCTCCAACGCCTCGGACGCGATCGACAAGCTCTGCTATCTCTCGCTGACCGACGACAAGGTCGGTCTTAACCGCGACGATTTTCGCATCGAGATCATCCCCGACAAGGAAGCGCGCACGCTGACGGTCCGCGACAACGGCATCGGCATGAACGCGCAGGAAGCGGAAAACAACCTCGGCGTGATCGCAAAGTCCGGCTCGCTGAGCTTCAAAAACGACATGGAAGAGGGCAAGGGCGAGGACCTGTCCATCATCGGCCAGTTCGGCGTGGGCTTCTACTCCGCCTTCATGGTCTCCGACAAGGTCACGGTCATCACCCGCAAGTACGGCGAGGAGAGCGGCGTGATGTGGGAGAGCACCGGCGCCGACGGCTATACCGTCACGCCCTGCGAGCGCGAGAGCGTCGGCACCGACGTGATCATGCACCTTAAGGCCGACTCCGACGACGAGCTGTACGGCACTTATCTCGAGATCTGGAAGCTCAAGGCGCTCGTGCGCAAGTACTCGGATTATGTGCGTTGGCCGATCCGCATGGACGTCCCGCGCCAGGAACGCGAGGAGACCGGCGAGAAGAACGACGACGGCTCGCCGAAATATGAATACAAGACCGTGACGGAGACCGAGACGATCAACAGCATGGTCCCCATCTGGCAGCGCAGCCGCAATGAAGTCACCGACGACGACTGCATCGCCTATTATAAAGAGCAGAACCGCGACGTGAAGGACCCCTGCGCCCTCATCCGCGTTGACGCCGAGGGCACCGTGTCCTACAAGGCGATGCTCTTTGTCCCCGGCGAGGAGAACACCGGACTGTACTATGGCGAGAACAAGGGCGGCATCACGCTCTATTCCAACGGCGTCATGATCATGGAGAAGTGCGACAAGCTCGTGCACGACTATTTCGAGTTCGTCAAGGGCGTGGTCGACTCTCCGGATCTGAGCCTGAACATCTCCCGCGAGATCCTGCAGCACGACCGCCAGCTGCGCGTCATCGGCCAGAATCTTGAAAAGAAGATCAAGGGCGAGCTCGAAAAGCTCATGCGCGACGACCGGCCGAAGTACGAGGAGTTCTTCAAGAACTTCGGCTATCATCTCAAGGTCGGCGTCTGCGACGAGTACGGCCGCTATAAAGATTTCCTGAAGGATCTGCTGATCTTCCACACGGCCGAGGACAAGCAGGTCACGCTCAAGGAGTATGTCGAGAACATGCCCGAGAGCCAGAAGAGCATCTACTTTGCCTCCTCCGACTCGCTGAAGCACGCGATGAGCCTGCCCCAGTGCGAAGAGGTGCGCCGCCGCGGCTATGAGCTGATCTATCTGCTCTCCCCGCTCGACGAGATGGTGCTCGAGGCGCTGCACGACCAGGACGGCAAGGGCTTCTGCAACGTCGTCACCGACGATCTCGGCTTTGATACCGACGAGGAAAAGAAGGCCGCCGAGGAGCGCGACATCGAGAACAAGGAATTCCTCGACTTCGTCAAGGAGTCGCTGGGCGAGCGCTTCAGCAAGGTGAAATTCTCCACCAAGCTCTCCGATCTGCCCTGCGCGATGTCCACCGAGGGCCCGGTCACGCTGGAGATGGAAAAATACTTCCGCCGCGGGCCGAGCGAGGAGATGCGCAAGGTGCGCGCCAGCCGCGTGCTGGAACTCAACGGCGAGCACAAGGCCGTCAAGGCGCTGCAGGCCGCGTTTGCCGAGGATAAGGACAAGGCGGCGAAGCTCGCCGCGATCCTCGCCTCGCTCTCCGAGCTGATGGCGGGCGCGGATCTCGACGACCCCGCGGAGCTTGCCAAAAACGTCGGCGAATTGTTTTGATTAATAAGCGATTATCATAATCGAACCACAACCGAGGAAAAATACGTTTGGAGTTTTGACCGATGGCCAAAAAGCTGGGAATTTATATTCATATTCCGTTCTGCGCAAGCAAATGCTCTTACTGCGACTTTTATTCTCTCGCGGGTTGTGAGCATCTGATGCCGGACTATCACAAGGCGCTGACCGACCATCTCAAGGAATCGGCTCAGTCGATCAAGGCCTATGAGGTGGACAGCATCTATTTCGGCGGCGGCACGCCCAGCTTTTACGGCGCGGATAAACTTGCCGAGCTTTTCAACACCTTGAAGCTCAACGGAAACGTGCGCGTCGACAGCGAGGTCACGGTCGAGTGCAACCCCGATTCGACCAGCTTCAACGCGCTCAAGCTCCTGCGCGAGGAGGGCGTGAACCGCCTTTCGATCGGTGTGCAGGCCACGGACAACAACCTGCTCAAGCTCATCGGCCGGCGGCACAATTTCCAGCAGGCGCAGCAGACCTATCAGAACGCGCGAAAGGCCGGCTTCGACAACATCTCGCTCGACCTCATCTACGGTCTGCCCAGCCAGACCAAGAGCGACTGGGCCGAGACGCTCGCGCGCATCGTCGAGATGCACCCGGAGCATATCTCCTGCTACGGGCTGCGCCTCGAGGAGGGCACGCCGATGTACGAGGAGTACCGCAACTCGCCCATCCTGCCAGACGACGACGAGCAGGCGGACATGTACTGCTACGCCGCCGAGATGCTCGAGCGCTACGGCTACCGGCAGTATGAGGTGTCGAACTTCTGTGCGCCGGGCTTTGAATCGCGGCACAATCTGAAATACTGGAACCTGGACGACTATATGGGCTTCGGCCCCGGGGCGCACTCGTGCGTGGGCACGCTGCGCTACAGCTTCGTGAAGGATCTGAAGAAGTATATCACGGGCGTGGAAAAACAGGTCAGCATCATCGACGAATACCAGCGCGTCGATCCGCTCGAGCGCGCGGTGGAGTATGTGATGCTCGGCATGCGCACGGTGCGCGGGATCTCCGAGCGGGATTACCGCATCCGCACCCAGTGCGACTGGCGCCCGATCCACCAGGCGCTTCTGGCCTTCCGCCAGAAGGGCTGGGCCACGGAGGACGAGGGGAGATGGCACTTTACGGTGCCGGGCTTCCTGATCTCGAACACGCTGATCGGCATCCTGCTCGAGGCGCAGACCAGCGGCCGTATCGAAGGGACGCCCTGGCTCAGCGAGGCCTATGAGGCCGAGGAGAAGATTTCCGTCCCCAAGAGCGAGGAGGAGCTGTTCACCGAGCTGTATCAGCAGCAGGCGGGCGGCGAGAGCAAAGAAGAATCCAGCAGTGAGGAACAGCTATGAGCGAAGAAAAAAGAGACTATCCGGAATGGCTTGACAGAGAGCTGTTTTCCGATCTGGACGGCTCCGCGCCGGAAACGGACGCCGCGCCGGCGCCGGATCAGGGCGTGACCGCCCCGGAGGAAGCCGCGCCGGACACGGGCAAAAAGAAGAAAAGGGCGGCTGCGGAGGAGAACGACGCTGCGGAAAAGCCCGTAAAAAAGAAGAAAAAACCCGCCGCGGAGGAAGAGACGGCCGCAGCGGGAGAAAAGAGCGCCAAAAAGAAGAAAAAGGCGGCGGAAGAGACCGCGGCGGCCGACGCACCCGCAAAAAAGAAGAAAAAGAGCGCGGAGGGAAAAGCCGCCCCGGCGGAGGCGACGGCCGAGGAAAAGGCCGAGGCAAACAAAAAGGCCGCCAAGCGCAAAAAGGCCGGCAAGGCCGCGCGCGGCGGGCTCATCGCGCTGATCGTGATCGTCGCGCTGGCGATCATCCTCTGCGGCGGCGCCGTCGTCGGCGGGTATCTGATCACCAACAGCCCCACCAACCTGCCGAACGTCTATATCGGCGAGGTCTATGTCGGCGGCATGACGCAGGAGCAGACGATCAAGGCGCTTGAGGACGCCAAGTGGGAGGAGCAGAACGGCGGCAAGCTCACCGTCACGCTCCCCGAGGGCGTGAGCTTTGACGTGGATTACCTCACGGCCGGGCTCGTGCTGAAAAACGAGGAGGCCGCCGCGCTCGCCTATGCCTACGGCCACAGCGACGACTGGATGCAGAACCTGATCACCTATATCGGCGATCTGCTCAGCCCCAAGGATCTCGGCCACGCCGAGCTGACGGTGGACGAGAAGTATATCGCCGACAAGGTGAACAAGGCTGTCGACGAATTCGACGAGGTCACAAAGGGCGAGATCTACACCGTCGACCAGGACAGATCCATGCTGGTCATGGTCAAGGGCGCCGGACAGATCACGCTTGACCGCAAGGCGATCGCCGCGCGTGTGCGCGAGGCGCTGCTTGCCGGCGAGAAGAAGCTCAACTGGACCGAGATCCAGACCGGCGAGATCGTAAAGCCCGATTTCGCGGCCATTGCGGCCGAGCATACCAAGGAGGTCGCCAACGCCTATTACGACCCGGAGAAGGATGAGATCATCCCCGAGGTCAAAGGCATGGAGGTCGACGTGGCAAAGGCCGAGGCACAGTGGGAGGCCGCCGCCGTGATGGAGACGATCGAGATCCCCATCAAGATGATCGACCCCGAGATCACGGCCGAAAAGCTCAAGGAAGTCATGTTCCACGACAAGCTCGGCGACTGCATGACCTATCTGTGGGGCAGCACGGCAAACCGCATCTCCAACATCCGCCTGGCCTGCAGCCGCTTTAACGACATGGTCATGCAGCCCGGCGATTCCTTCTCGTATAACGAGGTCGTCGGCGAGAGAACGGCGGAGGCCGGCTTCCTGCCCGCGCCGACCTATAACGGCACGGCGCATGAGATGGGTCTCGGCGGCGGCATCTGCCAGGTGTCCTCCACGCTGTACAACGCCGTGCAGTATGCCAATCTCAAGGTCAACGAGCGCGTCTGCCACACGATGCTCGTCGGCTATCTCGACGCGGGGCTGGACGCGACCGTCGACTGGCCCAGCACCAACTTCGTCTTTACGAACGACCGCAATTATCCGATCAAGCTCAAGGCCTGGGTCGACGACAGCGGCCGCCAGCTGACGATCGAGATCTGGGGCACGGACGAGGACGGCGCGGTCGTGGACATCATCCACGGCTCCTATGAAGCCTATGACGAGGAATACCGCGAGAAATATGGTCTGGACGTCAAGGTCGGCTACGGCGCGTG
The DNA here is from genome assembly GCA_900320595.1 of uncultured Eubacteriales bacterium. Lineage (GTDB taxonomy): Bacteria > Bacillota > Clostridia > Oscillospirales > Oscillospiraceae > Limivicinus. The sequence continues at coordinate 1,271 of ONSW01000063.1, read as the reverse complement.
GAACTACCGCCGCATCACCTACCCCGACGGCCGCGTGGTCGAGACCGACAAGGTATACAGCTATTACCACATCCCCGAGGACGAGATCCGCTGGCCCGCGATCCCGGAAGACGATGACGACGAGCCCGCGCCGCCGCCCGTCACCACCCCCCGACCCTCGACCCCCGACCCCACCCCTACGCCCTCAACTCCCGACCCCACGCCTGAGCCTACCCCGGCTCCCACACCCGAGCCGGAACCGGAGCCTGATCCCGAGCCGGATCCCGAACCCGGCGGCGGTGATGCCGGCGGCGAAGGCTGAAGCATAACGCGATACACGATTGATACAGGAGAGAAGAGACATGGATAAGAAGACCTTTTATATCACGACCCCGATCTACTACCCCTCGGACAAGCTGCACATCGGCCACGCCTACTGCACCGTGGCGACCGACACGATCGCGCGCTACAAGCGTCTGCGCGGCTATGACGTCATGTTCCTGACGGGCACCGACGAGCACGGCCAGAAGATCGAGGCCAAGGCCAAGGCCGCGGGCGTCACGCCCCAGGAATTCGTCGACCGGATCGTCACCGGCGAGAAGGGCATCCTTGACCTGTGGAAGCTGATGAACATCTCCAACGACCGCTTCATCCGCACGACCGACGATTACCACGTCACGGCCATCCAGCGCGTGTTCCGCAAGATGTACGACAACGGCGACATCTACAAGGGCAAGTACAGCGGCAAATACTGCAAGGACTGCGAGAGCTTCTGGACCGAGACCCAGCTCGTCGACGGCAAGTGCCCCGACTGCGGCCGCCCCGTCCAGGACGCCGAGGAGGAGGCCTATTTCTTCCGTCTTTCGAAGTATGCCAAGCCCGTGCAGGAGCTGCTGGAGACCGGCACCTTCCTCGAGCCGGCCAGCCGCGTCAACGAGATGATCAACAACTTCATCAAGCCGGGTCTTGAGGACCTGTGCGTCTCGCGCACCAGCTTCACCTGGGGCATCCCGGTGGACTTTGATCCGGGTCATGTGGTGTATGTATGGGTCGACGCGCTGTTCAACTACTGCACGGCGCTGGGCCTGTACAACGACCGCTACCACGATTTTGACAAGTACTGGCCGGCCGACGTGCACATCGTCGGCAAGGAGATCGTCCGCTTCCATTCGATCATCTGGCCCGCCATGCTGATGAGCGCGGGCCTGCCCCTGCCGAAGAAGGTCTACGGCCACGGCTGGCTGATCATTGACGGCGGCAAGGTCTCCAAGTCCAAGGCCAACAACTCCACC
>ONSW01000033.1 GCA_900320595.1 uncultured Eubacteriales bacterium | reverse complement strand
GCTACGGCATGGTGCCCTTCTGTGCCTATAATCTGACCAATCAAAACGGGGAGGCGCTCTACCGATGAGTCTTTCCCGGATCGACGCTCTCCTGCTTGCGCAGGAGAGCCTCAAGAATATCAGCCGCGCAAGCATCGAGGAAATGCAGCTTGAAAAGCTCAACACTCTGCTTGCGCGTGAAAAAGAGCGCGGCGGCTTTTACCGCGATCTGCCCGATCATCTGGGCTCGCTTTCCGCCCTCGCTTCTCTTCCCTTCACGACGGACGAGGACCTGGCGCACAATGCGTCGGGGCTGCTGCTCCGCTCCCAGGCGGAGATCCGGCGCGTGCTCTCCGACGCGACCTCCGGCACCACCGGCGCGGCCAAGCGCGTGTTCTATACCGAGGGCGACTGCGCGCATACGGTCGAGCTTTTTATGGCGGGGCTGGGAGAACTGATCTTTCCCGGCAGCGTCACGATGATCCTCTTCCCCTTCTCCGGGCCGCACGGTCTCGGAGAGCTGATCGTGGAAGCGATCGAGCGTCTCGGTGCGAGACCGCTCAGGCTCGGCGCCGCTCTCAGCTACGGCGAATTTGCCGCTGTGCTGGAAAATGAAAAACCGGATACCCTTGTCGGCATGCCGGTGCAGCTCCTCTCGCTGCTGCGCGTGTGCGGGCGGGGCAGTCTGAGGCGGGCCCTTGTCAGCGGCGACGCCTGCCCCGACGCCGTTCTCAGGGGCTGTGAGGAGATCTTGGGCACGCGACTCTTCCCGCATTACGGATCGCGCGAGATGGCGCTTGGCGGTGCGATCGCCTGCCCCGCCCACGCGGGGATGCACCTGCGGGAAAACCATGTGATTGCCGAGATTGTGGACGCCGAAGGGCGGCCGATGCAGCCGGGTGAGACGGGCGAACTCGTCATCACGACGATCGGTATGGAGGCCATGCCTCTGATCCGCTACCGCACCGGCGACTATACCCGCGTGATCCCGGGCCGGTGTCCCTGCGGGAGCGAAGTGCTGCGGCTCGATACCGTGCACCGGAAGGAGACGGCTGAGCTCGCGGCCCTGGACGAGGAACTGTTTTCTCTGCCCTTCGTTGCCGATTATCGGGCGGAGAGGCGAAACGGACGGCTGCATCTTCAGATCCTGACCTGCGGCGAGGGCATACTGCCTGCGCTGGACGCCGAAACGGAAGTACGCCGTGCGAGACCGGATGACCGCAGCCTGTATGCGGGAAAAAGAAAGGTGGAGATAAGATGACGGAAATCGGAAAGACACACCAGGAAGCGAATTGCTGTTGTCCCCCGTCGGCTGCACCCGCGAGAGCGCAGCACAAATCGGGCTGCCTTCTTTGCGGCAAGCCTCTTGTCTATTTTTCGGAGACGCGGCCGCTGCGCTGCGCCATCTGCGGGAAAAAGGCCGACGCGAACTGCAGCTGTGAAGACGGCCACTTCGTCTGCGACAGCTGCCACGAATCCTCGTCCATTGCATTCTTCGTTTCCCTCCTGCTTGCCAGTGCGGAAAAAGACCCGCTCGTACTCTTCGAGCAGGTGGCCGCGCTGCGCCAGGTGCATATGCACGGGCCGGAGCATCACGTCATCGTCCCCTGTGTGCTGCTGACCGCCTACCGCAACAACGGCGGGGAAATCGATCTGGAGAGTGCGCTGAAGGAGGCGGTGCGCCGTGCCTCCCAGGTGCCGGGCGGCGCCTGCGGATACTGGGGCGTCTGCGGCGCGGCGGCTGGCGCCGGGATTTACATGAGCATTTTGACAGGTTCCAATCCCGTGCACAAGGACGCCTGGCCGATCCCACAGCGCCTCGTTGCCGACTGCCTGAACGCGATCGCCGATGCAGGCGGTCCACGCTGCTGCAAACGCACCGGCCGGCTCGCCATCACGCGCGCCGCCGCCTTCACCGCGGAGCTTCTCGGTGTTGAGATGCCTCTCGGCAAGGTCTCGTGCCGTTATTTCCGTGAAAACCGGGAGTGCCTTTTCCGGGATTGTCCCTATTTCCCCGCATAAAAGGAGACGAAGCAAGTGAACTTTATCAGCATATGTCAAGAAAGGACTTAAAAATAATTTTGCGTTTTTTTAGAAGAAAAACTCCGGGCAGAATCGTCTGCTCGGAGTCTTCTTCTGACGGGATAAGCCCAGGCTTTTATTCAGTTTTCAGATACTGAAGGAACACATCAGAGAAGTTCCACTCCCGCTTTTGACCCTTTATAGCTTGGAGCCATTGGAAACAGGCGCTTTGACAGGTGTGATTTCAGCTGATAATCACCCTATTTGCCTTGTTCTTATTCAATAGGCGCTGTTGAAATCAACGCCTTCAATTCAAATCTCTCCTTAAAGCGAAAAAAGAGCAGCTCACCCGCAGAGGTGGGCTGCTCTTTTTCCGTTCCCGAAAGGGATTTGAACGGGCGCGTTGTTATGATAGCTCCAGACTGAGCTGGCCGGATCTCCAGCTCTCCTGTCTGGCCTCACGGATCTGATCTCCCGGCCGGTGCCCGCCCAGAAGGAAGGGCGAGTCGGGATCGTGGGCGCACAGATTGCGCCGCACCCGGTTGGCATCGGTATTGGCATAGCAGTAACGGCATAAATGGCCGCAGGTATCGTAAGCGCCGATATCCGTCCCCAGCACACAGGCGCACTGCCCGCCCCGCTGGTTTTTCCGCTTGGGGACGTTCAATCCGGTATGCAGCGCCCTTTCAAACGTGCCGACCGTCATGCAGCCCTCGCAGTTGACGCCGTACGGTTCCAGTTCCGTTCCCTCGGCGCAGGCGCGGATCGTCATGCCGTAAGACTTCCCGATCTCCGCAAACGCCTTGCCGAGAGCGATCCGGTCAGCTCTCTGCACCTCCCGCGCCTCCGGAAAGTTCCGCTTCACCTTCTGATACAGGTCGATAAAAGAGATCACGCAGCTCTCGGTATAGCCGGAGAGCGTTTTCGCCATGTGCTCGAAGTCCCGGATATGCCGCTCAACCGAATAGCGGTCGGTGATCAGGATGGGGTCATAGCGCCAGCCCATGGAGTCTGTGCCTGCGATGTCCGCGAGGCGCTTGAAGTCCTCCATCACTCTTTCCTTGTCCGGCACATTCGGCTCTACGTCCGGGCCGTATGGCGTGATGGTTACGAACCAGTATTGTCCGTAGTCCCTCAGCGCGTCCATGTGCGGAAGCATCGGAGCGGGATTCTTGCTGCAGAAGGCGATCAGATCCACGACCTCCGGGTCCAGCCGGTAGCGGGTAACGGATTGGGGATCATAGGGATTGCGCACCAGCACACAGCCTTCCTTCAGGCGGTTGAGGAACCACCGGGAATAAAAGGCGGGGATGTCCGTGCGCATCCCGGTCTGGATGATCATGGCGCATCCGCCTCCGTCTCACGGAGCTTCGAGGCAAGGTCCGTGATGCTCTGCGCCATGTCGGCGTTGATACCCACGGCACGGTCCCCGAGGCTGGCCGGGACCATGGCCTTGCTGCGGCTGAGGCGTACGAGGCTCACGTTCTCATGCTGCCGCGTCAGCTTTTCAAAGGGGAAGCGGATGATCGTGGGGGTGTTGAAGCCCACGCCCAGTTCCAGCAGGACAGTCTTACCATTCACGCACGCCGAAAGGAAACGGCTGAAGCGCTCCTCGGCGGCGTGCCAGTTCTCATCCTCGACAAAGCAGTTGTCTACCCTCAGGTTCATCGCCATGTCCCCGCCGCAGACCGGGCACCTGGGCACGAACGCGCTGGGGATCTTCCCATTCTGCCGTGCCTGCTCCATCCGGCGGAAGAGCTCCACCGCGTCGTAGGTCTTGTTGTGGCAGCCGCGCTTGCACTGGATGAGATGATAGCTGCCCTGGGTCTGAAAGATCTGCCCGGCGCTCAGCCCGGCCTTTTCAAACTGGTGGTCGGCGTTGGTGCTCAGAAGGAAGAGCTTCTTGCCCTCCAGCGCGTCCAGCAGCGTTTTATGGAGCGGCGTCACGTCCAGATCCGCCCCGGCCAGCAGCGCCTGGTGGCTCCAATATCCCCATTTGCTCTCCTGATCGGGGAAGGGATAGAAGCCGGCGGAGTACATGTCCTGCATGTACGGCCCCTTGCCGTAGATTTTTTGGAACTCGGCGAAGTTCTCCTCGAAGAACTTCCCGCCGTACTCCGCGCCTGCCGCCGTGCTCATTCCGGCTCCGGCGCCGATAAGAACGTAATCCGCCTCGCGGATGAGCTTTGCCGCCCGATCGATCTGCTCGGCATAGGGCTTGTCCTGATTGATATAGTCCCGCGCAACCTCTTCGGACAGATAATCCGAAAAGCGAATCTTCTTTTTGGTGTTTCTGTTGAACATGATCTGTGCCTCCTCGGGCAATCGGGTTTGCAGTGTTTATTATAAGGGAAGTCAACGCTCTTCACAAGTACGCACCTTTTGTAACCGTGAAAGTTTTTGGGGCGTGGAAAGCTGGGGCAACGATTACAAAGCACAGACAGCGGGAGAATAAGCAGCCCCGCATCATTCCGTCAATATTTTTTCTTGTTTTGCGCAAGAAAGCTGTTTTTATTGATTCCTTTATTGATTTCCTCCCCGGTATACTAAGGCTAGAAAACAAAAAAACGACAGGGAGGAAATAAAAATGAAAAAAACAATTGCTATGGTTCTCGTCCTGATCCTGATGTTCGGCCTGCTGCCGATGGCCGCCTTCGCCGACAACGATGTGGAAGACCCTGCTCCCGCCGAGGCGAGCGAAACCATTCCCGAAGCCAACGAAAACGAAACCGTTCCCGAAACGAACGTGAGTGAAACTCTTTCCGAAACGAAAGAGAACGACCTCGCCCCGGCGGCTGTCGAAGCAATCTCCGAGCAGGCCGAAGAAGAGAGTGTGGAAGCCGTCGAAGAAAAGACCGACCTTACTCCCGTTGCCCCCACCCGGCCCGAAGCGCCTGCCGCTCCCACCGCACCTGTTCTCGACGGTCTCTCCGACGAGGAGGCCAACCGTCTGATCGAAGCCTACAACCGTGAGGTCGAGGCATATAACGCCGCGGCAGAAGCCTACAACAGCGAGCTCGAAGCATACAGCCAGGCCGTGGAGAGCTTCAACGAAGCCGCCGCGCTCTACAACACCGAGGCCGAGCGCTTTAACGCCGAGGCCGAGGAGCACAACCGGATCGAATCGGAAAAGCTCGCAGCCTATGAAGCCGAGATGGAGACCTATAACAAGCGACTGGATGTCTACAACAAAAACGTCGCTACGATCGCGCGCATCAACGAGCGCAACACCGCCAAGATCGTCGATCAGATGGACGCGCTGGGCAGCATCGGCCGCGTTGACAAGGAGAGCATCCTCTCCCTTGGTACGGTACTGGAAGAAGACTACTACAAGAATTACGGCCGCCGTTCCGTTCAGCTCGGCAAGGCCGGCGACCTGGTCGTCTACTGGGACGATCTGAACGCGATCGGCGAGGGCAAGACGATCCTCGTGAGCGAGGGCGAAGCCTCCGACACCACCTACAAAGTCGCGAACCTGCATATCTTCCAGGACTTTGACAGTGTCACCGAGATGTGGGACTATCAGGAAGAGCGCGGCTGGGACTGCATGAACATCAACATTGACGATGAACACGGCTGCCTGATCATTCCCGCCGCTCTGATCGACCGCATGGTCATGATGGAGTATGAGATCGCCGAGGTCGGCAAGAACGACTCTGTCACCGTCACGAGCCAGACCCCCGTCTTTGAAGGCACCGGTCTGATGACCCCCCGCTTTCTCGAAGGCTTTACCGACGGCCCCTACTGGGCAAACGACGTTATCTTCGCCACCAACGCCATGGACTATGAATCCGACTGGACCGGCACCCAGCATACCTTCAGCTTTGAAAACGGCACCTGCGATCATTCCTATATTAAGAACACGCTGAATGTCAACCGCTACTTCTTCAACCGCTACTCCAACCCTGCTCCCGTCGAGCCCGAGGCGTTCGCTGCCGACATGATCATTTGCCGGGATCTTCTGAACCCGCTCCAGGTATCTCTTGCAAAGCTCGACGCCCTCAGCGGCATCGCTCTTCGCAAGATCACGCCTCCCGCCCCCGCAGTTGTACCGGCCGCTCCCGTGGTGGTTCCGGCCGCCCCGGTGAAGCCCGCGCCCGTCGTTCCCGCCGCCCCGGTCGTGAATGACCCGGGGGAGGAAGTGATCGAAGAAGCCGACGTTCCTCTCGCCGTCCCTGTGGTGGAAGTTGATGAGGAAAAGGCGGAAATGATCGCCGAGCCCGCTCCCCTTCTCGCGGTGAATGCGCTGGAGGAGATCCCCGCCGACGAGATCCCGACGGCCTCGCCTGCGTGCTGGGCTCTGCTGAATCTGATCGCCTGCATCCTGTCCGTTCTCTTCGCCCTTGCCTCTCTGATCCGGCGCCGCGAAGAGGATGACGAGGAATCCCATCCCCTCTTCAACAAGGTCTTCGGCACCATCACCGCTGTTTGCTCGGTCGTTCTCTTCGCGCTGACCGAAAACATGCACCTGGCGATGCGTCTGACCGACCGCTGGACCGTGCTGATGTTCGTGATCCTTGCGATCAGCGCCGTGTTCTTCTTCGCCAGGAAAGAAGCGCGTGAGAAGGCGGTCGCCTGATCCGCTTGCATTCAACAAAATACCACCTTGCAAACCGCACGGGTTTGCAAGGTGGTTTTCTTTTTTTGCAGACTGCTGCGAGCGTTTTATTTTTCAAACTCCTCCGCCGCGGCCGCCAGCAGTTCCCGGATCTCGAGATGCTGGGGGCAGACGGCCTCGCACTGGCCGCAGCGGACACAGTCGGAGGCGCGGCTTCCCGCCTTGTCGCAGACGATATTGTAATAATACGAGCTGTTCCAGTCGCGGTGCAGCTTTTTCGCGTTCACGGTGGCAAAGATGTCCGGGATCGCGATGCCCATCGGGCAGCCGGCCGTGCAGTAACGGCAGGCTGTGCAGGGGATGAAGTTCTTGGTCTTGAAAATGGCCTGCACCCGGTCGACCGCAGCGCGCTCGGTCTCGTCAAGCGGCTTGAAATCCGCCATGAACGAGCAGTTATCCGTCATCTGCGCCATATCGCTCATGCCGGAGAGCACCATCATTACGCCCTCGAAGCCCGCGGCAAAGCGGATCGCATAGCTTGCCGGACTGCCGCCGCCGAGGGAAGCGAACTCCGCTGCCGCCTCGTCCGGCAGATTGACAAGTCTGCCGCCCTTGACCGGCTCCATGATGATGACGGGCTTTCCGTGCCGCCGCGCCATTTCGTACACAGCGTGGCTCTGAACGGCGGGATCGTCAAAATCGAGATAGTTGAACTGGATCTGTACGGCCTCGATTTCGGGATAGTCCGTGAGGATCCTGTCGAGCATTTCCGGGCTGTCGTGGAAGGAGATGCCGACATGGCGCACCTTCCCCTCCCGTTTGAGCGCAAAGGCTGTCTCATAGGCGCGGCAGGCCTTGTAGTGGCCGTAATTGCGCGCGCCCTGCGCGTGCATCAGATAAAAGTCAAAGTAGTCGACCCCGCATGCGGCAAGCTGGCTTTCAAAGAGCGGCCGGATATCCTCCTCCCGCTCGAAAAAGTTGCCGGAGAGCTTGTTCGTCAAAATATAACGGTCACGCGGATAACGGCATGTGAGGCATTCGCGGATCGCGAGCTCGCTCTTTCCGTCGATATAGCCGTGGGCGGTGTCAAAATAATTGAAGCCCGCTTCCAGAAAATGATCGACCATCTTTTTGGTCTGCTCGATGTCGACCTCCTCCCCGATCATCGGCAGACGCATACAGCCGAAACCGAGATTTCTTTTGATTTTGTCCATGCTCTTCTCTCCCTTTCACTTTTTTTCATGTGTCTTTTTACAAACGAAAGATTTGAAGGCGCGCTTGACTGTCGCGGCCGAAAATGCTATACTTTCGAATTGGAAAATGCTGTTAATTCCGGCTGCTTCGGCCGGAAGAGACACGCTCTTTTTTCTTCTATTCGGAGGTTTCTTCGCATGCTGCGTGTTGCCATCTGCGAACGCAATCAGGAATATCGTTTTCAGCTTGCCGCACTGCTCGAGGCGACCGTAAAGCCGCTTGCGTGCGAGATCGAATCGTTTTGTTGTGCCGAGGAACTGCTGCGCTGTCTCTCCGGCGACTATGCCCCGGACGTCGCCGTGCTCGGGATCTCGTCCGATTCGGAGCGCGCCATCTCGCTGGCGGAAAAGCTCAACCTTCTCGTTCCGGCCTGCCGGATCATTTTTGTGTCGGATGAGCTCCGCTTTGCCACCGAGGTCTACCGCGCCGACCATGTCTGGTTTCTTCTTCGCTCGGAGCTAAGCGAGCGTATCGTGCCGGCGATGAGGAAGGCGCTTTCGTCGATCGAGGCCTATCGGAGCCACGGAATCGTGATCCGCTCCCGCGGGAAAGTGACCGTTGTGCCGCTGGACGAGGTGCTCTATCTCGAGCGTGACGGGCGCCACACGATCATCCGTACGGAAAAGGAGAGCTTCACTTCCTCCGAGCCGCCCTCCCGGCTGCTGAAGAATGCGCTCGCGCGCTCCTTCATTCACAGCCACCGCAGCTATTGGGTGAACAAGGATAAGATCGGTTCGCTCGCGCACGATGATTTCGTGCTGGTGAACGGCGAACTCGTTCCCATCAGCCGCAGCAGACGCGCCGCCGCACGCGAAGACTTTATCAGCTTATCGGAAAAATGATCCAAGAGGACGTCAAAGGCGTCCTCTTGTTTTTATCAGAAGGTGTCGGCGCTGTCGACGATCATCGCCCGCGCCTTGTCACGGATCAGCTGGGCGCGAAGCGTCGCGGCCCCGATCATCCCAAGCACCTCGGCCGGGGGCAGCTCGTACATCGAGGCGATCGTCTCAAGCGCGGCGTCAAACTCATCGTCCGAAAGCGTGATGTTCTCCCGCACGGCGACCTCGTCGATCAAAAGGTCGATTCGTACAAGTTCCTCGGCCAGCGGGCGGAACTCTCCGCGCAGCTCGGCCATGCTCTTGCCGGCCATGCGCAGATAGCTTGCAAAGCTCTCCTCCGCGATGGTCTCCATGCTCTCGGCGCGTTTTTGCGCCGCGCGATCCTCCAGCGCCCGCTCGATCACGGCAAAGGCGCGGTCACCGCCCCCGCCGGGATACAGCGCCGACGCGAGCAGCTCGGTGATCTCATGCGCGCTGCGGGCGCGCATATTGCCGGCGTTCAGCTCGTCCGAAACGGCAACAGCCATGTCCCACAGCGCGTTGTCGTCATAGCTGAGACCGAGCTCCGCGCTCGATGCGCGCAGCACGGCGACCATATCCGAAAGCGTGTTGAAGCCGGGGCGCTGCGCCACATCCTCGAGCCGTTGGCGGACGAGGCCGTCGATCTTGCGGCTGATATAGGTCTCGGGAATGTCGGCCTCGAGCGTTTCCGCAGCGGCACGCAGCACCGGCAGATCCGGGCTTTCGTCCGCGGGGACATAGACCTCAAGTCCGAGATACTTCCCCAGCTTCACCCGGGGCGGAACGGCCGCGTCAAAGTCAAATTCGATGCCGCCGTCGGCCGTTTCCTGCATGCGGGTGACGCGGGCAAGGGCGAGCGAAGGCAGACCTTTTTCCCCGGCGAACCGGTGGATGCAGCCCTCGACGGCGGCATGGCCGCCCCCCAGACACATACAGTCTTCCTTTTCGGCGAGGATCGTCGCGCAGACGTCGCCGCCGCGGATCGAGCAGGCGAGGATCTTCATCTCTTCCACTCCTCCCCTGCGCGCAGCACGTCCTCATCGTATTCCCAGCCGTTGTCCAGCAGCCAGAAGCCCTCTTCATCCTCGATCGAGGCGAAGTACTCCTCGTCGCTCTGGTGCAGATGACTGAGCTTTTTTCTCGTCTCATAGGCGCGCAGCTCGCTGACGGTAAAGTCAAGACCGAGCTCGTGCGCGATCGGCAGCAGCACCTCTTCCACCAGCGGCTCGCGGATCTCGAAGCTGCCGGGATAGCAGTCCATCGCTTCCTTTACGCGCGCTCTGAGCGCCTCGTCCGTTTTATAGAGTTCAAAAAACTTTTCGGCGTTTTCGATCATATAAATGCCCTCTTATCACATCAAAAGCTTGTTTCTATTATAGGGGATTTGCCGGGCGATTGCAAGTCTATCCGCCGTCGGACAAAGCGAACAGGGGCGCGGCTTTCGGCCGTGCCCCTGCTTGTTCTGTTTTACAATCTTTTAAGAAAATTGCCGTAGACATGGACCTTGTCGCCGATCACGACAAAGGCGTTGGGATCACAGTGCGCGATGATGTTGCGCAGGCGGGTGATCTCGTATTTGGAGATGATGACGTACAGCACCTCGCTGGGCTCGTCGGTATAGGCGCCGACGCTCGCCCATTCGGTCACGCCGCGGTGCAGCCCGCGCAGGATCGCGTCCGCCAGCTCGTCCTTGCGCTTGGTAATGATCTTGACCTCGACGTTGATATTCTGAAAATGAAAGTGGTCGAGCGCAAAAGAACTGAGGAAGGTGGAGATCATGGAATAGATCACGACACGCAGGTCGAACAGCATGGCATAGGCGACAAACTGGACCGCGTTGACGATGATATAGAGCTGTCCGACGCCGGTCTCCCGTTTGCCCATCGCCATCATCAGGCCGATAATATCAAGTCCGCCGCTGGACGAGCCGCAGCGCAGCACCAGACCGAGTACCGAGCCTGTGATCAGGCTGCCGACGATCACACTGCCGAGCATGTCATCCGGCAGCAGCGGCTTGACCGGGACGATTGCGAGGAATAGCGTTGAAAACGTGACCGCGATGATCGTCTTGACGAGTGTTCTGCGCCGCATCCGTTTCCAGGCATACAGGAAAATCGGGATGTTGAACACGTAATAGAGCAGACCCGCGATATCAAAGTTGACGGCAATGCCGAAATAGTCGACCAGCAGCGTTCGGATCAGCTGGCAAATACCCATCAGCCCGCCGGCATAGATCCCGACCGGGACGATAAACATGTTCATGCCAATGGCGTAGATGAATTCCAGCACGATGGTATAAAGCGTAATGAGGGTCTCGTGTGCCCATTCGTGCTTTTCCAGATACTCTCTTATCATGTCGTACCCTCTTCAAGCAGTCAAAATGCCGCTCAGGGAAAACGAGCGGCATTTTTATCTGATTCTTCTATTACTTGGCAGCCTTGGCCAGCTCGCAAAGAGCGGTGAAAGCGGCCGGATCGTGGATCGCGGTCTCGGAGAGCATCTTGCGGTTCATGTCGACGCCCGCGAGCTTGAGGCCGTGCATGAAGGTGGAGTAGTTCATGCCGTTGAGCTTGCAGCCGGCGCTGATACGGGTGATCCACAGCGAACGGAAATCTCTCTTCTTCTGCTTGCGTCCAACATATGCGTAACGGCCGGACTTCATGACCTGCTCGTTCGCCATCTTGAAATGACGGGACTTGTTGCCCCAGTAACCCTTTGCCAGGCCAAGCACCTTGCTTCTGTGCTTGCGGGTCATCATTGCGCCTTTAACTCTTGCCATTTGTATATCCTCCTATTTACACTTGCAGCCCTTATTTGTAAGGGATCATTTTTTTGATGGTCGCGGCATTGGTCACGTCGGCATAGGTCTCGGACCGCAGACGGCGGCAACGCTTCGTATCTTTCTTGGTGAGGATATGGCTCTTGTAAGCGTGCGCACGCTTAACTTTACCGGTCTTGGTGAGATTGAATCTCTTCTTGGCACCACTGTGCGTCTTCAGTTTAGGCATGACTATTTCTCCTTTTTTGATTCAAACAGGAAAAACCTGCTGTTTTACAATGTTGCTGCGCGGATCATTCCTCCGCGGCTTTTTCGGCCTCCGCCGCCGGCTCGGCAGCCGGGGTCTCGGTCTTGGGGGCTTTGGGCTTTCCGGGCTTCTTCGGCGCGGTCTGCGGCTTGGGAGAGAGGAACATCGACATGTTGCGTCCTTCGAGCTTCGGCGCCTTGTCCATGTTCGCGATGTCGGCGCACTTGGCCGCAAAATCACGCAGGATGACGCCGCCGATCTCGGTGTGGGCCATCTCTCTGCCGCGGAAGCGGACGGAGACCTTCAGGCGGTTGCCCTCGGAGAGGAACTTCTGGCCGTTCTTGAGCTTGGTGTTGAAGTCGTTGGTGTCGATGCTCGGAGACATGCGGATCTCCTTGATCTCGATCACGCGCTGGTTCTTTTTCGCTTCCTTTTCCTTCTTGGTCTGCTCAAAGCGATACTTGCCGTAATCCATGATCTTGCAGACCGGCGGATTGGAGCCGGGCGCGATCTTGACGAGATCGTATTCCTGCTCGGTCGCGATGCGCAGCGCTTCCTCAGCCGACATGATGCCAAGCTGTTCGCCGTCAGCTCCGATCAGGCGCACTTCCTTGTCGCGGATCTCTTCGTTGATCTGATGATCTGTGTTAGCGATTGTAGCCCACCTCCATAGTAGCGGAAACATAAAAAAATACGGATGCACAGCATCCGCACCACAACACAGCATACGTCCCCTGCGGGGATTTTATGCCTTATTGACCGCGCCCGGCCAGACTGCCGGCGGGTGAGGTGGGCGGAAAGCCGTACCTGCTTTGTTTTAAGCGGGATTACTATATCAGCTTTCCCCGCTCCTGTCAAGCATCTTTTTCTCTTTTTTCTGCCGAAAAAGCCGGCGCCGGGCATATTCTCCCGGCGCCGGTTCAGGATATGCGAATTATCCGTTCTCCTGCTCCCGCGCGATCGCGAGCTTGACGATCCGGCTGGTGCCGAGACGCTCGGCTCCCAGCGCGATAAAGTCCTCGGCGTCCTGCAGCGAGGAGATGCCGCCCGCCGCCTTGACCTTGACGCGCTCCGGGCAGTTCTCGCGCATCAGCTTGACGTCCTCGCGCGTGGCTCCGCCGGTGGAGAAGCCGGTGGAGGTCTTGATGAAATCGGCGCCGCTGTCGGAAACGATGCGGCAGAGCTGCAGCTTTTCCTCCTCGGTCAGCAGGCAGCACTCGATGATGACCTTCAGGATCTTGCCCTCCGTCGCCTTGCGGACGGCGGCGATGTCCTTGGCGACCTCGTTCCAGGCAGCGTCCTTGACCATGGAGAGGTTGATGACCATGTCGATCTCATCCGCGCCGTTTTTCACGGCGTCGGCCGCCTCGAAGGCCTTGGCGGCGGTGGTCATATATCCGTTCGGGAAACCGATGACCGTGCAGATCGCGAGCTTGTCGCCGACATAGCGCTTGGCTCCCGCGACATGGCAGGGCGGGATGCACACGCTGGCGCAGTTATAGCGGATCGCCTGGTCGCAGAGGGTGCGGATCTCCTCCGCGCGGCAATCGACGCGCAGCAGGGTATGGTCGCATTTCGTTAAGATTTCACTGATATCCATAAAGCAGTTCTCCTTTGGTTTGGGTGCTTATTATTATAAACGAACCGAGCGGCATATTCAAGGGGCTGCGCGGAATAGATTGGAAACAGAACTTTCTATCACCGAAAAGAGGACAACAGCCATGGATCTATGCTTACCGGATAACGAGGTCATTCTCTGCGGGACCTGCTTGGAGGAGCCGGTCTACTCTCATGCGGCGCGGTCGCAATCGTTTTACACCCTTCCCCTGCTCGTACGGCGGCTGTCGGGGGCAGCCGACACCGTGAATGTCACGATACGCGAAACGATGCTCGGCACGGCGGAACAAGGCGGCCGGCTGTGCGTCACGGGCGAGGTGCGCACGTTCAACAACCGCAGCGGCGAATGGCCGCGGCTCGTCATTTCCGTTTTTGCACGCACGCTTGCGCCCACGGAGGAAGCGGACGAGAACCGCGTCCGTCTGCGCGGCGCGCTCTGTAAAAGTCCGAATCTGCGCACGACGCCGATGGGGCGGGAGATCTGCGACCTGATCCTTGCGGTCAACCGCCGCTACGGCCGCTCCGACTATCTGCCGTGCATCTGCTGGGGATCAAAGGCGCGCGAGGCGGCGCTCTGGGAGGTCGGAACGCGCCTTTCACTCGAAGGGCGGATCCAGAGCCGCCGCTACTCCAAGCTGACCGAAAACGGCAGCGAGGAGCGCACCGCCTATGAGATCTCCGCCGCGCAGATCGATCCGATCTGTATGCCGTAGAAACGCCAGACGTGTCATGCAAACACACGCTTCTTTCAGTCTGCCCCGGTCGCGGCGCTCGAAAGAAGAGAGCTTTTGCCGAAAGCCTTGACGGCACGGGAGCGAAGCATTATCTTGAGATGGCACGAATCTTTGCCGGGACAAAGGCCGTGCGATTCTTCTTCTGAGGTGATGCTTTTGAAATCGCGTGCGCTGCTCCTTTCCCTCGCTCTTCTTTTCTCTCTTGCCGCCAATCTGAATCTCGTCTGCCGTGTCGGGGTGAACGGGAATTGGGACGAGGCCGTCTATTCTCTCGGCGACGCCCGCCGGGCGGAGCAGGCCGCAGCTGCGGCCGCGGAGGAGATCCTCCCGCGGCGGGCCCGGATGCCGGAGATCGAGCACCGTGTTGCATTTGAGCGCGCGCATCCTTGCGGAAGTGCCCGGCGTTTCCCGTTTCTATGCCGTCCGTGCCGCCGGGCGCACGTTCGGCGTTGTGGCAGACCGGGATAAGCTTGAGGAGCGACTGCGCGCCGCGCTTTATGTCTCGATGCCCCGCACGGCCGTTCGCGCCGAATATGACGAGGGGATCGAGCTCATCCCCGTCTACGGCCGCAGCGGAAGCGCCGTCTCCCCTTCCGAGATGGCACGCGCCGTTTCCTGCGTCGTGCCGGCGGTGTTCCTAGACGCGGAGGGAAAACGGATCGCCGGATAAAAACTGTCTCGGGTCACAAGACCCGAGACAGTTTTTATTTCAGAGGAGTTTTTCGATCTCGCTCTCGCCGATAACGGCGACGCCGCTCGCGAGAAGC